>JBGAHX010000042.1:0-48463 GCA_044225935.1 Gemmatimonadaceae bacterium
GAGTCCCGCCTGCGTGACTGTCGCCACCGAGGGCGCACCGGAGATCCAGGTGATGCTGCGCCCCGGCAGCACGTTGTTGGAGGCGTCGAGCGTCGTCGCGGTGAACTGCTGCGTCTTGCCGATGAGGATCGTTGCCGCGCCCGGCTGGATCATCACACTCGCAACCGGCACGGGCGTGACGGTAATGGTCGAGATTCCGCTCTTCCCCTCGGCGATCGCGGTTATGTTCGCACGCCCGGCGGTGAGGGCACTCACGACGCCGGTGCTGCTCACCGTCGCGATCGTGGGTTGGTCCGTCTCCCAGGTGACGGTGCGCCCGGTGAGGTTCGTCCCCGCGGAATCGGTGAGGCGAGCGACCAGCTGCAACGTTTGCCCCGCCGGCAGATTGGCGGTGCGCGGAGTGACGGTGACGGTATCGATCGGGACGAGCGAGACGGTGATGCGCGACGTGGCGCTCTTTCCCTCGCTCGTGGCGGTGATCGTCGCAATCCCCTGCGACAGTGCGGTGACCACGCCGGTCGAAGAGACCGACGCATTGGCCGGTGCGTTGGACGACCAGGTCACCGCGCGCCCGCTCAGCGGGAGCCCGGCCGCATCGCGCGGCGTGGCCGTGAGCTGCAACTGCTGCCCGACGATGAGCGCCTCGGCGGTCGGCGTCAGCGACACCGAGGCGACGGGAACTGGCTGCACCGTGAGCACGCTACTCCCGACGACACCGTCGATCGTGGCGGTGATGTTCGTGGTCCCCGCGCTCACGCCGGTGACGAGTCCCGTCGACGTAACCGTTGCGATCGACGCGTTGGTCGTCGACCAGATGACCGGGCGCCCCTCGACTACCTCGCTCCCTGCGTCGAGCGCCTGGGCGGTGAGCTGCGTGGTGGCGCCGGCGATGATCGACACGGTGGTCGGCGTCACGCGCACCAGCGACACCGGGCGCGCGTTCACGGTCACCGGGACCACCGCCGACTTCCCGCCCGCACTCACGGCGATCTGCGTGCCGCCGGCTGCAACGCCGGTGATGATCCCGTCCTGGGACACCGAGGCGATCGCCGGATTCTGCGAGGACCAGTACAGGCGGCGGTTGGAGAGCGTGGCGCCGTCGGCGTCGAGCACCCGCACGGTCACCGCGCGCGTCTCGCCGACCGTGATGGTCGCCGAGATCGGCGTGGTCTCGATCTGGGCGACCGCCACGTCGTTAGGCGCGAAGGGCGAATCGCAGGAGACGAGCAGGAGCGCGTAGGTAGCCGAGAGGAGCGCGAGTCGTCCAATGCCCCCCGGCCGACTGCGCCGTCGCTCCCACCCACGCATCACGCCGCCCAGGGCGAGCATCGCGGCAGCAAAGGGATGCGCCCGTTCGCCAGCGGACGGGCGGCGGCGGGTAGCCGGGGTGCGGGAGTCGGGTGGAACGGACATGACCGGGGGAACCTAACGACTCGGTCCGAGAACGCGCGCCGGGGCGCTGGCGTTCTCGCGGTCACCCCCGCCGAGTTGCCCGTCGATGTTGTAGCCCCAGCAGAACCCTTCACCCCCAGACGTCACACCGCAGGTGTGCGCACCGCTGGCATTGAGCGCGGCATAGGAGGTTCCGCCACGAACGGCCACTGGGCGAACGCGATCGGCAGTGCTTCCGTCACCAAGCTGTCCGTACGAGTTGCGCCCCCAGCAGTAGGCGCGCCCGTCACGGGTCCGGGCGCAGCTGTGCAGCTGCCCTGCTGTAACCGTCGCAAACGATTGGGCCAAGTCGATGGGCTGCGGCGTGGACGCGTCGATGGTGGAGCCCGTCCCAAGCTGGCCGTAGCTGTTGCTCCCCCAGCAGTACACAGTTCCCGTCGTCGCGACGGCGCAGGTGTGCTGGTTGCCAGCGGCGATCGAGATGAAGCGCTGATCGGTGGAGACCTGCGCAGGAGTCGAGCGCGCGGTCGTGGTACCGTCGCCGAGTTGGCCGCCGTCGTTCTGACCCCAGCACCAGGCGACGCCATCGATGGTGAGGGCGCAGCTGTGTGAACGTCCGACCGTCAGGGCGCCAGCGCTCAACCCGAGCGACACCGCCGAGGGCGTGGTACGTGTCGCGCGCGTGCCGTCGCCCAGCTGCCCGACAGCGTTGCTCCCCCAGCACAAGACGCTCCCGCTTCGCGTGAGCCCGCACGAATGCGAGGCGCCGGCGCGCACGTAGCGATAGCTCGCGCCGCCGCTCACGCGCACGGGCGCCGAACGCGGCGTGGTGGTTCCGTCACCGAGCTGCCCCGCCTCATTGCTTCCCCAGCAGAGCAGTTCGCCGTCGCGCGACACGCCGCAGGTATGCCAGGCGCCTGCCGAGAGCGAGGCCATCACAAAGTCGCCGGCAACGGGGACGGGATCGGTGTGGGCGTCGAAACTCCCGTCGCCCAGCTGCCCGCGCTCGTTGTTTCCCCAACAGAGCGCGCGCCCCGCGACGTCGATCATGCACGAGTGTCTGCCGCCAGCTGCAATGTTACCGCGGTCCGCCGAGAACGAAACAGCAACCACCGGCGCGGCTACGGCGGAATCGGGCGCAGGGCGTGCAGCACGCGCGGCGCCCGCGTCGGCGCCGAACGGGCGCGTCGGCGCGCGGAAGGGAGTGCCGGTGCTTTTCCCCGTCAGCTCCGCGGCCGCGAGGGCGCGCAACGAGTCGACGTTGTTTCCCGGGCGTACCCCGAGCGAGAGCGAATCGAAGAGGACGTTTCCCCCCGATGCGGCGGCGGCCAACGAGTCGTACGGCGTCGTCTCGATCAGGGAGGCGCTGTCGGTCGGGGCAACGACGGGAACGGAGACCGTTGCCGCGTCGGCGAAGGTCGTCGTGTCGCGCACCGCTATGGTGGGAGGTACCAGGCGCTGGCGATAGACGTAGCCGCCGGCGATTGCGGCAAGGAGGAGGACGGTCGTGAAGGCGTACCATCCAATGCGGGAGCGCGGAGCGACTGGAACGTCTTCGGCCGCCGCCTGCGCCGGCACTCCCCACGCGGGACTCGAGGCAAGTCGCTGCGTCGACTCCGTGTCGGCGATGGCGATCGCTTGCCGTTCGTCGGGCGAACCCGAGACGTCGACGCCGTCGGGCGTCTCGCCGCGACGGAAGCGGAGCGTCGAGGAGGCAGGCGTCGTGCTGGGGCCGACCATGGCAGGACCGCGAGGCGGGGTAATGCCACGGAAGCCGCCGCTCTTCCGGCGCTTCTTGGCCTGCGACTGCCACTCCTTGAAGCCGGGGATCGGCGTTTCGCTCGAGAGGAGCGTCAGGAACCGGGCGGCGCTGATCCAACGCCGCTCCGGATTCTTGTGCATCAACCCTTCGATCAGGAACTGCAACTTGGGCGGGACGTCCGAGCGGAGCTGGTCGAGCGGCGGGAGCGGGTCGTGCTTCTGTCGGTAGATGACGCTGTACAGCGACTCGCCGGCCCACGGGCGTTGTCCCGACAGCATCTCCCACCCGACCATGCCTAACGCATACAGGTCGCTCCGGCCATCGAGGTGTCCGCCGTCGATCTGCTCGGGAGACATGTAGGTCGGTGTCCCGATCGCCGTACCGGTCGCCGTGAGCTCGGTGTTCTCCTCGATGGAGCGCGCCACTCCAAAGTCGGAGAGCAGGGCGCGACCGGTGATCTCGTCGAGGAAGATGTTCTCGGGCTTCACGTCGCGGTGCACGACGCCGCAGCGGTGCGCGTAGGCCAGGGCGCGCGCAATGTCGCGAAGCACCTGCTCGGCTTCGACGGGAGAGAGCGCACCTCGCGAGAGCGCTCCCTTGAGCGTCATCCCCGGGATCAGCTGCATCACGAGCGCCAGGCCGCTGGTGAGCTGCTTGACCGCGTGCAGCGAGACGATGTTCGGGTGCTCGAGCTGCGCGACCGTTCGCGCCTCTCGGGCGAGGCGTGCGACCGATTCGTTGTCGGCGTGGAAGCGCGGGCGCACGACCTTGATCGCGACGTCGCGCCCGAGCGAACGTTCGCGCGCGCGATAGACCACCGCCATCCCGCCGCGCCCGAGTTCACCTAGGCACTCGTACTCGGTGTCCAGCTCGTGCGGCCAACCTCCGCTCCCGGTGCCGCCCCCGTCCTGCACTGCGCCCTCGGTCATCGCCATAGGTAGCGGAAGACCAGCGCGCCCATCTCGATTCGATCGCCATCCTGCAGCGGAACGGGTTGTTCGTCGCTGAGCGCGATGCGATTGACGAGTACAGGATTGGTACGCGAGAGATTCGTGAGCGACCAGCCATCGCCGTCGAAGGCCATGCGCGCGTGCGCGCGACTCACCGTCGGTTCCAGGAGTTGCACGTGGCGGAACGGCGGCCCTTCGCTCCGTCCGAACGTGATCACCGGATCCTCCTGCTGCGCCAGCCGAACGAAGTGCACTTCGACGCCGGCGTCATTGCCTTCGATGACCAGGAGGTGTCCTGGGAGATAGGGGCGCGTGCGATCGGCGGGGCGATGAAAGCGCAGGGCGTGACCCTGAATCTGCTCGGCGATCTCATCGCTCATCACCGTTTCGCCGGTCGTCATGGTGACCAGCGCCTGTTCGGACGAGCCGGACGAGACCTGATACTCTTCAGGAGACAGACGTTCGGCGACGGCGAGCGCGGTGATGGGCGAGCGTCGCACGGGTTGGATATCGCGGACGATCGGGGCGCGCGGAACGTCGACCGCGCTGACGATCGGCATGATCAGCGCTGGTTTTCCGTGCGCACGCAGCGCGGCGTCGCGCTTCCGTCGCGCGATCCACACCCATAGCAAGATCGCCGCGCTGGCCACTGCCAGCGACGCGAAAATCACCACCAGGCTCAGGGCGCTGACGCGCATCATCCGGTTTGGGGCTCCGGGTCACATTCCGTCGTCGCGCGCGTCAACGGGCGTCGACGCAAACGGACGAGTTCGCATGGGTGGGCTCGCACCCAACGCGAGAGGTACACGCGCCCACGTCCGACGTTTCGCCGTCGACGGTTGGAACTCAAACCACAACTTAGGGGTCGGGGCGTTACACGCGCCAGACAGTTGCGTGGATGCTACGGTCGCGTGCGCTCGTGCAGCGCGCTCATACCACGCGCACTCGACGCATGTGCTGGAGCGCGCTAACGCTTGTGACGCGTTGCCGAACGTTGTTCGCGCTACTTCGCGCGGAATCGAAAGACGACTTCACCCATCTCGATGCGGTCACCCTCACGAAGGACGACCGACGAGCCCTCGCCGGCGAGTGGCAGCCCGTTGACGACGACGGGATTTGTTGCCGAGAGGTTGACCATCGACCAACTCTTTCCGTCGAGGAAGAGTTTCGCATGCATGCGAGACACGGTGGGGACGTGCAGCTGGACGTGACGGTACTGGGCGCCTTCGGCGCGGCCAAAGGTGATCGTCGTTCCGTCCGGGCCTGGGGTGCGCACGAACTTGATTTCCTGTCCGTCTTCTCCTCCTTCGACGACCTCGAGCCGTCCGGGGAGGAACTGCAGCGTGCCGTCTTGCGGACGCTCCAGGCGAAGAGTCACCGCGCTGTGCGCATCGCGGAACGGGGCGGTGGGGCGATCGCCGGCGACGTGCATGCGCAAAACGCGCCCTCGTTCTTCGCGGGCGTCCTGATCGAGTTCAACGGCGCGCATTTCGATCGGGATGACCGGCGGATCGGGCGACTCATTGGGCGCCGTGCTCTCGGTGGCGACTGGGGCTGGTGTCGCTGCGAGGCGCGTGGGACGGGGCGGAATGGCCTGCACATCCCCCCGCCCGAATGGCGCGATGGGGATGGGGCCGTGCCGCATGGCGCGACGCTTCCGGCGTGGAATGATCACGCCGAAGACGATCGCCAGCATCAGGATGACGAGCGGAGTGAGGACGAGAACGACCACGGACTCCGGAGCTGAGAAGGACAACGAATTGGAAGAGGGCTGGGGAGGCGCGAGCTCCCCAGCCGTCGTGTCTGCGAAGGTTGTGCCGTCGAAAAAACCAGCACGGATGATGTACACGATGGTCCCCTGTCGCAAAGGTTCGGCGCGAACCTTCGCAGAATTCAGCGGGTGCCGGGTGATTTCGGTGCCCTCAGTCACGCTTTGCGCGACTCGATCGGTTGACCCGGCGCGGGAGGACTCGCTAGTTTGCCGTGCTCTTGGTAAGGGCCTGTAGCTCAGTTGGTTAGAGCGCACGCCTGATAAGCGTGAGGTCAGAGGTTCAACTCCTCTCAGGCCCATCCTTCCCGAGGAGATGAACGGGAGTCGACATTGCGAGCGGGGGCATCGCCGTAACGGTGGTGTCCCCGTTCTTTTTTCGCGAAGGCGCGAGCGAGCCGCGTGGTGGTCGGCAAAGACGGTCCGCGACGCTCGGCGCAAGGCGGGGCCGAGCATTGTAACGATCGCGTGATGTGATCGTTACGTGACCTTCACAAAAGTGGCATGGTCGATCTATCGTAGACCGACGCTCCTCGACCGGGAGGACCATGCGCACTTCGCCATCCGCACTCCGTTTCCGAGTCACCGTGACCGCCCTCGCGGCGGGCGCGCTTCAGGCGTGTGCGAGCCAGCAGAGAAGGGATGTAACGGCGTCGATCACGCCTATCTCGTGTGGAAGCGTCGCGGCGGTGCCCGCTGTCTGGCGGCCGATTGGAGAAGAACGCCGACTCGTGCGCGTGAGCCTCGCGGTGTTCGACGGCGCGAGCGACGGGTGGCGTTACGACGGCATCGCCCGGCTCGACGCCGCGCTTGCGTCCTGGAACAAGGCCGGCCTCCCCGTCCGATTGGCGCGCGGCATGCGAAGCAAGCGCCTCTTCCGTCCCGAAGTCGAGGTGATCGTCCTGCGCCGACTCCCGATCGACGCCGACGATCCCGCCAACGCCTTCCGCGCCGGCATGACGAATCTCCAACACGATGCGCACGGCGAGATCGTCAGTGCCCAGGTGCTCATCGCTGAGGAGACTCCGAAGGGGGAGCGATACTCGACGGTGGATCAGGAGGCGACGCTCCTGCATGAGCTGGGGCACGCGCTGGGGCTCGCACACCTCGACGACCCGCACGCGCTGATGTCGCCGCGCTCGTCGGCGGTGTCGTTGACGCCGGCCGACCTGGCGATGGCGCGCGCGGGACACGCGCGACGGAGCTGCGGATCAGCGGCAGTCGAGACGGCCTCGCGTCCGGAGTAGGAGCGCGAGGCGCGGCACGCGAGACGGGGAGGGGAGTGTCAGCGGCATGAGGGGTGGTGCGTAAGAGTTGTGGAGCGCAGAATGCGCGACCCTCCCCCCCCACCGCCCCTTACCACTCCGCTCATGAAGTGTCTTTCCCCGGGCTCGGCGCGACGCGTTGCGGCCCTCCTCGCCCTCGCTGCATCCGCGGCATCCGTCGGCGCGCAGCAGGTGCAACAGCAGGACACCGCGTACACGCGCCTGATCAAGGAAAACCTGCGCGACCCGCGTATCACGACGGAGCTCGTCGACCACCTCCCGGCGTCGGCGACGGTCCCGACGCCACTCAAGTTCCATGGGCGCATCGTGGGGCAGCCGGGAGAGCTCACCTACGCGCACGACATCGAGCGCTACTTCGAGGCGCTCGCCGCCGCGTCACCGCGGGCGAAGTTCTGGACGATCGGCAAGTCCGAAGAGGGGCGCGACATGTTCGTGCTCGCCATCGCCGACGAGGCGACCATTCGCGATCTCGACAGCTACAAGGGGATGCTCGCGCAGCTGACGGACCCGCGAAAGACGTCGGACGATCAGGCGAAGTCGATCGTGGCGAAGGCGAAGCCCATCTACTGGCTCACGAGCGGGATGCACTCGCCGGAGACCGGGGGGCCGGAGACGCTGCAGGAGCTCGCGTACCGACTGATCGTCGAGGAGACGCCGTACGTCCAGACGATCCGCAACAACGTGATCACCTTCATCACGCCGGTCATCGAAGTGGACGGGCGCGAGAAGCAGGTGGACACGTACTACTTCAACAAGAAGCTGGCGAAGGGCGACACGCGGCTCCCGCTGATGTACTGGGGGAAGTATGTCGCGCACGACAACAACCGCGACAACATCGGGCAGTTCCTCAAGCTGTCCCAGCACGTGAACAAGTTCTTCCTCGAGTGGCACCCGCCGATCATGCACGACCTGCACGAGGCGCAGAACTACCTCTATACGTCGACCGGAACGGGGCCGTACAACGAGGCGATCGACCCGATCACGATCGACGAGTGGTGGCTGCTCGCGAAGACCGAGGTCATGGAAATGACCAAGCGTGGCGTGCCGGGCGTGTGGACCTACGGCTTCTACGACGGCTGGGTCCCGAACTACATGTTCTTTGCCGCGCACGCGCACAATGCGACCGGGCGCTTCTATGAAGTGCAGAGCTACGGCCCGGACACGTCGACGGTGCGCCTCGGCTCGACGGTCACCAGCCGCGAGTGGTTCCGCCCTAACCCGCCATTGCCGAGCATCAAGTGGGGGCCGCGCAACAACGTGAACATCCAGGAGTCGGCGCTCCTCATCGCGCTGAACCACGTGGCGAAGAACAAGGAGACGTATCTCGAGAACTACTGGCTCAAGAACAAGCGCCAGGTCGAGAAGGGGAAGAAGGGCGGGCCCTACGCGTGGGTGATCCCCGCGGGACAGCGCCGCAAGGGTGAGGCAGCCGACGTGGTGAATGCACTCCGCGTGCAGGGGCTCGAGTTCCACACCGCGAACAGCGCGTTCAAGGCGGGATCGCTCGACGTGAAGGCAGGGGACTACATCATCCGTGCCGACCAGCCGTACCGCATCATTCCCGAGATGTACTTCTCGCTGCAGAACTTTGCACCGGGAAATCCGCGCCCGTACGACGACACCGGCTGGACGTACCAGCTCACGCGCAACTTCGACGTGACGGCCGTGACCGATTCGTCGATCCTCGCGCAGGCGATGACGCCGGTCACGAAGGACGTGCGCGCGCCTGGCGGGATCGACGGCTCCGGCCCGGTGGTGGTCGTCGAGCACAACACCGACAACAACCTGATGAAGTTCCGCTTCTCCAAGGCGACCGTGAAGATGCTCGCCGCGGAAGAGGACTTCACGCTCAATGGGAAGTCGCTGCGCGCCGGCTCGATCATCATCCCGAGCGGTGACCGGGCGAAGCTCGACGCCTCGCTCAAGGAGCTCGGATTGACGGCGTGGGCGGTGGCCAAGGCGCCCGATGTTGCCACGCACGACCTCGACGTCCCGCGCATCGGCTACGTGCACTCCTGGCAGCGGACGCAGGACGAGGGATGGGTGCGCGCCGCGCTCGACACCTACGGCGTCCCCTACACGTACTTTGCCGATCAGAAGCTGCGTGATGGCAACCTGCGCGCGAAGTACGATGTCATCGTCTTCCCGAGCATCGGCGGCTCGTCGATCTCGCAGGTGAACGGGATCGCCAAGAACAACGACACGCCGCTCCCCTACAAGAAGACTGCGACCACTCCAAACCTCGGTGCGAACGACCAGTCCGACGACATTCGGGGCGGGATGGGTCTCGAGGGGCTGACCGAGCTGGCGAAGTTCGTGCGCGAAGGAGGAACGCTGCTCGTCGAGGGTTCGACGTCGACCATCTTCCCCGACTTCGGCCTCACGACCGGGATCACCATCGAGGAGCCGAACACGCTCTTCGCGCGCGGATCGATCATGCGCGGGCTCATCACCGACAAGAAGAGCCCGATCATGTACGGGTACGAAGGGACGCAGCTCCCGGTGTACTTCAATCAGGGACCGGTGATCAACGCCGGTGGCGGTGGAGTGCCTCCGCAGTTTGCCGCGTTCCTCGGCGGTGGCGGCGGTCCGAGCCAGAACATCACGCCGATGGCGACGCCATTGCGACTCTCGCCCTACGAACGCGACTCGTCGCGCACGAGCGGCGCGGCGGCGCGCCCGGCGAACGACGACGCCGCGGCCCTGCGTTCGATGGCGGCGCAGTTCGGCGTGAACATCGACGAAGGGCGTCCGCGCGTGATCATGAGCTTCCCGACGAACGCGAACGACATGCTCCTGTCCGGAACACTGCAGAACGGTCAGCTCCTCTCCGGGCGTGCGCAGGTCGTTGACGCGTCGGTCGGGAAGGGGCATGTCGTGATGTTCGGGATCCGTCCGTTCTGGCGTTGGCAGACGCAGGGGACGTATTTCCTTGGCTTCAACACGATCCTCAACTGGAACGACCTGAACGCGGGGAAGGCGGCGCCGGCGGCGGGAGCGACGACCGCGCCCGCGTCGCCGGGGCGCAGATAGCCATCGACCGGACGCCAAGCGTGCATCACGCGATGCA
The DNA here is from genome assembly GCA_044225935.1 of Gemmatimonadaceae bacterium. GTDB lineage: Bacteria > Gemmatimonadota > Gemmatimonadetes > Gemmatimonadales > Gemmatimonadaceae > SCN-70-22. Next base: position 10,229 of record JBGAHX010000042.1, read on the forward strand.
CGGTCGGCGAGCCGGTGTGCTTCGACGGCGCGCTGCCTAACGGCGACCGTTGTGTGACAGCAGAGAAGGAGGCATTGTCCGGCGTTGCGCGGGTGCGCAGCTTTGGGCGATGTCTCCTTCGGCCGTTCGGGGCCCCAGCTTGCCCTGGGCCGCCATTCCTGGTCTGCTCCTCACCGCTGCCCTCGGCGTGGTGGCGTGGGGCGCAGCTGCTGCGGCAGCCGCGAGGTATCCGCGCGCGGGAGTCGACGCTGTCGTCCTCGCCATCCTCGCCGGGGTCATCGTGCGAGCGTTCTGGCATCCCGCGCCGTGGGCGCTCGCCGGGATCTCCGTCGCCGCGCGGCAAGTGCTGGAGGTGGCGATCGTGCTGCTTGGGGTGGCAACGGATGCGCGTTGGATGGCACGCGCCGGCGCCGATCTCGCGCTCGCCATCGCGACTGCGACGACCGTCGCGTTAGGCGCCGGGCTCCTGTGGGGGCGCGTCTTCGGGCTCCCGCGTTCGCACGCGCTGCTGGTGGCGAGCGGCAATGCCATCTGCGGCAATTCGGCGATCGCCGCAGTCGCGTCGGTGACCGGAGCGCGGCGCGAGGAGATCGCCTCGTCCGTCGCGTACACGGCGCTCCTCAGTCTTGCGCTCGTCCTCGCGCTCCCGTTCGTGCGGGCGTGGTTGTCGCTCGGCGACCTGTCCTATGGCATTGTCACCGGGCTGACCGTCTATGCGGTGCCGCAGGTGCTGGCGGCCGCGTACCCGGTCAGCGTGCAGGCGGGGCAGGTGGGGACGATGGTCAAGCTCGTCCGCGTGCTGATGCTCATTCCGTTGGTCACCGCGATCTCACTCATCCGGCGCCGTCAGGCGCAATCCGGCGGCGCGTCGCTCTCGTTGCGAGGGCTCGTGCCGTGGTACGTCATCGGCTTTCTCGTGGCGACGGTCTGTCGCTCGAGCGGTTTCGTCGGGGACGGCATCGCGAGTGGTGCGCAGCTCGCCTCGCACGCGCTCACCATCGTGGCGATGGCGGCGCTCGGGCTCGGCGTGGAGATGGAGATGCTGCGACGCGTCGGGTGGCGCACCGCGGCCACCGCAACTGTCTCGCTCCTCACGCTGACAGTGCTCGCGACTCTCGTCGTGCTCTGGGTACCGCGTCACGGCTTGTAGCCGCGCGGGACGGCGCCACGCGGCATGGCGGAGTCGTGCGACGCGTCGTATCGTCACGCGCGCAACAGAGCGGGATTGCCGCGCGTGCATGCGTGCAGCGTTCGGGATCGCGTGACGAGTCATCAGGAGGAATCGGTGAACGACGGATCGAACGACGAGCGGGTGTCGCACGAACTGGACGCGGAGCGAGATGCACGCGCGCGTTCGGAGAGCAGTGGCGACCACACGGTCTCGCGTCGCGTGCTGCTGGGCGGTGTGGCCGGCGTGGCGGCGGGTGCGCTTGCGGCCAGCCTCCCGCGCGTAGCGACGGGGCAGAGCGCCGCTGCCGCAGCGCCGACGGCCGCTACGTCGCCGCCGACGATGCCTGGCGACCCCTCGTCGCTCCTCGGAACGCCCACGAGCGCGCAGGGAGTACGTGCCACCGAAGTAGCGCCATCGCGCGTCCCGGTTGGCCAAGTCGCCGGAAGCTCTCGCGCGCCGCTTGGCCAGCTCACGGGGACGATCACGCCGTCGGACCTGCACTTCGAGCGGCATCACGCGGGGGTGCCGTCGATCGACGCGGCGTCGCACCAGCTCCTGATCCATGGGCTCGTCGAACGCCCGATGACGTTCAGCGTCGACGACATCAAGCGCCTTCCGCAGGTCACGCGCACGCACTTCGTGGAATGCTCGGGGAACGGGCGCGCGCCGTTCAAGCAGCCCAAGCCCGACACGACGGCGCAGGCGGCGGCGGGGATGTCGAGCAACACCGAATGGACCGGCGTTCCGCTCGCCACCCTCTTTCGCGAGGTAGGGGTGAAGCCCGAGGCGAAGTGGTTCCTCGCCGAAGGCGGCGATGCGTGCCACATGACGCGCTCGGTCCCGATCGAGAAGGCGTGGGAGGATGCGATGGTCGTCTGGGCGCAAAACGGCGAGCCGCTGCGCCCGGCGCAGGGGTATCCGCTGCGCCTCCTTCTCCCAGGCTTCGAGGGGAACATCAACGTGAAGTGGCTGCGCCGCCTCGAGCTCGGGACCGCGCCATGGATGACGCGCTGGGAGACGTCGGTCTACACCGATCCGCTGCTCGGCGACAAGGCTCGGCAATTCAGCTTTGTACTCGACGTGAAGTCGGTCATTACGTCGCCATCGCATCCGGACGTGATCGCGACGCGCGGATGGCGTCCGATCACTGGGCTCGCCTGGTCGGGGCGCGGACGGGTGACGCGCGTGGAGGTCAGCACCGACGGCGGCAGTACGTGGCACGACGCGCAGTTGACTGGGCCTGCGCTCCCCAAGGCACACGTACGCTTCCAGTACATGTGGAACTGGCAAGGCGAAGCGGCGACGATCCTGAGCCGAGCGACCGACGAAACGGGGCAGGTGCAACCGACGCGCTCCGAGCTCATCGCAGTCCGCGGTCCGGGGACCGACTACCACTTCACGGCAATCGTCGGTTGGGACGTGAAACCCGACGGATCGACCTTCTATCACGGGGAAACGTGATGCGTCGCCTCACCCCCTACCTCATGGCTGCATCGCTCGCTGCCGGTTGCAGCGGACGCGCACCCGTCCCCTCGACGAGCGACGTCGCCTCGCAACCTCCCCCGGCGACGTGGGGGTCGTACGACGCTGGCGGAGTCCCCGGCGGTCCGGGGCTGCGGCAACACTACGGACTCGGCGCAACCGCTCCCGACTCATTGATCGCCCGCTGGAACTCGGACATCGGTCCCGACGGTGCGGAGCTTCCGCAGGGGAAGGGGAGTGCGGCCGATGGGGAGAAGCTCTACGCGACGGCCTGCGCCTCGTGCCATGGCGTGGGGGGCGTGGGCGGAATCGCACCCAACCCGCGGCTCGTGGGACGTGACTCTGCCGCCGAGGGGTTCAGGTTTGCCAGCGACCCTTCGCGGACCAAGACGATCGGGAACTACTGGCCCTACGCGACGACGCTCTTCGACTACATCAGGAGAGCGATGCCCCTGGCTACGCCCGGGTCACTCACCGACGACCAGGTGTACGCGCTGACGGCCTACCTGCTGGCGGCAAACGACGTGATTCCGAAGGGGACGACGCTCGACGCGGCGGCGCTGCGCGAGGTGAAAATGCCGTACCGCGATCGATTCATTCCGGACGATCGCACGGGCGGTCCCGGCGTGAAGTAGCCGGCACACTAAATCAAGAAACCGGGAGCGGCGCCTGTCGCTCCCGGTTTCTCCTTTCGTAGGGTATCGCCGACGGCGCGAACGTCAGTCGCGGCGAAGCAGCTCGAGGAAGCCGGCCGCGTTCACCGGTTCGGAGAAGAGTGTTCCCTGCCCGTACTCGCACTTGAAGCGCAGGAGTTCGGCGAGCTGCTCCTCCTTCTCGATCCCCTCGGCGACGGTGCGCAGGCGCTTGAGCTTTCCCAGCGCGACGATCGCGCGGGTGGCCGCGTGCTCCTCGGGGCGGCGCGTCACCTGGCTGATGTAGCTGCGATCGATCTTGAGGATGTCGACCGGGATGTCGCCCGGATCCCCCAACGATGCGGAGCGGGTGCCGTAGTCGTCGATGGCAATGCGCACGCCGAGCGCGCGAACCTGACGCAGACGGTTGAGGGCGTCCGTCATGCTGCGGGCGAGTCCCCCTTCGGAGATCTCGAGGACGAGGCGATGCGGCTCGATCTCGCTCTGCTCAAGCGCGGTCTGCACGTCCTCGACGAATCGCGGGTGCAGGAGCTGGCGCGGCGTGATGTTGACGGTGACCGTCAGCGAACGATCGGGGCCGATCGAGTCCTGCCACGTCTTGGCCTGCTTGCACGCCTCGAGCATGATCCAGCGCCCGAGCGGGATGATGAGCCCCGTTTCCTCGGCGACCGGAATGAACGCAGCGGCGGGAATGAGCCCGCGCGAGCGATGGTTCCAGCGCACGAGTGCTTCTACGCCGGCGATGCGGCGCGAGCGCAGGATCACGATCGGTTGATAGACCAGCGAAAAGTCGCCAGCCTCGATGGCGCGACGGAGGTCGTCCTCGAGTCGCGAGTGCGAGAGCGCCGGCTGGTGCACGCGCGGGTCAAACAATTCGCAGGCGCCGCGCCCGCGGCGACGAGCGGCGCGGAGCGCGACGTCGGCGTTGCGCAGCATGTCATCGACCGAATCCTCCGGCATCGCGCTGGCAATCCCGAGGTTGGCATTGCCGAGGAATTCGCGCTGCCCGAGCAGGAGCGGGGCGGCGAAGGCCTGGCCGATGCGGTCGGCGACCTGCACGAAGTTCGACTCATCGGCCATGTCCTCGAGAAGGATCGCGAAGCGCGCCCCTTCGACGCGGCCAGCGGAATCCGAGGAGCGAAGACAGGTATTGATGCGCGTCGCCGCCGCCACGATGAGCTGCTCGAGCTCCTCCACCGTCGCCCGCACTCCGCCGCAGCGGAAGTCGTCGAACTCGAGGAAGAGCATCGCGACCGGGAGCTGCAAGCGATGCGCCCGGGTGAGCGCGTGCTCGGCGCGGTCACGCAGGAGGGCTCGCGTGGCGAGCCCGGTGAGCGGGTCGCGAAGTCCCTCGGATGCCCCGACGACCACCTCGCGCGGCGGTGCCTCTCGTACGGCGAGGACGACGCAACGGTCGATGGGGGCGTCGGCGAGACGGGTGGCGGTGCACTCGGCGTCGAACCACGAGCCGTCGGCGCGCCGAAAACGCCAGCGCTGCGGGAGGTGCAGCTCCGCCCCGTCGGCGACGCGCTCCAGTGCCTTGACCGCTTCGGCCACGAAGTCTTCGTGAATGAGGCTCGCCACCCGGCGGGCGCGCAGGTCCTCGGGCGCCCATCCGGTCACGCGCTCGGTGCCGCGGCTCGCCGACGCGATGACGCCGTCGCGACCAGCAATGATGACAGCGTCGGACAGCTTGGAAAGGAAGACTTCTTCGGTCATGTCGGAGGACGAATCGTTCATGGGCGACGCCGGACGGGCAACGAGGGGTGCTGCAAGGGGTGCGGCGGGGGGTGCGGCAGGTACGCGAAGGGCGGCAAGACGAAGACGGTACGCGGCGATTCCGGCAACAGCCACTAGGAAACCCGCGCCCCAGAGGAGGGATGGCGGTACCGTCGTCACACGCGCCCGGAGCGACGGGGAAGTGCTTGGCGAGCGAACACGAAAGTGCGGTGGGGGATTCGGGGCGAGCAGAGTGTGGGCGCCGATGTACTGGCTGGACGCGTATTCGAGTGTCGGCGTTGCACGTAGCATACCTGAGGTGCATCTCGGCGGTAACTTGCAGGTATTACCGGGATCGCATCGTCTGCATCCCGCCCCGCATCCCGGCCGCACGTGCCTTCCTGGCTCGCCAACCTGCAGTTTCAGTCCCCCTGGCTCCTGCTCGCGCTGGCGCTGCTGCCACTCTGGTGGTGGTGGCGCCGTCGCCGTCAGCCCCCGGCGATCGTGTTTTCGCGCGTGGGGGTGCTGGCGAAGGGCCCGCGATCCGGATCATGGATCTCGCGCGCGCTCATCATCTTACGAAGCGTTGCCCTGGCTGGGTTGGTGATCGCGATGGCGAGGCCGCGCATCGCCGGCCGCAGCGAGCAGTCGAACAGCGAAGGGATCAACATCGTCATCGCCTTCGACATCTCGAGCTCGATGCTGGCCGAGGACTTCCAGCCGCAGAACCGGCTCGAGGTGGCGCGCGAGAAGGTGAAGCAGTTCGTCGGTCTCCGCGGGAGCGACCGGATCGGGATCGTCGCCTTTTCGGGCGAGGCGCTCACCCAGGTCCCGCTCACGACCGACTATCCCGTCGTCATGGCCGCGATCGACAACCTCCAGCCCGGGCAGCTCGAGGATGGAACGGCGATCGGAACGGCGATCGCCACGGCGGCCAACCGTCTCAGGAGCGCTCCCGGACGCTCGCGAGTCATCGTGCTCCTGACGGACGGGGTGAACAACCGCGGGACCATTGACCCGCGCACTGCGGCACAGGCGGCGAGCGCCTTCGGCGTGAAGATCTATGCGATCGGCGTCGGCACCGAGGGAATGGCCCCCGTTCCGGTGGGGCGCGGGGTATTCGGCCTGCGCTACGAGAACCGCCCGGTGGAGATCGACGACGCGCTGCTCACGGAAGTGGCGCAGAAGACCGGAGGGCGCTACTTCCGCGCCCGCGACGCCGCCGCCCTGCAGCGTATCACCGAAGAGATCGACCGCTTGGAGCGCACGCCCGTGCGCACGCGCGTCTACACGCGCTTCACGGAGCTATTCCGCTTTCCGTTGACGCTGGCGGTGTTGGCGCTCGTCTTGGAGTTGTCGCTCGCCGCGTGGCGCGGTCCGCTCCCGTGACAAGAAGACAAGTTTTCTGAAGACGAGAGGACGAGTGGTTTACAGCTGACGAGTGAGGAGAGCAGTTCCTCGTCATCTCGTCTTCTCCAAACTCGTCCTCTCGTTCAGAGCCACTTCCGGTTTCGGAACAGCCAGATGAGCCCCACGCCCAACACAAGTTGCGCCAGCAGCATGATCTCGAAGCCGTATCGGTGATTCGAGAGGGGGATCCTGGTGAAGTTCATCCCCCACATGCCGCTCACCACCACGAAGGGTACGCTCAGCGTTGCGACGAGCGAGAGCCCCTTGGTCACCACGTTCAAACGATTCGAAACCTGCGAGAGGTAGCTCTCCATCGTGCTCGACAGGAGGTCGCGGTACGTGTCGAGCGAGTCGTTGATGCGCAGCATGTGATCGTAGATGTCGCGGAAGTAGAGCTGCACATCGGGCGGGAGGAGCGGTGACGGGCGATTCGACAAGGTGTTGAATGTCTCGCGCTGTGGCGCGAGGTAGCGGCGGAGGGAGAGGACCATCCGCTTGACGGCAAAGATGTCGCGCAGTGCTTCCTCGTCGAACTTGGCGAAGACGCGCTCCTCGATGGAGTCCAGGAAGTCGTCGATGCGGTCGAGGATCGGGAAGAACGCGTCGACGGCGTTGTCCATGAGCTGGTGGGCCAGGCGCGCTGGGCCACGCGCGACGAGGTCCGGCGTACGGAGCGCGATGTCGGCGACCGAGTCCACGTTAGGCGACGGCCCCGCGTGCACCGTCACGAGGTAGGTAGGGCCGAGGAAGAAGTAGAGGTTGTCGGTCTCGAGGTCGTAGGGATCCTGCGTCTCGTCGCAGAAGCGCACCACGCGAACGATCACGAACAAGTAGCCATCGTACTGCTCGACCTTGGGACGACTCATCGGATTGAGGACGTCCTCGATCGGGAGCGGGTGGAAGTTGAAGACCTTCTCGAGGAGGGCGATCTGCTGCCGGCTGGTGGAGTCGATGTCGACCCAGAGCGTGCCGGCTCCCTCGCGGACCGCGTGAGCGATGTCGCGAATGGAGAGGTCGCGCTTGAGTGTCCCCTCGCCCAGTGCGTGAAAGCAGCGGGGGAGTTTCGAGTCCGGGCCGGTGCTCGCGGGGGCGTCGCTCGAGGCGCGTCGCCCGGCGGAGACGGGAGTGGGTTCTTCGCTCACGAGATCGAGGTGACGGGTGAAACCTGACGCTCGCGTGGGGGAGTATCCCGGGTCACGAGTGGTAGCTGGAACGATTAGATTGCCGACTGTGACACTCAGGATAACGGACCGCGACGACGCGGCGGCCACGATGACCAGCGTGACTCGGCGCTTTGGGCGTCGTTGGGCGCTTCGGGGAGTGTCACTGACGATCGCGCGCGGGGAAGTTGTGGGAGTCGAGGGACACAACGGAAGCGGAAAGAGCACCCTTTTGCGCATCCTCTCCACCGCCATTCGCCCCACCGGGGGAACAGCGCAGGTCTTCGGCGAAGATGTGGTCAAGAACGCCGACGCCGTGCGTGCACAAGTGGCCTTCCTCACGCACTATCCCGGACTCTACGACGACCTTTCGGCGGAGGAGAACCTTCGCTTCGCCTGTCGCATGCTGGGGATCGACGGAGCGCGCATTCCCGAGGTGCTCGCTCGCGTAGGGCTGGAGCGCGAGGGGCGCGAAATCGTGCGAACCTTCTCCGCCGGGATGCAGCGCCGACTTTCGCTGGCGCGGCTCCTTCTGCAGCGCCCGCGCCTTCTCCTGCTCGATGAACCGTACAACAACTTCGACCCGGCGGGGATCGCCCTGGTCAACGACGTCGTGCGCGAGGTACGGAGCGAAGGCGGTGCGGCGATGATCGTCCTGCACGACCGGCATAGTGCGGGGAACCTGCTCGACCGAGTCGCGACGCTTCGTCAGGGTGTCGTTCATGAAAGCTCGGACGATGAACGTGCGCCGGGGGCGCCGTTGCTCCAATCGCTCGTTGGCGGACGGTTGACGTGACGTGGAGCGCGGAGTGGCGGCGAGTCGGCGCGATAGTATGGAAGGATCTCACGACGGAACGCCGATCGAAGGCTGGTGTTAACGCCGTGGCGTTCATGGGAGTGCTCGTCCTGTTGCTCTTCGGCTTCGCGCTCGGTCCGGACACGGAGGCGCTGCGCCGCGCGGCGTCGGGGGCGCTGTGGCTGGCGATCCTGTTCGCTGGGGTGCTCGCCTTCAATCGCTCGTACCAGTTGGAGCTGGATGGCGGCGCGCTGGAGTCGCTCCTCCTGTATCCCGGGGCGCGGTGGGGAATCTACCTGGGGAAGCTGATCGCGAATCTCGTCTTCGTATTGATCGTCGAAGTGGTGGTCGTACCGATCGCGCTCATCCTGTACCAGGTGGCGCTTCCACCGGGGTGGCCAGCGCTGCTCGGGGTGACGGTGATGGGGACGATCGGCTTCGTGACGTTGGGTACCTTCTACGCGGCGATGTCGAGCCGCAGCCGGGCGCGCGAGGTGTTGCTCCCGCTCCTCCTGTTTCCGATGCTCGTCCCGGTACTGCTGGCGTCGGTCGAGGCGCTGACCGGGCTCCTGGCTGGAGATCCGATGCGGGAGGCGGGAGCGTGGGTGCGGTTGCTGGGCGCATTCGATATCATCTTTCTGGTCGCATCGCTGTTGGCTTTCGAATACGTGATCGAGGTGTGACATGGGAGTTTCTACCGCGGACCTGACGATGGCGTCGGCGACGCAGTCGCGCACGCGCGGGGCATGGGCGGGCATCGGCATCTTCGTCCTGCTGGCGCTCACGCAATGGATCGCGATCTCGATCAGCGTTCCCGATCGCGACATGGGGCACCTGCAGAAAATCATGTACGTCCACGTGCCGGCGGCGTGGAACATGATGATCGCCTACTTTGTCGTCGCGATCTTCTCGCTGCGATACCTCTGGAAGGGGCAGGAGCGCGATGACCTCATCGCCGCCGCCGCCGCCGAGAGCGGGGCAGTGCTCACCGGGCTCCTGCTCGTGCTCGGGATGATCTGGGCGAAGCCGACGTGGGGAATCTGGTGGACGTGGGATGCCCGCCTAACGTCGAGCGCGGTGCTCTTCTTCATGTACGTCGGCTACCTGATTCTGCGTGCCTTCGTCGACGATCCCGACCGGCGCGCGCAGTGGAGCGCGGCGGTTGGGCTGCTGGGCGCGCTCAACGTCCCGATCGTCTACATGTCGGTGCGGTGGTGGCGTACGCTGCACCAGCCGCAATCGAGTCCGTCGACGGTGGATCCCAACTACGTCATCGGGCTCCGCATCAACGCCATCGCCTTCCTGATCGTCCTCATCTACTTCATCCGCCACCGCTACGAGTCCGCGAAGATCGAGCGCGCGGCCGACCAGCTGCACGAACGCGCGGCGCTCGCCACGCGGGGAGGGATCAATGCCTGACAACATGCCGTTCATCGTGGCGGCCTTCGGCATCACCTGGGTTGTCCTGTTGAGCTACGCCTGGCACCTGCATCGCGTCCGCGCCGAGGCGCAGCGCCGCCTGCGCGAAGCCACTGAAGCGCTGAACGGAGGAGGGCGCGCATGAGCAGCAACGTCGAGGGACGCAAGCGCGCCACCATCGTTGTGGCCGCGGTCATCCTGCTGGGGGCCTTTGGGTACCTGCTCTACGGCGGGTTGGACAAGAACGTGGTCTACTTCCTCACGCCGCAGGAGCTCCTTGCCAAGGGGCCGGCGGCGGTCGACGTCCCGATGCGACTCGGCGGGATGGTTTCGCCTGGGTCGGTGAAGTGGGACGCCGAGAAGCTCGACCTCCGCTTCGAAGTCATGGACGGCGTGAAGACCGTCGAGGTGCACTCGAAGGGGGCGCCACCGCAGATGTTTCGCGACAACATGGGGGTGGTGTGCGAGGGGCGCTTTCGCAACGGCGTCTTCGAGTCGACCAACCTGATGATCAAGCACTCCGAGGAGTACCGGGCACCTAAGCCGGGACAGACGCCGCAGGAGATGTACAAGGAGATGTTCAAGACGCTACGGCAGGACGCCACGTCATGACACGGCTGATCGGGTTGAACGCGCTGATGGTCGCGCTGGGCGTGGCGGTCTTCGGCGTCGTGATGGCCCCGCTGGGGATTCGGCAGAAGCGCGACGACTTCGTGCGCGCCACCTACTCGGCGGCGTACGCGATGTTCGGCCTCGTGACCATCGCGACCTTCGCGATGATCTTCGCGCTCGTCACGCACGACTTCAGCGTCGGGTACGTCGCGCAGGTGGGGAGCCGGGCGACGCCGCTCTTCTATACGGTGATTTCGTTATGGGGAGCGCTCGAGGGATCGATCCTCTTCTGGGCGTGGGTGCTGGCGCTCCTCTCGGCGCTCGTGGTGTTCTGGAATCGCGACCGCGAGGGTGCGCTGATCCCGTACACGACGATGACGATGCTCGCGGTGAGCGTCTTCTTCCTCATCCTGCTCGTAGGGCCGGCGAATCCTTTCACCCTCGTCTCGCCGACGCCGCTCGATGGTCCGGGCCCTAACCCGCTCCTGCAGAACCACATCCTGATGGGCGTGCACCCGCCGCTCCTCTACCTGGGCTACGTGGGGATGACGGTGCCGTTCGCCTTCGCCATCGGGGCGATGGCCGCGGGCGAAGTGGGTGGTGACGACTGGATCCGCCTCTCGCGCCGGTGGACGTTGGGCGCCTGGGCCTTCCTCTCCGCCGCGATCATTGCGGGAATGTGGTGGTCGTATGAGGTGCTGGGATGGGGGGGCTACTGGGCGTGGGACCCAGTCGAGAACGCGTCGTTCATGCCGTGGCTCACGTCGACCGCGTTCCTGCATTCGATGATGGTGCAGGAGCGGCGCGGGATGCTGAAGCTCTGGAACCTCAACCTCATCGTCGCGACCTTCGCGCTCACGATCCTCGGGACCTTCCTCACGCGATCCGGGGTGCTGTCGTCGGTGCACGCGTTCGGCGAAGGGCCGATCGGGATGTACTTCCTCGCGGCGATCGCGATCGTCCTGATCACGTCGTTCGCGCTGGTGGCCGGCAACTCCGAGCAGCTCTCGAGTGAAGGGCGACTCGACGGAGTCGCCGCACGCGAGACGGTCATGCTCCTCAACAACCTCATGCTCACTGCCTTCACCTTCACGGTGTTGGTGGGGACGCTCTTCCCGATCATCGCCGAGGCGGTGCGCGGGGTGAAGGTCAGCGTGGGGCAGCCGTTCTTCAACAAGATGACGTTGCCGCTGATCGCGGCGCTCCTCTTCCTGATGGGGGTGGGGCCGGCGCTCCCGTGGCGTCGCGCGTCGAAGGCAGTGGTGCGCCGGCAGCTCCTGCCGCCGCTCGTTGGAGCGGTGATCGCCATGGTCATCGCGATCGCCATCGGGACGCATGAGGTGTACGGCGTTCTCACCTTCGGCTTCGCCGCATTTGCGCTGGTCGCCAACGCGCGCGAGTACGTCACGGGAGTCAGGGCGCGCATGGAAGTACGGCAGGAGACGGCGCTCACGGCGTTAGGCAGGCTGGTGCTGGCGAACCGCCGCCGCTATGGCGGCTACATCGCGCACTTCGGAATCATCGCCGTCGGCGTGGCGATCGCCGCGTCGTCGTCGTTCCGGCGGGAGTACGAGGCGACCATAAAGAAGGGCGAGACGATGTCGGTCGGATCGTACACGGTGCGCCTGCTCGAGGTGTACGCGCGCGAGGAGCCACAGCGTTCGCGCATTGCCGCCAGCGTCGCCATCCTCAAGAGCGGGAACGAAGTCGGGCGGCTCGACCCGGCGATGAATTTCTATCCCACGTCGCAGCAGCCGATCCCCACTCCAGCGGTCCGCAGCCGAGCGTGGGGCGACATCTACATCAACCTGATGGCCTTCAAGCAGGACGGGACCAACGCCACGCTCAAGGTGATCGTTGAGCCGCTCGTCCCGTGGATCTGGGTCGGCGGCGGGATCATCGTCCTCGGCGCGCTGGTGTCGATGTTCCCGACCGGGCGACGGTCGGCGGCGTGGATCGCCCAATCCGCCGTGCCAGCCCCGCGCGGGCGGGGCGCGCCGGGGGCAATCGCGCCAGCCGGCGTCCTGGCCAGCAACACGCTCGAGGGGGCGGACTGATGAACTGGAAGCGTGCTTCTTCGGCAGCGGTGGTCGCGATCCCGATCATCGCGCTCCTCGCATACGGGACCACGCGCGACCCGAAGGAAATCCCGTCGCCGTTGCCCGGGCGCGCCGCGCCCCAATTTTCGCTGGCGGTATTCGCCGAAGGGGTCGGGGCACAACATCGCGCGAGCGGTGACACGATTCGGCTTGCAGACCACACCGGCGAAGTCGTCGTCCTCAACTTCTGGGCGTCTTGGTGCCTCGCCTGCCGCGATGAGCACACCACGCTTTCCCAGGTGTCGGAGATGTACGCGGGACGCGGCGTGAAGTTCTACGGCGTCCTCTACAACGACGTCCCCGCCAACGGAACGCGCTGGATCTCGGAGATGGGGGGGCAGAGCTACCCGTCGCTGGAAGATCCGCGCACGCGCACCGCCATCGACTACGGACTGTACGGCGTCCCCGAGACGTTCTTCATCGGGAAGGACGGCAAGGTGGCGTACAAATACGTGGGCCCGGTGCCGGCGACAGTGCTCGCGCGCAAGCTCGATTCGCTGCTGGCGCTCCCGACCCCGTCGCGTGGGCCGGGAGGAGCGGGCGCGGACTCGGCGCGTTCGGTCCCGGTCGGGACGACCGGGGAGTGAGCGCGGTGACTCGCTGGCGCACCGTCGCGCTGCGCGCGCTGGTCTCCCTGTGCATCGCGCTACCGCTGGCGGCGCCCGCCGCGCTGCGCGCGCAGGAAAAGGAGGTCGTCACCACGGGGACGAACACGCTCGAGGAGCGGACGCGTGCCGTGGCCTCGCAGCTCCGCTGTCCGGTGTGCCAGGGGAACAGCATCCAGGATTCGCCGTCGGAGCTGGCGCAGGAGATGAAGGGGGTCGTGCGCGATCAGCTCGCCGCCGGGAAGCGCCCCGACGAGGTCATTCAGTACTTCGTCGACAAGTACGGGGAGTGGATTCTCCTCGAGCCCAAGCCGTCGGGCTTCAATCTCGTCGCGTACCTGCTTCCACTGGTCGGGCTGCTTGGCGGCGGGCTGGTGATCTGGCGTTCGGTTCGCAAGTGGACGACGGTCCCGGCGCCCGACGACGCCGCGGCGAGCGGCCCAGGACGCTGAGTCGACGCGCGTTCTGACGCTCGCTTCGCACCGAATTTTCACGCGCGGAGTGTGACTGCTCATCGGGAGCGCGCCCGGCATAGCCCATCAACGGCAGGGCGATCGCAGCGACTCTCGCGTGGCCCATTCGTTAGGGCTCCCTAACGCGACACCCGTCGCCCCCCCCAAAAAACTTTTGCGCGTTGGAGCGAGATGGCGCAAGGCCATGTCCGCTTCTTCGTACGCGTCTCCGCGTCAACCGGCTGGAGCGGTGCTGCCTGACGAGTTGGCGCATGGCCGACCGAAACGGCTGACGTCGCGTGCACTGCATTCCTGCTACATGCAGCTTGGTGAACTCACGACGCGCTTGTCAGGGATTTCCCGCATATGTCGGAAAAGGTACGTACGTACTGTTACCGTGTCGCAAGACGTGAAGTCGGAATGAACGACGGGCCATTCGGGCCCTGCATTTCATAGCCGGGACGTAGGAGTTCTGTTTCTCGAGGAGGATGGACATGAGGTGGCGCGGAGGAGTATTCGCACAGTGTACCGTCGTCGGCCTTCTGTTGATTGCGTCGGCCGGCTGCGTCGACGAGAAGATTGTCTACCGGGACGGTCCCAACTACGCGGCACCGCCGACCGCGGCGGCAAGCTTTCTCGGGTATAGCGACGAAGCGAACAAGGCCACGGTGTGTGGCAATTGCCACGTCGGGCAGCAGGCGCGCTGGAAGGAGACGGCCCACGCCGACGCGTTCCACACGCTGGAGGCGAGTGGCTCGATGCAGGGGCTCTGTCAGGCGTGTCACACGGTAAACGACAAGGGCAACGTTGCGGCTGATACGTCTGCCGGGTGGCGCACCACGAAGGATTCGCGGTACAAGGACGTACAGTGCGAGAGCTGCCATGGCCCGGGCTTGCAGCACGTGCAGCAGCCGACGCGCGGACAGATGCTTGCCTCGATCAAGGCCGACACTGCCAAGTCGCTCACGACGGGTTGTTCGGAGTGTCACAGCGGAACGCATCATCCCTTTGTCGAGGAATGGCGCAAGACGCGCCACGCGACGTCGTATACGCGGGCGTACAACAGCCTGACCTCGACGCCGACGGCGCCGGAAGTTCCTGGCGGTCCCCGCGCTGCGTGCGTGGGATGTCACGTGGGGCAGAACATCCTCGCCAACTGGGGGGTGAACACAAACTACGTGGAGAAGAGCCAGGGGCAGACCTCTGCGACGGCTGTTGGCATCACGTGCGCGGTGTGCCACGACCCGCACGGTACGCCAAACAGCAAGAACCTGCGCTTCGCGGTCGACTCGCGCGATCTCGACAACAACCTCTGCATGAAGTGCCACTATCGGCGCGCGGTGCCGGATTTCAGCGGAAGCCAGAATTCGCCGCACTCGCCGCAGGGGCCGATGCTCCTCGGGCAGGCGGGGTGGTGGCCTCCGGGGATCGAAATCGACGGCGACATCGTGGCCAGTCATGGAAGCGAGCGGAATCCCAAGCTTTGCGCCACGTGTCACGTGAATCGCTATGACGTGACGGACAAGGCGACCGGGAAGTTCGTGCAGACGGTCACCGGTCACCGCTTCGCCGCCATTCCGTGCGTGGACGCGAACGGCCTCCCCACGGACAACCAGGACTGCGCCGTGTCGCAGCGCTCGTTCAAGTCGTGCGCAGGGAGCGGATGCCACACCGAAGCGACGGCACGTACGATCATGGCCGGCGCTGAGGCAGACATCCTCGTGCTCGCCAACGCGCTGCAGACGATGCTTGTCGACCCGAAGGTCCCGGCAGGCGACAAGACGGCCGGCAAGGTGTCGACCTGGCGCGGCTCGACGTTCAATCGGAATCTCGCACTGCATCCGGGGTCGGAAGTCCACAACCCGTTCCTCGCCAAGGCGCTCTTGCGGGCGAGCATCGCCCAGATGGCGAAGGACTACGGGATCACGCCACCGATCGCGGTCTCACTGCTCGCGCCGTACGACAAGAAGATCCTCGGCGCCGCGAACTAGGCGTGGGGAGCGACGTGCGGCTTGCGGTTGGGCGGGTGGGCGAGCGATCGTCCACCCGTCTCGCGCGTCGAGGGGGGCGTTGCGCGCATAACGAGTGGCGGAGGCTTCGATGAGTCCGGCCCTGAGCCTGGTCACACTCCTTCAGGCGGTCGAGCAGGCGCAAGCACCCTCGGTGCACGGCGCCGTCGACTCGGTGCGCATGGACCAGTCGCCGCTTCCCGGCGGCGTGGCAAGCGTCTTCCGCTTCCTCTTCTCCGGCGTCCCGCAGTGGGTGCAGATCGGCGGCGTGGTGCTCGGCGTCATCGGCGGGATCGTCGTGGCCGTGCTGGCGTGGCGCCATCGCGCGGCGATCGCGGCGTGGCTCGCCTCGCGCACGCGCGGCTACCGCTTGGCGTTAGGCGCCGGCATCGCCGTGGTGCTCGTCTCGGCGGGGCTCGTGGGCGGATGGTCGTACAACTACATGATGCACGAGAACGACTTCTGCTCGAGCTGTCACGTCATGAAGTCGGCGTTCGGCAAGTTCCAGACATCCGAACACTCGAAGCTCAAGTGTCACGACTGCCACCAGCAGTCGATCTTCGCCAGCTCCAGGGAGCTGTACTACTGGGTGATGGATCGCCCCGACAAGATTCCGGCGCACAGCAAGGTGCCGAACAAGATCTGCGCCGAGTGCCACATCACCGAGAAGCGTGACAGTGTATGGCAGTATGTCAGCGCCACGGCGGGGCACCAGGTGCACATGCGCTCCGACTCGGCCGTGCTTCGCGACGTGATGTGCGTGACCTGTCATGCCCGTCAGGTGCACGCCTTCGCCCCAGTCGACGTGTCGTGCAAGGACGCGGGGTGTCACGAGAACGTGAAGGTCCGGCTGGGCAAGATGGCCGACCAGACATCGTTGCATTGCACGACGTGTCACAACTTCGCACGACCGGTGAATGCGCAGGCACCGCTCGACTCCGGGCGCGTGGGACTTGTGCCGCTCAAGCCGCAGTGTTTCACCTGTCACGAGATGCGGGAGAAGCTTCGTGGCGAAGGGCTGGACCGCGATCCGCACAAGGCGGCGTGCGGGACATGCCACAACCCGCACGTGCAGGAGCAGGCTGCCGGGGCGATCAAGAGCTGCGCGACGGCGGAGTGCCACGCGAACGCCGACACGCTCACCGCGTTCCATCGCGGGCTTCCCAACCACGCGCTCGACAAGTGCACCTCATGTCACCAGGCGCACACGTGGAAGGTCGAGTCGACGAACTGCATCACCTGCCACAAGGGGATCTTCAAGGATCGCCCGTCTCCAGCTGCCATCGGCGCCCGCACCAACGAGGGGCGTGTGATCGGCGCCCGCACGAAGGATGAGCGTGTGATCGGCGCGCGAGCGAACGGCGGGCACGCTAACGACGCGCTGCCATTGGCGTGGAACGTTCCGCATCAGGGGCGTCGGGGGGGAGGGGGACCGTCGGACCGCGAGGCGGCGATGGAGGCGCCCGCTGAGTGGGAGGTGGCACGCGCTTTCCCGGAGATGTCGCGCGCCGCTGCGACGCACGGACGGCAGGTGCAGGACACCATTCCGCAGTCGACGAAGAAGCGCGCCGGTTGGCGGCCGGGGGAGCCATTTCCCCACTCCCGTCACCAGAGCGTCGCGTGCACCAGCTGTCACTCGAGCAGCTCCACGCACGGCGCGGTGACGGTACGCGCGCCCGCCGATTGCCAGTCGTGCCACCACGGTGCCACGCAGCGCGCCAAGTGCGAGACCTGTCACGTGTCTGCCCAACTCGCGGCAGCGATCCCGGTACCGGTGACGATCCGCATCACTGCCGGAGACAAGGAACGCCAGCGCACGCTTTCCTTCGCACACACGCGTCACGCATCGCTGTCGTGCGAGGGGTGCCACGCCAACGACGTCTCGCGCGCACCATCGAAGACGTGCGAGAGCTGCCATGCCGATCATCACGCGATCGCGCGCGACTGCACAGCCTGTCACCCCACACCTCGCGAGGGGCACGGGCGCGACACGCATGAGGGGTGCGCCTCCTGTCACACCGACGCGGTGGTAAAGGCGCTCCCCCCCGCACGCCCAGTCTGCCTCGCCTGTCATGCACAGCAGCGCGAGCACTTCGTCGGGCAGGAGTGCGTGGCATGTCATCCGCTCGCCTGGAACGCAGCCGCGCGGCACGGGGCACGGCCATGACCGAGCTTCGCGCCGTGACTCGCTCGTCCCAACCTTTGCGTACGCCCCGCGCCGCGCGCGTCGTCGGCGTCCTGCTGGCGCTGGGCGCCGTGTCAACGCCACTCGTCGCCCAGGGAATAAGAATTTCCGGCACCACTTGGGTGCAATCCATCGACCTGCGTCCGCTCGAGCAGGATTCGCTCCTCGCGGCGCAGGTGGCGGGGGAGGGTAGTTCACGTCGGACAAGCGATGGGCAGCTGGTGCAGTGCCCGGCCTCGTCGGCATGGTGTTTCTTCAGCACGTCCGGCGCGCGCGAGACGACAACACCGCTCCTGCAGGACCTTTCGCATGCGGGTCGGGTGCGGCGGTGAGCGCGCAGGCGCACCTGCGTGCGCGATCGGCGCTCGGTGGCACCGCGGCGCGGTGGCCACGCGCCGACGATCACCTCGACGCCCTCGATGCGTTCGTGCAGGTCGATCGCGCGGCCGGACGTCTGCGCGTCGGGCGTCAGTGGGCCACCAACGGTCTCGGCGCCTACAACTTCGACGGCGGAGCGCTCCTGCTGCGTCGCGGGGCGCACTCCGTCGAGGCATACGGCGGGCGGGCGCTCGCCCAGGGGCTCAACGAGACGTATCGGAGTGCCGAGATCGGCGCCGTCGACGAGCTCCCGCCCGACCAGAACGGCAACCTCGTCGGTGTGCGGTTGCGTTTCCGTCCGTCGGATCTCACCGCGCTGTCGTTCGTGTATCAGCGAGTCATCGCCGGCGATCGATCGGGGTTGTACTCGGAGCGGGTGGCCGCCGATGCGACGACGCGACTCTTCGGCGTCGTGATCGACGCCAATTCGACCTTCGACGTCGCCGGCAACGACGTGAACGAGGCGCGGCTTCGCCTCTCACGCACGCTCCCGCGCGCACTGCAACTCTCGCTCGAGGCGCGCCGACACCGCCCGTTCTTCGAGCTGTGGACCATTTGGGGGGCGTTCGCACCCGTGGCATTCGACGAAGCTCGCGCCGAATTGGGGTGGCGCGGTGCTGCTGCGCGCTTGCAGCTGTCGGCGCACGGCGCCTACCGCAAGTACGAGGATACGGACGCCGAGGTCGGTTTCCTCCCCCTTCGAACCACGGGGTGGCGTACCGGTCTCGATGCCTCGTGGCTGTTCAACGACCGGCTGGTGGCGTCGGCATCGACCGCCGCCGACATCGGGTTCGGCTCCTCTCGAAGCGATGCGAACGCCGGCATACGTTGGCGCGCGGGCGAGCGCCTCTCGCTCGGTGGGAGCGTGAGTGCGCTCCAGTCGATCTACGAATTCCGCGTCGGGACCGGACGGGTGTTCGGCGCCACCGCCGACGCCTCGCTGCGACTGACGCCCGAGACGCGCATCACCGTCGACGGTGGATTGTACCACCATCGCCTGACGAACGATGCCCCAGGGACTAACTGGAGTCAGCGGCGTGCGTCGGTGCGGCTCGAGTGGACGATCGGGAGCGATCCCGGCCTCGCGCGGGGGCGCCCATGACGATCGCTCGATACTTCTGGCGCGCACTCCTCGTGTTCGCGGCGTCGTTCCCGGCGGCGGCCAGCGCGCTCCCGGCGCAAGTCTATCGGCGCGTCGACCCTGCGCCGTTTCCGCACGAGCGCCACGCCAAGCTCTTTCCCACCTGTAGCGGATGCCACGACGGGCAAGTCACGGGCGACCCGTCGACGGTGATGCCCCCCGCCTCGCTGTGCGAGAAGTGCCACGACGGAAAGACAAAGCCGCGCGTGCCGTATACGACGCCGACGCCGAGACAGGACTTCCTGCGCTTTCGACACGCGGCACACGCGTCGGAGGTCGACACCGCGTCGCGCCAGTGCGCGTCGTGTCACGCCACGCGCGAGGGGGCGCCGTGGATGAGCGTGCGACGGGCAACGCCGGAGTCGTGCCTGGGGTGTCATACGCATCGCGCGTCGGCGCACCTGGCGAACGACAACCGCTGTACGACGTGCCACATCCCGCTCGCCCAATCGACGACGATCACTGCCGGTGAGATCGACTCGCTCCCCAAGCCGACGTCGCATAACGATGCGCGATACGTGTCGCAGCACGGCGGCGAGGCGAAAGAGGGGGTGGAGCGCTGCGCCACGTGCCACGCGCGCGAGAGTTGCGCGCGCTGCCACGTAAATGCGTCGACGCTCCCGGCCATCCAGGCAATGCTCCCCGACGCGCGCGTGAAGTCGCTCATGCGGTGGCGCGTCGCCAGCTATCCCACTCCCGACGATCACCGCACCGAAGGGTGGGAGAGCGCGCATCGCAAGGCGGCGAGCGGCGCCACTGCCACCTGCGCCACTTGCCATGCGCAGTCCAGTTGCACGACGTGCCACATCGGCGAGCTCGGACGCGATGTCATCCGTCGGCTTCCCGACGGGCGAGATGGTGCTCCGGGAGTAAGGCTCGGGCTGCCACCAACCGCGACGCTATCGGTCCCGTTCGCGACGCCGGTGCACGCGCCGACGCGAGCGACCGGCCAGCAGCGCGATGCAGCTGGCGGCCTGTTCATGAACGTCGCGTTACGTGATACGACACCGAAGATGGTGCGTCCTCATCCCGATGGCTTCGCACGCAACCACGCCGCGAGTGCGGCGAGCGGAAAACTCACCTGCGAGGGGTGTCACACCCAGCGCTTCTGCGCCGACTGTCACGCCGGCGAGTCGAAGCGCGCCTTCCATGTCGCCAATTTTGTGGTGCGGCACGCGGCGAATTCGTATTCGCGCGATCTCGACTGTGCCGGATGTCACAATACCGAAGTCTTTTGCCGCGGTTGTCATCAGGCGCAAGGAATTGCAGCTCGCGGACGCAGCGGCGGGACGTATCATAATGGGCAGCCGCTCTGGCTGCTGCAGCACGGACAGGCAGCGCGTCAGGGGCTCGAAGGGTGTGCCACTTGTCACGCACAGCGGGATTGCATGAAGTGCCATTCGCAGCGAGGATGGGGGGTGAGTCCGCACGGTGACGATTTCGACGCCACCCGGCTCGGTGCACGCGCGAAGGCCATGTGCGCCCGCTGCCACCTCACCGATCCGACACGAGGACGATAGATGCAGACGATAACGAGGCGGGGCGGGGCGTTGCTGCTGGCGGCCGGTGTGCTGCTGGCGGGCGCATGCCGCAAGCCAAACGACACGCAGCAAGCCGCCGCAGCGGCCGACGGCGCGATGAACGCCGCGCTCCCGCCGGGGCATGTCCCCATCGCCGACGGAGTGCCGACGGGGCTCGAGCCGCTGACCCAGGCGTTGCTCGACAGCGGCAATGCCGCCTTCCGGCAGAAGAACTACGACGCGGCACTGGCGTTCTACGGCAAGGCGCGCGAGGCGCAGCCCGATCACGCGGCGCCGTGGTTCGGGACGTACATGGTGGCCCAGGCCACGAAGAACACCGCGCTGGCCGACAGCGCCCTGCGCATGGTACGCGCGCGGGCGCCGGAGCTGCAGAATCATCCGGGGGGCGCGCCGATGCCGTCGTCGCCGGGCCCGATCGCGCCCGGGGCCGTTGCGCCGCCGTCGCACTACTCGCCACACCAGCCGGTGCCGGCGCCCAAGAGCGCACCGAGCACCGCATCGCGCTCCTCCTGACAGCGAAGTCGCGGTCGAACGACACCGAGTAGATACACAAAGCGTCGCGCGAGAGTATTTCGCGCGACGCTTTCGCGTTCGCGGGGTACGACCTCATCTCGGGATGCGCCGCCTGATCGTCGTCGGCGATGCATATTCGCGTGTTCGCACCTGGGTCGCGGCACGCTCCCCACTCGAGGGGCGGCACAATCCCTGACGAGCGTTCAGCGCAAAGCGGACAGACCATGCCTTCGGCAAGTGGCATGTTCACGGTGCACCGCACGCGCGGGCGCAACGACTCCCACCATGCAACGGGAGGAAGGGTGATTATGCCGACCACACTCGCTACCCCACGGGAAGGCGTAGGCCTCGTGTCCAACGATCCGACCACACACGGTCCCATCCTCGTGGCGACCGATGGCATGGCGTCGTCCAGGGCCGCGCTCGACGCCGCAGCGCTACTCTCCGAAGGCACCGATACGCGCGTGACCGTGCTCGCCGTTCTCGAGCCGGTTCCGCTCGTCGCGGCCGACTATGGTCTCCTCCTCCCGCCGGTCGATACCGACAACGCGCGCCGCGATGCACTCCGCGCCCGCGTCGAGGAACTCCTCCTCGACTGCGTCGGCCAGCGCCCAAACTGGGAAGTGCAGATTCGCGACGGCGACCCGGCGGCGGTGATCGCGCGCACCGCGCGCGAGTCCGGCGCACGCCTCATCGTTCTGGGGATCGGTCATCACGATCTCCTCGACCGGATGTTCGGCGGTGAGACCGCGCTGCACACGCTCCGCATGTCGCGCGTCCCGGTCTTCGCCGTGGCGCCCGACTTCTCCGCGCTCCCGACGCGCCTGGCGATCGCGCTCGACTTCAGCCAGGCGTCGATCGACGCGGCCCGCGCCGCGATCCGCCTCCTCCCCTCGGCCTCGATGATCTACCTGGTACACGTCGCGCCGCGGATCGAGTTGCAGCCGGCGGCCTATCAGGCGTGGATGTCGGACTACAGCAGCGGCGTCGGACCGGCCTTCGAGCGCGTACGGTCGCAACTGGAGGTGCCTGCCGGCTGTGTGGTGGAGAACATCACGCTCACCGGCAAGCCGACGCGGGCGCTGCTCGCGTTCGCCAAGTCGGCACACGTCGATGCGATCGTCACCGGGAGTCGCGGTGCCGGTCTGCTGGACCGCATCCTCGTCGGAAGCACCGCGACCGGGCTCGTGCGCGGCGCCACCTGTTCGGTGCTCGCCATCCCGGCCGCCTCGGGAATTGCCAACCGACCGATAGCCGGACAGGTCCCCGACGAGATCCCCGAGATGGAGTGGGCCGCGGCGCTCGAGGCGTTCACCCGTCGCAACGTGGGACGGCATGCTTCGCTCGAGATCGACGATGTCGAAATCGGCGCCCAGTCGCAGCTCGGCGATGCCCCGTTCCTCGGTGCCGTCTACGATCATCACGACCACCGCGTGGAGCTGATGCTCGGGGAGATGGACGACCCGGCGCAGCACCTCACCCGCGGGATCGAGGACGTGCACCACGTCGATCTCCTGCGCGACCGTGAAGGGCGCGACTGGGTCCTCCGAATTGCACATGGCTCAGGACAAACCATCCTGACGCTCGCTCGCTGAGGGGGCGCGCGAGTCCGAGGCCGGACCGTCCGGCACCGGCATGTGCAAGCGGCGCCGTTCCGGGCAACCGGACGGCGCCGCGCTGCGTTTGGGGGCGTCGGGGATGCCTAACGCGCCACGACGGCGATCGCCGCGACGCCAACGACGAGCAGCAGGGTGAGGCCGATCGCTGCTCGCCATCGATATCCGCCGGCACCCAGCGCGAGAGCCACGCCGAGCTTGAGAACGGCATTGGCCGCCGCGCCGATGGCAATCGCCTGCGCCGCCAGTTGCACCGACTCCGGGGCACTCCCCAGTCGGTTCATCGACAGCGTCAGCGCGTCCATGTCCGTGAGCCCGAGGAGCCCGGCCGAGACGAGGATCCCCACCGAGCCAAAGGAATCGCGCACGAACTGAATCGCCATCAAGGCCGCCTGAAACGCCAGCGCCATCTTGATCGCCGACGCGAGGCGCAGCGGATTGCCGTCGTCGAGCGCCGCTTCATCCCCGTCCGTGACACGCCGCAGGCGCACGTACTGCACGCCGACGAGCGCCGCTCCCGCGAGAAACGGCGGCACGAGATAAGGGAGCAGCGCCATCGCGACCGCCGAGTTGAGCACCATTGAGAGGACGAGTATTCGCGGAAGGAGGACCACGCTTGCAGCGATCGTCCCGAGTGCCAATGGCGACGAGAGTTCGCGTCGCTCTCGGCTCAGTCGCGAGAACTGCAGGGTGACGGCAGTGGATGAAAGCACTCCACCGAGCGCGCCGGTCACCCCGTAACCCTGCGACGCGCCAACGACGCGCCGAGCGACGTAGCCCGCGAAGTTGAGCCCGGAAAAGATCAGGACGACGATCCAGAGCGAGCGTGGGTTGACCCCTCCAAGCGGGCCGTACGTCTCGTCGGGGAGTACCGGGAGAATCACCAGGGCAAGCACCCCGAACTGCAGCGTCGCTCGCAACTCGGTGAGCCCGAGGCGAGAGATCGCCGCGTCGATGCTCTGCTTCTCCGAGAGCGCCAGCACGAGCAGGACACCGGCGCCGCCGGCCACGGCCGTCTGTCCGATGCCAGCCAAGGCGCCGAGCGCAACCACGAGGATCGCGGCGACCTCGGTGGTGCCATCGAGCGGATCGTCGCCTCCTCTCTGAGATGCGCTCCGGTACGCCGCCACCGCGACGAGGATGATTCCCGCGACGAGCGCGACGGCGAGCGACTGCGTCCCTGTGGTCACGAGCCACCCGGCGACACCGCCCGTGGCCCCGATGAGCAGAAAAGTCCGCACGCCCGCGAAGCGGGGATGCCCCGCCTTTGCGGTGTGCCCGGACCATTCGCGCTCGATGCCAACGGCGAGCCCGACGAGGGCGGCGATCGCCAAGCGAATCACCAAGTCGCGCGTCATGGTCCGAGCGTAGCTCTCCGACGGACTTGCTGCAATCCGCGAATTTCCGACCGAAGCGGTGCGCGATGAACGGCTTGTCTCGGGACGATTGAATTTTCCCACACGGTGTGCAGCTGTCCGGCCAGCGTCATGTTGTCGGGCAATTCCTTACACGCCGTGCGGAGTTCATGCGCCGATTTTCGGCAATGCCCCGACTCGGGGGTCGGGAGAACGGTCGAATATTCCAATCGAATGAAAACCAGAGATGCCGGTACGCAACCGGGCTCAGAGCTTTGGGTTACGGTCGGCCATCTGCCTTGGAGGGTGAGCAGTGGTGCGGCGCGTCGCGACCAGTCGCCTCGCTCGCGAGCGACGCGTGAGTCGCTGAAACCGGGGGCGCGTACGGACGACCTGACTCGCATGGAATCGACACCGGCTTCGGGCCGGACACTCACGACCGCGGGCGCGTCGCCGATCAGGGCACGCTGGTGGCGTGCGCTCTTGCGCATTCCACTGCTGTCCAAACTCGCCGGTGCCAGTCTCATCATCGCGCTCGTCACCTTTGGGATCACGGCCTTGGCCGTCCCGCGCGAAGCCGAATCCGCCGTCCTCCTGGTCGTCGGCGGAGCACTCGCCACGAGCGTCGCGACGAACGTCGCGCTCGTGTGGCTGGCGCTCCGCCCGCTCGCCGGTCTTGAAGCGACCGCAGCGCGCGTCTCGAACGGCGATACGACGGCGCGGGTCCCTGCGTCGCTGCTCGCCGACCGGCAGATCGAACGGGTGGGTGAGGCGCTCAATCTCTTGCTCGACAAGGTCGACGAAGACCAGCTGCGCATTCGCGAGCTGGCTGCCGGCGTGATGCGGGTGGCCGATGAGGAGCGGGCCGAGATCGCCCACGAGCTCCACGACTCGAGCGCCCAGTCGCTGGCCGCGCTCCAGATGGAGCTGAGTGTCATTGCGCGAGAGACGGTCGATCGGTCGGCTTCGGAGCGTCTCGAGCGGCTTCGCCGCATGGCTGGGGATGTCCTCGACGAGGTACGCCTTCTCGCACAGGCAGTGCACCCGCAGGTGATGAACGACCTCGGCTTGGGAGCTGCGCTTCAGCGACTTGCCCGCGAGGCCGAACGCAGCGGGTCGTGGCACGTCGAGCTCGACGTGGACAATTCCGTATCGGATCTTGACCCGTCGGTGGCCTCGGTTCTGTATCGTGTGGCGCAGGAGGCGATGAGCAACGCGGTGCGTCACGCGGGGGCAGGGACGCTCCACGTGGAGGTGGGAACGTCGGGAGAGTTCGCCCGGCTGGAGGTGCGCGACGACGGGGTAGGCTTCTTCCCTGGAGATGTGGCACGCCAACCGTCGGGCGAGGGACTGAGCAACATGCGCGCGCGAGTGGCGCTGCTCGATGGGACATTCGAGGTGGAAAGCGCGCTTGGTCGCGGGACCCGTGTGAGTGCACGCGTCCCTCGGCGGGCACGGACGCGAAGCGTCGCCCCGGGCAGGTGAGCGGGGTGGGGACCTAACGATGTACGGGAGATGACCATGACATCCGACCTGATTCGGGTGGTGCTGGCCGATGATCACGCCGTGGTGCGCGCCGGTCTCAAGGCGGTGCTCGGCACCGCGAAGGACATTGACGTCGTTGGCGAGGCCAAGGACGGGCGCGAGGCCATTGGACTCGTCGACCGTTTCAATCCCGACGTGGTGGTGATGGACCTCTCGATGGCCGGGATGGACGGGAGCGCCGCGACCAAGGAGATCGTGGCGAAGGGGGGACCCACGCGCGTCCTGATCCTCACCATGCATTCCGAGGAGGACTACCTCGTCTCGCTCCTGGAGGCCGGCGCTTCGGGGTACCTGGTGAAGAGCGCCGCGGATCGCGAGCTCGTCGATGCGGTGCGCGCGGTGGCGAAAGGCGATGTGTATGTTCGGCCGATGGCGGCGCGCGTGCTGGCGCGCGGACTCACGCGAAAGGATCCGCAACGTGCGGACCGCGAGCGTTTCGAGAAACTGACCGAACGTGAGCGTGACGTACTGCGCCTCACGGCGCAGGGGTATTCAGCGCCGGAGATTGGCGAGCGGCTCTTCATCAGCCCGAAAACGGTCGACACGTACAAGCAGCGGATCAACGAGAAGCTGGGACTGTCGCACCGCGCGGACTACGTGCAGTTTGCGCTCCGTCTCGGGTTGCTGGCACAAACCTAACGGCGGTCCGGCGGTAGCTGTGGTTCAGGGCCGGGCCCAGCGCCGTTTCCGGCGCAGGGCGCCGCTGCTGCGGAGGGCGGTCTTGCATCCACCTGTACGCCGGCGGAGGGCGCGGCGATGAGTCGATCGCTCTATCTGGCGGTCGAAGGCGTCGGCCGATACGCGCGCACGATGGTCGAGGGAGTGGGGCGCGCGGGACGCTTCACGCGGGACGTGGGGCGTGCGCTCGGCGATGTGCGGACCTGGGGACCGGTCGCCACCGCGCAGGCGCGCTCGTTAGGTGTCGACTCGCTCCCCATCGCCGCGTTCATCGCGATCTTCACCGGCATCGTGCTCGCCCTCCTGGCGAGCTACTCCTTCACCGGCGCCGTCCCGCTCTATTTCGTCGGGACCCTCGTGGAGAAGACGATCACCATGGAACTGACGCCCGTTCTCACCGGGCTGGCGCTCGCCGGTCGTGTGGGCGCCAACATCGCCGCCGAACTGGGGACCATGCGCGTCACCGAGCAGATCGATGCGCTCGAGACGCTCACGTACGATCCCATGGCGTATCTAGTCGTTCCGCGCGTGATTGCCGGGACGTGCATGTTCCCTGTCGTGGTGGGATTGGCGATGGTGGTTGGCGTCGGGTCGGGGTGGGTCGCCTCCGTGGGGCTTCTCGACCTTTCGTCGCACGACTTCGTGCGCGGACTTCGCCTCTTCTTCCAGACCTTCGACGTGCGTTACGGGTTGGTGAAGTCGGCCTCGTTCGGCACCGCGGTGACGCTCATCGGGTCGATGCACGGGATGCACGCGCAAGGTGGGGCGCAGGGGGTGGGACGCGCGGCCACGAATGCGGTGGTATACTCCGCCATCGTCATCCTCGTCCTCGACGCATTCTGGGCGGTGGTCTGGCTCCTCGGACGCACGTCATGAAACGGACGAACGACTTCCTGGTAGGTGCGACTATCCTGGCCGCGGTGGTGGTCCTCACCGCGGCCATCCTGTGGGTCAAGCAGTCCGACGTGGGGCGCCAGCGCCGCACGGTGGCGGCTCGCTTTCGCGATGTAGGGAGCATTCGGGTTGGCGCGCAGGTCGTGATCCGTGGCGTCAAGTCCGGGCGGGTCGAGTCGATCGCCCTTTCGCCGGATGGGTGGGTGGAGGCGCGCTTCTCGCTCGACCCGAGCGCCACGCTCCCGCGCGATCCCGTCGTCCTGCTCAACGAGTCATCGCTGTTCGGCGAATGGCAGGCGACGATCCTCGGTCGCGACGCACTCCCGCGCGATGAGACCGTCGGTCGCCAGATTGCCGAGGCGGATCGCGGCGGCGGGCTCCTCCCCGGCGCGACGCTCCCCGACATCGCGCAACTCACCGCAGTCGCCGGGCGCATCGCGGGCGACGTGGCGAGCGTCGCCGAGCGGGTCGAAGTGGCATTCGACGACAAGGCGGCGCGCGAACTCCGCAACTCGATCCGAAACTTTGCCGACTTGTCGACCCAGCTCGCCAAGACGGTGCAGGACCAGTCGAAGAACCTCACGACGATGTCTGCCGACGTGCGCGAGGGGGTGAACTCGCTCGTCTCGGCGTCGCGCGACGTGAAGGCGATCTCGGCGCGCTTCGACTCGTCGACGGCGCGTGGCGAGGTGCGGAAGATCGTCGATGACGCCGCCGTAGCGGCGCAGGAGCTGCGCGAAACCAGCCACCGCCTCCTCACCATCTCCGGACAGTTGGGGAGTTCGGAGGAGCGCCTGCGACGCTTCATCGCCAGCAGCGACTCGGTGATGACCAAGATCAACCGGGGCGAGGGCTCGCTCGGCCTCATGGTGAACGATCCACGCCTCTATCACAGTGCCGATTCCACGCTCCGCGAGCTGCAATCGTTGCTGGCCGACATCCGGCGCAATCCCAAGCGGTACGTCAACGTCAAGGTGTTCTGAGCGTGAAGCGCGAACTGCTCACTCCGACGCAGATCGTCTTCGGCATCGCGCTCGCGATTGCCGCTATCGGGGCCGCGTTGCTGCTCGCCTTTCCGTCGGCGGCGAGCAGCCCGGCGGGGCTTGCGGTGCGCCGCGCCGGCGTTGCGCTGGTCATCCTCTCCGCGATCATAGGCTATTCGGGTGCGTGGTACCTCACGCGCGAGCTGCGCCGCCGCCGGGTGGTCGAGGACGAGCTGCGCGCGTCGCGCGCACGCTTCGAGGGGATCCTCGCCATCGCCGTGGACGCGATCATCACCGTCGACGAGCGCAAGCAGATCGTCCACTTCAATCACGGCGCGCAGCAGATCTTTGGCTACGAGGCGTCGGAAGTCATCGGAACGCCACTCGAACGCCTCCTCCCCGAACGCTTCCGCCGCACGCACGAGCGTCACATCAGCAACTTCGGCGGAAGTTCCGACGTCGCGCGCCGCATGGGCGAGCGTCGCTCGATCTACGGACTACGCAAGGATGGGAGTGAATTTCCCGCCGAGGCCTCGATTTCGCGCCTCGATCTCCCCGACACGCGCTTCTTCACCGTGGTCCTGCGCGACATCAGCGAGCGTCGGCGCGCCGAAGCCGACCAGCAGTTCCTCGCCCGCGTCGGAGGTGTGCTCGCGACGACGCTGGACTACGACTCCACGCTCACCAGCGTCGCGCATCTGGCGATTCCGCATCTCGCCGACTGCTGCATCCTCGACGTGCACGAAGGGACCGACTTCATTCGCAGTATCGCCAGTGTGCACGAGGACCCTGACGACACGAAGCGACTGCGCGCTTTCGACGGCCGGCGCCTCAAGGAACAGCCGTGGCCATTCCCGGTCACGGAGGCGATGGATGCCGATCGTGTCATCGTGCGTTCGGTCGGCGATCCGGAGTGGGAGAAGGACGCAGATGATGACGCGGATGCGCCGCTGATCGAGCTCTGTCGAGCGTTAGGGATGCGATCTTACATCACCGTGCCGCTCGTCGCGCGCGACCGGCCGCTCGGCACCCTGACGCTGGTGTCGACGAATCCCAAGCGGACGTACGACGAATTCGACGTCGCGCTGGCCGAGGAGATCGCGACGCGATCGGCGTTCGCCATCGAGAACGCCTGGCTATACCAGGAAGCGCAATCGGCGTCGCGTGCGCGCGACGAAGTGCTCGACCTCGTGTCCCACGACCTGCGCAATCCGCTGAGCGCGATCTCGATGTGTGCGCGCGTGTTGCAGGAGCACCCGCCGAGCGATGCCACCGCGCGCGACGAGCTGACCGGGGCGATCCTCGAGTCGACGCACCTGATGCAGCGGTTGATTCAGGACCTTCTCGACGTCTCGGCGATCGAGTCGGGGCGCCTCACCATGCATCGCGAACCGTCGACGGTGTCGTCGATCGTCGAGGCCGTGATGCCGATGGTGCAGAACGCGGCGGAGGAGCGCGGGCTGACGCTGTCGCGCATGATCGTGGCACCGGTGCCAGCGGTCGACGTCGACGCCATGCGCATCGAACAGGTGCTGGCAAACCTGCTGGTGAATGCCGTCAAGTTCACCGATGCAGGAGGAACCGTGTCGGTGCACGTGGACGCAACGCCGCCGTTCGTCTACGTACAGGTCCGCGATACCGGGTGCGGCATCCCCCCCGACTCCCTGCCGCACATCTTCAACCGCTATTGGCACGCCGGGCGCCAGTCGCCGCTGGCGAGCACCGGGCTCGGACTCTCCATCGCCCGAGGAATCGTCGAGGCGCACGGCGGGACGATCGCGGTCGCGAGCGCCGTGGGGGTCGGTTCGACGTTCACTTTCACGCTCCCGATCGCCGACGCCACGTCGGGCAACGGCGGTGGTCCGGCCGGTGCCGACCTTCAGGTCGATGCATCGCACGGAGCCAGCGGATGGGCAAACGCCCACAAAGATGGCGCAGAGAAGCAGGCGTAACGCTTGATTTTCTGGGTGTGGGAACTCCCGCTGGCTGACTATCGTTGCTAGCGGGAGTTCCCAGCCGTTGTCGACGCAACGGCATCATTCAGCCCCGCTGCCCCAGATGCTCACGCGCCAGGCTCTCGCCGCGACGAACGCCGTCGGGCGAGCTCTTCACATACCCATCGACCCACGCCTCATCGCCGAGGCCCGCCGCCGCCGCGCCCCGCAAGCGACGACGGCGACGGCACTTGCCGATCACATCATCGATCTCGGGCGACCGCAGCAACTCGCCTACCTGCGCCGGCGCGCCTCGTGGCCGGAGGTACGCCAGATGCTCGACGACGGGACGGTTCCGCTCGTCCTCGTGACGGGGACGCGTCCCGCGTTCGAGATCCTGATCATCGACTCGGTGGACCGCGACGTCCTCGGTGCGACCATCGTGACCGCCGATGCCGAGGAGCGACGCGAGGCGAGCCTCGAGGCCCGCGCCCTCGGTGCGCGACTCGGAGACGCGGTCGTCGACGTGCTCGTGCCGGTGGCCGTACCGTCGTCGGTGAGCGCGCCCCGCGCGCAGGAAAGCGCACACGAAGGGGAGCGTGAAGGCGAGAATGCAGAGCGTCACCTCTCGCCAGCTGCACGACTCCTCCGGCTCCTCGCCGCGGAGCGGCGCCTCATCACCTACGTCTATCTGTATGCGGGGCTCGCCGGGTTGTTCGGGCTCGCGCTTCCGCTCGGGGTGCAGGCGATCATCGGGCTCGTCTCGGGGGGGATGATCGTGCAGCCGGTCGTCTTTCTCATCGGCTTCGTCATCGTCGGCATCCTCTGCAACGGCGGGTTGCAGATCGTGCAGCTGTCGGTCGTGGAGACCGTGCAGCAGCGCATCTTCACGCGATACGCGTTCGAGCTTGGCGCCCTCCTCCCGCAGGTGCGGCTCGATCGCATCGGCGAGGTCGACCTTCCGGAGCTGATGAACCGCTTCTTCGAGATCAAGATGATCCAGAAGACGCTGGCCAAGCTCCTGACCGACTGGGTCGCCGCCCTCCTGCAGGTCCTGTTTGGGGTGGTGCTGCTCACCTTCTATCACCCGTACTTCTCGCTCTTCGGGCTCGTGCTCGTTGGCACGCTCGCGCTCATCTTCTGGTGGCTGGGCGGACGCGGGCTCGCGACGTCGATGGTCGAGTCGTCGTACAAGTACCGCGTGGCCCACTGGCTGCAGGAAGTGGCGCGCAACCTCCCGCTCTTCAAATTCGCCGGCCGTGGCGACCTCACGCTCGAGCGCCTCGACGCGGAGGTGACGGGGTATCTCGCCTACCGCCAGGAGCACTTTCGCGTGCTCGTGAAGCAGTCGTGGGCGTTCGTCCTCTTCAAGACGCTGATCAGCGGCGGCGTGTTGATCCTCGGCTGCCTCCTCGTCGTCGACCGGTCGATCACCCTCGGGCAGTTTGTCGCCTCCGAGATCGTGATCGTCTCGGTGCTCCTTGCGGTCGAGAAGGCGATCCTCGGTTTGGGTGATCTGTACGACCTGCTGACCGCCGTGGAGAAGGCGGGGCACGTGACCGACCTGCCGTCGGAGCGCTCGCGCGGACTCGTCCCGCCGCCGGGCGGCGACCCGCAGGGGCTCGCCCTCGGCGTGCGCAATCTCACGTTTGCCTATCCCGGGAGTTCGCGCCCCGTGCTCGAGGCGATCGACCTCGCGGTGCGCCCCGGCGAACGCGTGGCCATTACCGGGGCGGAAGGGGCAGGGGAATCCACGCTGCTCGCCGTGGTTGGGGGACTGTTTGAAGACTACGGCGGGGCGATCACGTACGACGACGTCTCGCTCCGCGAACTCGATCGGGTGCGCGCGCGCGAGCAGGTGGCGCATTGCGGGAGTGCCACCGCCCTGTTCGAAGGGACGCTCGAAGAGAACATCGCGCTGGGACGCTCATGGGTCCGCACCGAGGACGTTCTCGACGCGGTCGCAACGGTCGGGTTGCTCGAGTGGGTGCAGGAGCAATCCGAGGGGTTGCAGTCGACCGTCCTGTCAGGGGGACGCGGGCTCCCGTCGCAGGTCGCGCGGAAGCTCGAACTTGCGCGCTGTCTCGCCGGGCGTCCGCGCCTCCTCCTCCTCGACGACGTCTTCGACGTCCTCGATCCGCCGAGCAAGCGAGACCTGATGTCGCGACTCATGCGTCGTGACGCCCCCTGGACTCTCCTCACCGTCACCCACGACGCGCGGGTCCTCGGCGCGAGCGATCGCGTGATAGTCCTGCGCGACGGCGTCGTTGCGGCTGCCGGCACGTTCGCCGAGCTGCGCGCATCCGACGAGTATTTCCGCGAGCTGGCACAGGCATGATGGCGAAGACAAAGTCAGACCTGCAGGTCCCGATCGCCCCGCTGAGCGCGGCGCGACTGCTCAATACCGCTGATCGGCACACGCTGTTTGCGCGCATCCTGCTGGTGTTCGCCGTGGCGATCGTCCTCTTCCTCTTCCTTCCGTGGCAGCAGAACGTGCAGGGGCGTGGTGTCGTCACTGCGCTCCGCCCGCAGGATCGCCCGCAGGTCGTGCAATCGGTCATCGCGGGGCGCATCGCTCAGTGGCACGTCGGTGAAGGGGCCTTCGTGAAGAAGGGGCAGCTCCTCGTCGAACTCTCGGAGGTCAAGGACAGCTACCTCGATCCCATGACGCTCCCGCGCTACCGCGAGGTCCTCGCGGGGAAGCGCAGTTCCGTGTCGGCCAAGCGGGCCAAGGTCGATGCGCTCCGTCGCCAGGTCGAGGCGCTGGAGCGCGCCCGCACGCTCTCGATCCGGCGGGGCGCGAACACCGTGGCACAGTATGAAGCGGCCGTGGATGCGGCGGTCACCGATTCGGTGATCGCCGACCGCCAGCTGCAGCGCAACCAGGCGCTCTTCGCCGACGGGCTCAAGTCGCGCGCCGACGCCGAGAGTTACCAGCTCAAGGCGCAGTCGGCATTCGCCAAGCTGGTCGAGAAGCGCCAGCAGCTGCAAAGCGCCCGACTCGCGCTCGACAGCTACGACGCCGAATATGGCGAGAAGATCGCCAAGGCCACGTCGGAGATGAGCGCGACGCGTGCGGAAGTTGGCGATGGGGTGGGCGAGGTCGCCAAGCTCGAGACTCAGGTCGCCTCTCTGGCAGTGCGCAACGACCTGTATCGCATCGAAGCGCCGCAGGACGGATTCGTCGTACGGGCGATTCGATCGGGCGTGGGGGAGCAGCTCAAGGAAGGGGACGCGGTAGTCACCGTCGTCCCCGCCGACGTGCAGCAGGCAGTCGAGCTCTTCGTGCGCCCGGTCGACGTTCCGCTCCTTCAGCCGGGACAGAAAGTGCGCCTGCAATTCGACGGTTGGCCAGCCCTGCAATTCTCGGGTTGGCCAAGCGTGGCCGTGGGCACGTTCGGCGGAATCATCGGGGTGATCGACCGGACCATCAGCCCCGATGGTACCTACCGGATCCTCGTCGTTCCCGATCCCTCGGATGAAGCGTGGCCGGCCGAGGTGCGCCTCGGCTCCGGCGTCCTCGGCTGGGCGATGCTGAACGAAGTGCGCGTCTGGTACGAGCTGTGGCGGGTGCTGAACGGCTTTCCTCCGAGTATCCAACCGGGGAGCCCGGCGGCGATGGGGAAGGGAGCGGCATCCAAGTGATGAGTCACTTCGTCTCGATCGTCGCCTCAGTGCTGCTCGCCGGGGCGACGACGAAATCCGACTCGCCGGCCGAGTGGTCGGCCGACTCGTCGCGCGTGCTGAGTTTCGAGGAGTTCTATCGCGCCGTGGCATCGCAGCACCCCGTCGTGCGGCAGGCGCGACTCCTCGAGTCGATTGCCGACGGGAACGTCCGCCAGGCGCAAGGCGCCTTCGACCCCACGCTCACCGCCTCGTGGGAACGGAAGTCGTTCGCGGGGACTGAGTACTTCGACTACCAGGAAGCGGCGATCAAGCTCCCAACGCCGCTCGGCATCGACCTCAAGCTCGGCTACGAGCGGACCCAGGGACGGTACTTCGCTCCCGACCGTCGGACGCCGTCCGACGGTCTCATCACCGCCGGCATCAGCATCCCCGTCGGCCAGCGCATGCTTACCGACGAGCGCCGGACCGCGCTTGCGCAGGCGCGGGCGCTGCGCGACTACGCCGAGGGCGACCGGCGCGCGAT
Source organism: Gemmatimonadaceae bacterium (assembly GCA_044225935.1). GTDB lineage: Bacteria > Gemmatimonadota > Gemmatimonadetes > Gemmatimonadales > Gemmatimonadaceae > SCN-70-22. The sequence goes on from JBGAHX010000042.1 coordinate 44,729, forward strand.
CGTCAACAAGCTCCTGCAGCTCGCCGCCAAGCGATATGCCGAATGGTACGAGGCGCACCGGCGCCGGACGCTCACGCGCGAGAGCCTGACGCTGGCTACCGTGCGGCTCGAAGGGATTCGCCGTCGGGTGCAAGGGGGCGACGCGGCGGCGATCGACACGATCGAGGCGCGCCTCGAGGTGCAACGCCGCACGGTGCTCGCCGTCGAGGCGAACGTAGACTTCGCGAACGCGACGCTCCTGATCGAGGGCTTTCTCTGGGGGGAGCGGGCGACGCCGATGCGCCTCGATTCGCTCGCCGTCCCATCGTCGGTTGGGCTCGAACCGTCGTCCGTCGATTCCGCGCGGCTCGATCGCTGGCTCGCGCTCGCCGAGGAACGACATCCGGACATTCGCAAGTCAGCAGCCAAGTTCGCGCAGGTCGAGTCGGAGCGACGGCTGGTGGCGCAGCAGCTCTGGGTGCCGAGCGCCGAGCTGACCTACACGCCGATAGCTGATCGCGCGGGCGGCCTCGACGCACTTGGCGAATCGTTCGGCGGATCGGACGATGCCAAGTGGGGAGCGTCGTTCAAGCTCCCGCTGCTCGCCCTCAAGGAGCGCGGCAAGTACGTCGCCGCGGCTGGGAAGCGCGACCAGGAGCGATTGCAGCTGGCGAACGTGCGCCGCGACGTCGGCATCGCCGTGCGCAGCGCGGCCAACGACCTCGCCGCGCTCGACACGCTGTTGCAGCTGCAAGCCGCCGCCGTCACGCAAGCGCGCATGCTCCGCGATGCCGAACAGCGGATGTTCGATGCGGGTGAGAGCACGCTCTTTCTCGTCAATGCGCGCGACCGGCAACTCTTGGATGAACAGGGAAAACGCATCGCCCTCGAGGCGAAGTACGCCGCCGCGCGCGCGGCACTCGCCGTTGCCATCGGCGAACCGGCGGTCCTCCCAAATACGGACTGAATGGCGCCGGACGCAGCGAGCTGCACCCAAGCGTTCGCCTCGACTCCGCCAGACAGGACCACAACCCCTTTCTGGTTAGCCCGCCCCAACGATTTTCTCGACGAAAAGGCGTCGACATCGCGACAGAACCTGCCAAGGTCAGCCGATACTGGGAGGTGAGCAGACCCGCTGTCGACAGGCGGGATTACCCCGGTTCGGAGCAACTTGCGATGACGATGGTCCGCCCAACTCCGGTTGATGCGACGCCTCCGGCGGAGATGCACGAGGCACTCGGGCTCGTGCAGCGAATCGGAGGAAACGAACTCCTCGACAAGATCATCACCCTCTTCCGGTCGACGGCCGAAGAGCGGCGCGTGAAGCTCGCGGCGGTGCTCAGCGAGGGCGATGCGCACCAGGCGAGCCGGCTCGCCCACGCGATGAAGGGGAGCGCGGCGCAGGTGGGCGCGGAAGGTCTGCGCGCCGTCGCCGCCGCGTTCGAGAAGGAGGTCGGCGCGCTCGACGCCACAGCGCGCCAGGCGCAATTCGATCGCATCGTCGAGGAGATCGCCACCGCGTCGGCACAGCTCGATGCCTACCGCGCAACTGCAGGGGACGCACTGTGAAGCGCATTGCCATCGTCGAGGACAATCCCGACAACCGCCTCCTCGCGCTCGCCCTCCTGGAGGGGACGTACGATTGCGTGGAGTACGAAACCGGGATCGAGGCGCTCGAGGGGCTCCCGGAATCGCTCCCTGACCTGATCCTCCTCGACATCTCCCTTCCGGGAATGGACGGCGTGGAGACGCTGCGGCACGTTCGCGCGCATCCCGCGCTCGGACACCTTCCGGTGATCGCCCTGACCGCGCACGCCATGAGCGGCGACCGGGAGAAGTATCTCGAGGCCGGATTCAACGACTACGTGACGAAGCCGATCGTCGACGAGACCATCCTGCTGGACGCGATCTCGCGGGCGCTGGAGGGCGTTCCATCTCGTTAGGCCTGCAAGCCTAGCGAGCCGGACGCAGTCGCCGATGATGGCGCCCACGCCGCGAGAGCGCGTCCTCATCGTCGAGGACGACGAGGTGACCGCGGAGTTGGTGGCTGCCGCACTCGTAGGAAACGACGCCACGCGCGACGCGCGCGCAGTGTTCGAGCCCGTCCGCGCCGCCACGCTTGCCGAGGCCCGCACGGCGCTACGAGCTTCGACCTTCTCGGCAGTCCTGCTCGACCTCTCGCTCCCCGACAGCAGCGGCCTCGACACGCTGCATGCAATCCTGGCGATCGACGCCCACTGCGCGATCATCGTGCTCACGGCGCTCGACAACAGCGCGGTTGCACTCGAAGCCGTGCGCCTTGGCGCGCAGGACTACCTGTTCAAGGGACGCGTCGACCCGACGCTCATCATCCGTTCGCTCCTCTACTCCATCAACCGCCATCGCGCCGAGCACCAGCTCCGGCAGGCGCACCAGATGGATGCGCTCGGCCGCCTCGCCGGTGGCGTCGCCCACGACTTCAACAATCTCCTCACCGTCGTCATCGGGAACGCCGAGGGGATCGAGCAGGGCGTGATGGTCGGCGACGAACTCCCCACCGCGATCCGCGAGATCCGCATCGCTGCGCAACGTGCCGCCACGCTCACGCAGCGGCTCCTCGCACTCGGCCGTCAGCAGCAATTCTCGCCGCGCAACCTCGACATCGGTGAGGCGGTGCAGGGGATCGAGCCGGTGCTCCGCCGGCTCCTCGGTGTCGATGTGCGCTTCGCCATCGCACTCGGAGGTGGCGGACTCACCGCGCGCGTCGATCCGTCGCAGATCGAGCAGCTCATCCTCAACCTCGTGCTGAACGCGCGCGACGCGATTCACCCCGGGGGGCACATCACCATCGAGGTCGCTCCGCTCGACAGTCGCGAGGACGAGCGCTTCATCCCGAGCCTCGCGCCCGGGCGCTACGTGGCGCTCACCATTCGCGACGACGGCGCCGGAATTCCGGTCGAAGTGCAGCAGCGCATGTACGAGCCGTTCGTCACGACCAAACCCGCCGGGAAAGGGACGGGACTCGGCCTCGCGATCGTGTTCGGTATCGTACAGCAGAGCGACGCGGCCATTCGCTGCGAGTCGACGATCGGGAGCGGGACCGTCTTCACTATCGCCTTTCCACAGGTTGGCGATGCGTCGGTTGCGCTCCCCGCAACCGAGCCGGCGCCGAGCGAAGTGGCCACCGGAGAGGTCATCCTCCTCGCGGAGGACGAGCCAGCGGTCCGGTCGCTCACCAAGCGAATCCTCGAGCGCAGCGGCTACGAGGTGATCGACGCCGCCACCGGCGACGAGGCGCTCGCCATCTTCCAGCGCGAAGGGGCGCGGGTGGACCTGGTGCTCACCGACGTGGTCATGCCCGGCCTGCGCGGACCTGAACTCGTGGCCGAGTTGGAGCGACTGCGCCCGGGGCTCCCGGTCCTCTTCATGTCGGGGTATGCAGACGACGATCTCGTGCGCCGCGGAGTCTTTCCCGAGCACGTCGCCTTCCTCAAGAAGCCGTTCACCCACACCGACCTGCTCGGCATCGTGCGCGATCACCTGCAGCTGGGGCGCGCAGCGCAGCGCGCCGCCGCAAAGTCGCGCGCCCGCGGCGCCTAGCAGCGCCGCGGGGCCTGGCGCGCCGGAATGCCTGGCAGCGGCGGCGCGCCTAACGGCGCTGGCGCCATCGAGCGGCGCCCGGGAGCGCCTAACGGCGCTGGCGCCATCGAGCGGCGCCCGGGAGCGCCTAACGGCGCTGGCGCCATCGAGCGGCGCCCGGCGCGCCTAACGCCGAAT
>JBGAHX010000112.1:0-5503 GCA_044225935.1 Gemmatimonadaceae bacterium
CGTCGGCGCCTGCTCGAGCTCTTTCGACATTCGGGCGAGACGGTCACGCGCAGCTTCCTCGCCGGCGGGCAATCGCAGAAGGCCGTCGATCTCGCGCGTCGGATTCGCGACGAGGATATCAACGACGAGCGCGGGTGGCAGCTGTTGCTCGAGGCGCTTGCGTCGGCGGGTGACCTCCTCGGTGCGCGCGCCGAGGCCGAGGCGGTGGAGCAGCTGGCCGAGCGGGACGAGATCGAACTGCAGCCGGCGACGCTTGCGGCGATTAGGGTAGCGCGCGCCGCCAACGCACAGGAGGTCGACGGGGACGTCGCGGGAGCGCGAACCGAGCAACGACTCGCCGGAAGTCTCGTCGGTCGTGAAGGTGCATTCTCGGCGCTGGTGCGCGGATGGGAGGATGCGAAGGGGGGCAAGCTCGTACACATGCACGTGTCTGCTCGCGCCGGTTTGGGGAAGACTCGCCTGCTCCGCGATCTCGCGTCGCGCATTCGCGGGATGCGCGGCAAGGTCGTAATGGCCACTGGATCCATCGGTGCGCGCGAGATCGCGTATGGCGTCGCGAGCGAACTCGCTGCCGGTCTTTGTTCTCTCCCCGGAAAGCAGAGCATCGCACCGGCGACGGCTGGAACGCTCGTCGCACTCAACCCATCGCTCTCCACCTACTTCGAGGCAGCGCCACGCCACGCTCCTCTTGAGGACGTGATGCGGGCGCGCACCGTCGCCATCGCCGAGCTCGCGACCGCGATTTCCTTCGAGCATCCCGTCGCCGTCCTGCTCGACGATCTGCATTGGTGGGACGAAGCATCGCTCGTGTTGATCACCGCGCTCATCGAACGCCTGGCGGACAGCAAGATTCTCCTCGTGACGACCGCGCGTCCCGAGGCGCGGCGCGTGCCCGCCATGTCGCACGGCGCGACGCGACACGTCGAGCTCCCCGTACTCGACGCGACGAATGTCGATGAGTTGATCCTGAGCATCGCCGCACTGCCTGACGAGGACTGGACACAGCACTTCGCCGAGGCGGTGTGCACAGCTGCCAAGGGTTCTCCCCTTCTCACGCTGGAGTTGTTGCAGCTGCTGGAGCAGCGCGGGTTGCTCCGGCGTGAAGGGGGGAGCTGGGTCGCTGAGCGACCGGGGGAGCTGCGCGAGGCGCTCTCCAACGGGAATGTGTTGCGGGCTCGGCTCGACGGGATGGAGCGCGCGGACAGCTGGCTCCTGACGCTGCTGGCGATAGCGGGGACGCCGCTGCCGATGCGGGCGCTCGTCGCGGCATCGGGTGGTACCGGCGCCGAGGTCGCGGCGCGACTCGCGTCGCTCGAGGCGCGTGGGCTCGTCGTGCAGTTGGATGACGATTGGTCGCTGGCGCACGACGAGATTCTCGAGGAGGTGCGGTCGCTTCTCAGCCCGGAGAGTTTCCACAAGGGCGCAGCAGATGTCGGGCGCGCCTTGATGGAACTCGAACCGCTCACCGATGCCTGGGCGCAGCGGGCGTGCCGGCTGCTGCGGTTGAGCGGCGAGCGTTCGCGGAGCCGCGCGCTCTTCAGGCGGTACGCAGGCCAACAGTTCGCTGCAGGGGATCGCCGGAGCTTGCGGGAGCTCGCGCGCGAATTGGTAGGCCCCGATGCGAGCGGTGACGACGTGACCGAGATGGTGTCGGGGGCGCCGTTGACGTGGCGGGTGGGGTTGGTGTCGAGGTTGCGGCGGGCGGGGGCGCTGGCGGCGGGCGTTGCGGCTCTCGCGCTCGTGGGGTACGCGACGGTGGCGAAGCCCGCGCCACCGTCGCCCGACGCGGTGCTGGCGATCGTGCTCTCCGACTCGTTAGGGCACGGCGCGATGCGCAAAGTCGAGCTTCGCGAGGAGGATTGGACGCCGTATCAATCGCTCGCGTCGGAGCATTGGAGCGAGGGAGCGTCGTTCGGGCTTCGGCCTATCAGGGACTTTGCCGCGACATGGGATCCCCGACGCAACGCGCTCTTCGTCGAGGAAGTGGTTGGCGAGAATGGTGACATCGAGGTCGTGCGGCACGATCGCGGGGGCGCGGCGACCATCATCTCACCGGCGCCGGGCGACAACGAATCGCCAAGCATGTCGCCTAACGGCGAGTATGTCGCGTTCACGACTTCACGCTGGGATAGCCTGTATCGCTACGACATCGCGCTGCGCAAGCTATCGGACACGACCACCACGCAGCTCACCGAGGGCCCGGCGACCGATGGGGCGCCCAAGTGGTCACCGAATGGTCGCTATCTCGCGTTTGCACGCTTGAACTGGGGGCGTGCGCCGAACCAGCTGTGCGTCATCGAGATCGCAAGCAAGGAACTGCAGTGTCGGGATGCCAAGCAGGGGTTTGGCGTCAACGCACTTGGCTGGATCGACGACGAGCAGATTGTCGCCCAGGAGTCCGACGGCTGGCTCACACGTCTCAGCGTGTGGCAATGGTCGACGGGCGAGTCGGTGACAGTCACCGACAACGCCGGAACGCTCACGACCCTCAGTCCCGATGGACGCTGGGTCTTTTGCATGTGCTCGTTCACTGCCGACGGTCCGCCTTCGCCGGCGGTATTTCCCCTCGGCTCTCCGGCGCTTATTCGAAAGGTTGCCATTCCGTCAAACGCCGGCCGCCCGATGGGTGCCGTATGGCTGGCCAGCGCGGCGACCGCGACGCCCGCGCGCGTCGTCATCGACACCGCGCTGACTCGAATTGCACCTGTCGGTGTGCCGATCAAGCTCTCCGCCTCGCTCATCGACGGTCGTGACCAGGTGCTCCCCTATCGTGGGAGCATTCGGTGGTCGCTGGAGGATTCCAGTACAGGGACGATCGATTCGCTCACCGGAATTGTCGTCGCACAGGGATCGTCGCCAGAACTCGTCGTGCGCGCTGCAGTAGGAAACGTGACGCGCGATTCCATTCACCTTCGCGTCACGACCGACTCCGCGCGCGTTAGGCTCGATGAGCGGTGGGATGATGCATGGTTGGATCGCTGGATCCGGTACGGCAAGCCGCTTCCTCAGGCGGTCGAGGTGTCTCCTGGCCGCCGAGCATTCTTGAACAATGGAGAGGGGCGCTTCTCGAGCTCTGCGCTGTCCAGATCCTCATTCGATGGCCGGAATGGTCTGGCGGTGGACCTGGAGGTTTCCACACCGGTGACGCGCCGTCAGTGGCAAATCTTCGGCGTCGGGATTCGTCAGGCAACCGATACTTTGCCGTTCACCAAGAATGCCGGAGCGAACGCTGTCCCCGATTTTCCACTGAACGCGTTCGTCTGCGATTTCGCCTACCCGCAGGAAGCGAGAGCAGGGGAGGGTGAGGGAAGTATGACGTTCGGTACGTCGCGTCGCGGTTTGATGATGCGTGTGCCGAATCAGGACTGGCTTTCGGGGAGCTGGCACAAGGTTCGAGTACAGATTCTGCCAGATGGCCGCTGCGGGCTGGCGCTCGACGGACAGCCAGTGGCCATCGTGCCAGCCGCAGTTCGCCCGCGTGCGGACATGCGGATCACGCTCGGCGGCAATTCTGTTGGAACACGGATGCTGGTCGGGCGGCTACGGGTGTTCGAGGGGGTGTTGCGGGATGTGGACTGGGCGGGGGTGGGGAGTTAGCCGTCGCGACGTCGAGGAGCCGCGTTAGGCGCACGTTGCGCGACGGCCGATGGTCACGGCTTCTTCTTCGCCTTCCGCCCCGTGCTCGTCTGCTTCGTGGAACCCGAGCTGGCGCGCCCCGCCGACCCCGACGAACTCCCGCCCGACGAACTGCTCGGCCGCGCCGAGCCCGATGAACCCGAGGAGCTCGAGGATCCGTCACTTCGTGGCGATACATATCCGCGCCCCTTCACCACTTTTCCGTGCTCGTCGACCGTGTTCCCCGACCCGCGCTCGACGACCACCACCGGACGGCGCCCGTAGTACCACCCCCCTCCCATTCCGTAGCCATAGCCGTACGGATCGTATCCCCATCCGCCGTAGCTGCCGGGATAGTATCCGCCGCGATCGTATCCCCCGCGATCATACCCGCCGCCGTAGTTCTCACCGCGCGTGTCGGGGGGTGCATCACCCAGCGCCGTGCGATCGAGGGCGAAGACCGTCGGATAGGAGAGCGCGACCATGATGTCGATCACCTGCGGCGAGACGCCTGCCTCTTCGAGCGACACCAGCTCCTTCGCGTCGAGCGCGAAGCCCTGCCCTCGCTCGGCGAGCAACGTCTGGAGGACCCCTACCTCGAGATAGCGTGAGGCTTCTTCCACGTCGCTGAGCTGCATCGGTCCGGAAGCCGCCACGCGCGCCGCGTTCATCCCGCGCGGGCGCCCCTCGAGCGCCTTCGCCACTTCGGCCGGGAGCCGAGCAGAGGCGGGGGCTTCGCGATAGCGGTTGGCGCGCACGCCGACGTTAGTCCCGAAGGCCACGCCGCGCACGTCGAGCCATTCTCCATCGCGCGACATCGCCATCACGCTATTCACCAGGCGATTCTGTTCCTTGCATCGCATCGAAGTGCGCAGGTAGACGCGCGCGCCCGTTGCGTTCACGTCCTCCACGCCGGCGCAATCCCCCTCCTTCACGTCGCGCTTGGAAGCGGTGGCGTCGAGCTCCTGCCGAGTCGCGATGCTATCGCCCCTGAGCGAGACCAGCTCGACCACCGCCGGCTTCTCGGTCGGGATAACGCAGACCCGCTCGTTACTCGCCCCGAACCCGTCGCGAGGCACCAGGTCCCAGCACCCGATCCACGGCGCAAACGGCGAGCTGTCGTTCTGCGCGGCCGCCGGCGTCGCGAACGCGGCAGCCGCCGAGAGGAGAAGCAGTCGTGCGGTGAGTCGGAACATGGGGGGACCTCCGGTCAGAACCTGACGAACAACCCGAACGAGGCGTCGTACCCCGAAAGGTCGATCTTGTTGAACGTACTGAAGTCGCCGTTCATCGCGGCTCGGCTCCAGAGATATCGCCCCTCGAGCGTGAGTCCGAAACGGGGGGAGAGCGAGATGTCCGTCCCCGCGAGCCCCAGGGCGCCGAGCGACCAGCCCGAGGATTCGAAGGTGTCGGCGAAGATGTCGAGCGTTTCGCGGTCCACGAACTCACCCGTCTGGCGGAGGCTATAGCGAACCGCGCCGGCGCCGGCTCCAATGAAGGGGACCACCCGGTTGGGGATCCACGCGTAGCGCCCGATCGCGCGCCCCGGCTCGCGGAGGGAGAGGCGGGTGGTGGCCATGATGGTCGTGCGGCCGAGCGTGGTCGACTGGAGGACCGGGAGGTTGTCCTCGCCGATGAAGTCGCGGGATTCGGAGTGGGCGGTGCGGCCGGCGTAGGAGGAGCTCAGGCCGACTTCGAGGCGGGGGGTGACGTGGACGCCGGCGGAGAGGTTGAAGGTGGCGGAGGCGAAGTCGGATTTGCTGAGGGTGAATTCGGTGGTGAGGAGGTCGTAGATGTCGCCCTGCGCCTGGGCCGAGGCGTAGCCGGCGGAGAGGGCGAGGCGGAGGGTGGGGGTGCGGAAGAGGAAGCCGTTGCCTTGGCCGAGTTG
>JBGAHX010000113.1:0-5498 GCA_044225935.1 Gemmatimonadaceae bacterium
GCGAGCATGGCCGGCGTGCCGTTCGAGCGCCATGCAACGGTGCGCATCGCCATCGTCGGGACGGGGCTCCGCGGACGCTCCGTGCTGCACGAACTCACGGGTGTCCCGAATGTGCGCATTACCGCGCTCTGCGAGGTCGTCCCCGAGAAGGTCGAGATGGCGGTGCAGCAGATGCGGAAGGCCGGGCACGATTACGAACCGGCGCGCTTCACCTCTGGCCCCAAGGCGTACGAGGAGCTCGTCACGCGCGACGACATCGACTTCGTGTATACGGCGACCCCGTGGGAATTTCACGTCCCGATCGTCCTGGCGGCGATGAATGCCGGGAAGCACGCGGGGACCGAAGTACCGGCGGCCTACACGCTGGAAGACTGCTGGGCGCTCGTCGACACGTCGGAGCGCACGCGGCGCCACTGCCTGATGATGGAAAACTGCAACTACGGCTACAACGAGTTGCTGGTACTCCAGATGGTGAAGGCTGGCGCATTCGGAGAGCTCAAGCACGCGGGGGCCGCGTACAACCACGACCTGCGCTCGATCCTGTTCGAGGACAAGGACGAAGGGCTCTGGCGCCGGCGACATCATACGTTGCGCAACAGCAATCTCTATCCCACGCACGGTCTCGGACCCGTCGCCTTCATGCTCGGGATCAATCGCGGCGACCGGTTCGACTACATGGTCTCGATGAGCACTCCGCCGCTGGGGCTCGACAAGTGGCGCGAGGACCATGTGCCGAAGGACTCCCCCAAATGGAAAGAGAAGTACATCGACGGCGACCTCAACTCGTCGCTGATCAAGACCGCCAAGGGGCGCACGATTCGCTTGGAGCACGATGTCTCGTCACCGCGCCCCTACTCGCGCATCAACTCGCTCCAGGGGACCAAGGGGATCTTCGAGGACTATCCGCCGCGCATCTACATCGAGGGAGACGGCGAGGAGGACCGTTGGGGCCCGATCGATCCGTACAAGGCCAAGTACGAGCATCCCCTCTGGCGCGAGTTAGGGGAGAAGGCACGGAGCGGCGGGCACGGGGGGATGGACTATGTGATGGCCTATCGCCTCGTGCAGTGCCTGCGCGAAGGGTTGACGCCGGACTTCGATGTGTACGACGCGGCTGCGTGGTCGGCGCCGGGGCCGCTGAGCGAGATGTCGGTCGCCAAGGGGAGCGCGCCGATGCAGTTTCCGGATTTTACGCGCGGGAAATGGAGCGAGGTGCGAGCAACCGTTTAGGCTGCGCCGCACCTCGTCTTCTCGTCTTCTCGTCCTCTCGTCTTCTCAGACTGAACAGATCCTCGCCCCCTGCTCCAGCGAATCGAGCGGCGGCTCCCGCTTCGGAATGAACTCCTGCCCTACAAACCCAGTGTATCCGAGGTCGGCGATCGCCCGCATGATCGCCGGATAGTAGAGCTCCTGCGACTCGTCGATCTCGTTGCGCCCCGGCACGCCACCGGTGTGATAGTGCCCGATGGCGGCGAAGTGATCGCGGATATTCCGGATCACGTCGCCCTCCATGATCTGCATGTGGTAGATGTCGTACAGGAGCTTGAAGCGCGGGCTGGCGACCTGCTTCACCAGCTCCGCTCCCCACGCCGTGTGGTCGCACATGTAATCCTTGTGGTCGACCTTGGAGTTCAAGAGCTCCATGCACACCGTCACGCCGAGCTTCTCGGCGAGCGGAGTGATGCGCTTGAGCCCAGTCACGCAGTTGGCGAGCCCTTCGCCGTCTCCCATCCCGTCGCGGTTCCCCGAAAAGACGATCATGTTCGGAAGCCCGGCAGCTGCAACGAGCGGCAACAGCCGCTCCGATTCGGTGACCAACCGGTCGTGCTCGTTGAGGCGATTGAAGCCGACCGGAATGGTCGTGGGACCGTTGGCCATCGCGCAGGTGAGCCCGTGCGCCTTGACCGTCGGCCAGTCCTTCTCGCCCAACAACTCCACCGACTGGAGCCCGATGCGCTTGGCGGCGGCGCACAGCTCGTCGAGCGGAATCTTCCCGTAGCACCACTGGCAAACGCTCTGCTTGATGCGGCCGGCCGCGGGGAGCGGCTGCAGGGCATCGAGCACATTCGACGACATCGCGCCTAACGGGTTGACGACGCCCGAACCGGCCAGGGCGGTCCCGGCGATGGCGGCCCCGCCGAGCGTGCGGATGGCGTCACGACGACTCTGGCTCATAGGGCGGAGAGCGCCTTGAACGAGGCGGCGATCGAGGCGAACGAGTCGGTGGGGTTGTCGCGCTCCACGAAGTAGTGCGTGATCCCCGCCTGGCTGGCCTTGGCGAAGTACGTCTTGAACGGAATTACGCCGGCGCCGACTTCGGTCATGTCGCCCGCAGCCGTCATGTCCTTCACATGCACCAGCGGGAAACGCCCCGGATACTTCGCCCAATAGACGAGCGGGTCCTGCTTCGCCTTGTTCATCCAGAAGAGGTCCATCTCGAACTTGACCAGCTTCGGGTCGCAACGCTCGAGAAGCATGTCGTACGGCACGATTCCCCCCGTGCGCTCGAACTCGAAGTCGTGGTTGTGATAGCAGAACTGGATGCCGCGCTTACTGGTGAGTGCGGCGGCCGCGTTGAACTGGTCGGCAAAGCGCTTGTAGTTGTCGAGCGTGCGCTCCTTGGGATCGATCCACGGCATCACCGCGAACTTGTGCCCGATGGTCTCCATCGCGTCGAGCGCGGCGGTCGGCGCCTTGAGGATCTCTCCCACGGGAATGTGCACCGACGGCGAGGTGAGCCCATTGGTCTTGAGGGTGCGGGCGATCTGCGCCGGCGTACGGTTGAAGTAGCCGGCGAACTCGACCTCCTTGTAGCCGATCGAGGCGACCTTGGCGAGCGTCGCCTCGACGTCCTTCTCCATCTGGTCGCGCACCGTGTACAGCTGCACGCCGACCGGCTTCACCGCCGCGCCGGCTCCCGGCACACCGTCAGCTGCAGCGCGTAGCGCGCGTCCGTCGCCTTCCTGTGCGCCGAGCGACTCGAGGAGCGGGCCGGCGGCGAGGCCGAGCGCCGAAAGTTGGGCGAGGCGGGAGAGTGCTTCTCTGCGTGAGGTCACGGCTGCAATCCTGTGTAAGGGAGCGGGAAGTGCGGAATGCTACTGGCGCGGGCGCTCGCCGTTGAGCATCGACTGGATGCGCATGAGCTGCGGGTTGTCGGGCGAGGCGGCGAGCCCCTTCGTCACGGTCGCGCGCGCCGCGGCGGTGTCACCGCGTTGCACCTGCCCCATCGCGATCGCGCCGTAGGTCAGCCCCGACTTGGGGAAGAACTCGAGGTTGAGTTCGAGGAGCTTCATCGCATCGTCGGGACGCTTGGCGCGCACGGCCTCGTCGGCCACGCCAGGGAGCGACGCCTCGCCGAAGTCGAACATGGCGCGCCCGTAGTCCTTGTCGCGGAGCTCGCGGTAACGCGTCACCGCGCTGTCGACCCCCTTGGCGTCGATCGCCCCCATCAACTCGGCGGCCAGCGTGCGGGGCTTGGAGGTGCCGTGATGGCACGTCTCGCACGTAACGCGCGTGAGCGGGGTGAAGGTGCGCCCGGTTTCGGGAAGGTAGGTCTGGTTGATCGCCATCGTCATCTTGAGCATCACGCGGGCGACCTTCTTGAGCTCCTTGTCATCCAACGATGGATCGAGACGCTCGGGCTGCTGCCCGGGATTAGTCACAACGTGGCAATCGTTGCAGCGCAGGCCGAGCGCCGTGGTGAAGCGCCGCATGATCCCGATGACCTCGGAGCGCGGCATGTCCTTCGGGAGCACCTGCAGGTTCTTGGGCGCCTCGCCTCCTCCCGGTCCCCCCTGCGCCGCCGCCGGGGATGCAAGGGTGAGGGCCGGGATCGCGAAGGCGAGCGCGAGGGTGACGCGACGACTGGACGAGGACATCTGTTCTTCTCAGGTGGGAGACTGGATCGCGAAACGAGTGGGAACCAGGGGGAACCACGGAGAGCAAGGGGGGCGGCACCGACGAAGGTACCGCCCCCCGGATCGGCGAGCCAGAGCAGCGCCGCCGCGCTCGTCGCTTCGCAACTTCTCTACACCGTGGGAAGCTGGTAGCCGCCCCGGTAGCGCGCACGCGTCATCGCCGTCGCCTCGGCGTCGTTCTTGAACGAGTCGGTCGCCGCATCCCAGAAGACCTTGCGCCCGGTGAGGAGCGCGACGTTTCCCATCTGCGCATTGATCGCGGCGACGCTCCCGGTGTCGATCCCGCACTTGAGCATCGATGGATCGTTGGCCCGGATCGCCGCGGCGAAATTCGCCGTATGCAGGTCCAGGTTGTCAGCGCGGTTAGGGCGGAGCGCGATCGGTTCGAGCTTGTTCTTGCGTCCGTTCCCCTCGGGGACAGTCTCGGCGATCACTTCCCAGCCGTCGCGATTCACCACCAGCGTTCCGTCGTTACCGATGAACGCGATCCCCTCGGTGCGCCCGTACGGTCCGCCATCGATCCCGGTGGCGTGCTCCCACAACATGTTGAAGCCGTCGTACTCGAAGACGGCCTGCAGCGTGTCGGGCGTCTCGGAAGCGTCGTCGGGATAGGCGAACTTTCCCCCGCTGGCGATCACCGACTTGGGCGCCGTCGCCTGCATCGCATAGAGCGCGATGTCGATCTCGTGCACTCCCCAGTCGGTCATGAGGCCGCCGGCATAGTCCCAGAACCAGCGGAAGTTGAAGTGGAAGCGGTTGGGGTTGAATGCGCGCTTGGGCGCCGGGCCCAGCCAGCGATCGTAGTCGACGCCGGCCGGCGCGGGTCCATCGGGAAGCACCGGGACCGGCTTCATCCACCCTTGATACGCCCACACCTTCACCAGGCGAATGCGACCGAGCTTGCCGCTCCGCACGTAGGCGATCGCATCCTCGTACTGTTTCCCGCTCCGCTGCCACTGCCCTACCTGCACGATGCGCCCGTAGCGCTTCGTTGCCGCCTGCATCACGCGGCACTCTTCGATGGTGTGAGCGATCGGCTTCTCGACGTAGACGTGCTTGCCAGCTGCAACGGCGTCGACCATTGCCAGGCAGTGCCAGTGGTCTGGCGTGGCGACGATGACGGCATCGATGTCGTCGCGCTCGAGGAGCCGGCGATAGTCGCCGAACAGCTGCGGCGTCGAGCCGCCGAGCTTGACGACGTCGGCCGCTCGCCGCTCAAGCACGTTGCGGTCGACGTCGGCGATGGCGACGCAACTCGTGCCATCGACCTTGAGGAGGGAACGGCAATCGCTCCACCCCATCCCGTTCGCGCCGATGATCCCGACGCGGAGCGCGTCCGACGGCGCCACGCGCCGACCAAGTGAGGCGGCGTTCGCCACCGAGGGAATCGTCGACGCGAGCGAAGCACCGGCGATGGAAACTGCTGCCTGTTGCAGGAAGGTGCGGCGGGAGAGATCCACGGGAGTACCGTCCGCTGGAAGTGGCGCGCGGCTCGCGCGTGGTGCGCGCGGCTCGCGCGTGGTGCGCGCGGCTCGCGCGTGGTGCGCGCGGCTCGCGCGTGGTGCGCGCGACTCGTGCGTG
>JBGAHX010000043.1:0-47109 GCA_044225935.1 Gemmatimonadaceae bacterium
GTTTCCCGCCGCGATTTCGTGAAGTTCTGCGGCGAGATGGCCGTCGTCCTCGGACTCGGAAGCGCGGTCTCGCCGCGCGTGGCGAAAGCGCTCGCCGCCGTCAAACGACCAACCGTCATCTGGCTGCAGCTCCAGGAGTGCACCGGCTGTGTGGAGAGCGTACTCCGAACGGAGGCACCGACCATCGGCGACCTCCTCCTCGACGTCGTTTCGCTCGACTACAACCACACGCTGATGGCGGGCGCGGGTGACGCGGTCGAACGTGCGAAGCAGGAGTCGATGAAGGCCAACGCCGGCGAGTATCTGCTCGTCGTCACCGGCTCGATCCCGATGAACGACGGCGGGATCTACACCGTCGTCGGCGGACGCACGGCGCACGACCTCCTCGTCGAAGCCGCGAGCGGCGCCAAGGCGATCCTCGCACTCGGGGCGTGCGCGCACTGGGGGAGCGTGCAGGCGGCGCGACCGAATCCCACCGGCGCGGTGGGGGTGCGCGACATCGTCAAGGACAAGCCGATCGTGAACATCGCCGGGTGTCCCCCCATCGGCGACGTGGTGACTGCGAGTGTGGTGCACTACCTCACCTTTGGACGACTCCCCGCCGTGGACGCCGAGGGGCGCCCGCTCTTCGCCTACGGCAAGCGCATCCACGACCAGTGCCCGCGTCGCGCACACTTCGACGCCGGACAGTTTGTCGGGACGTTCGATGACGAGTCGGCGCGCAAGGGGTGGTGTCTCTACGAAGTCGGGTGCAAGGGACCAGCGACCTTCTCCCCATGCCCGATCTTTCAGTGGAACGCCAGCACCAACTGGCCGATCGGCGCCGGACATCCGTGCATCGGCTGTACCGAACCGCACTTCTGGGACACGATGACCCCCTTCTACGGGCGGCTGCCTAACGTCGGCGGCTTCCCGGTCGAGGAGCGCATCGATCGCATCGGCGCGGCGCTCGCCATCGGGGCCGCCGCCGGCGTCGCCGTGCATGGCGCCGGCACCGTCTACACGCAGATCCAGCGGCGCAAGGCAGCACGCACCGCCCCACCGCTCCCTGGAGACGAGGACATCCACCATGGCTAGCCGCAAGGTCGTCGTCGACCCGATCACCCGCATCGAGGGGCACCTGCGCATCGAGGCGCAGTCGGAAAACGGGATGGTCTCGAAGGCGTGGGCATCGTCCACGCAATTCCGCGGGATCGAACTCATCCTGCAGGGACGCGATCCGCGCGATGCCTGGGCCTTCACGCAACGCATCTGCGGGGTGTGCACGGCCGTGCACGCGATCGCCAGCTGCCGAGCGGTAGAGGATGCGCTCGATATCAAGATCCCGGCGAATGCCAACATCATTCGCAACCTTGTCAACGGGATGCAGTACATCCAGGACCACGTCATCCATTTCTATCACCTGCACGCGCTCGATTGGGTCGACGTCGTGAGTGCGACCAAGGCCGACCCGGCGGCTGCCGCGCGTTTGGCTCAATCGCTGTCGCCATGGCCCAACAATGGGGAGGCTGAGTTCCGCGCGGTGCAGGCACGGCTCGGCACGTTCGTGGGCAGCGGGCAGCTCGGGATCTTTTCGAATGGCTACTGGGGGCACCCGGCGTACAAGCTCCCTCCGGAGGCCAACCTCATGGCGGTGGCGCACTACCTCGAGGCGCTGGACTGGCAGCGCGACGTCATTCGCCTGCACACGGTGTTTGGAGGCAAGAACCCGCACCCCAACTTCCTCGTGGGCGGGATGGCGTCGGCGATCAACATCGACTCGACGGCGACGATCAATGCCGAGCGCATCGCCGATGTGAGCGGGATGATCACGCGAGCGCGCCGGTTCGTGGAGCAGGTGTACTGGCCCGACCTGATGGCGATCGCCTCGTTCTACAAGGAGTGGGGAGCGATCGGTGGCGGTGTCCCCAACTTCCTCGCCTGCGGCGAATTCCCCGAGGGAGATGTGCGCGACATCGGTTCGCTCTATTTCCCCCGCGGCATCATCCTCGACAAGGATCTTTCCACCGTCCACGAGTACGACCAGCGGAAGGTGCGCGAGTTCATCCACAGCTCCTGGTACGAGCAGAAGGATCCCGCCGCCGGCCTCCATCCGTACGAGGGAGAGACGGTCCCGAAGTACACCGGGCCGAAGCCACCGTGGACGTACCTGCAGGACCACGAGAAGTACACGTGGATGAAGTCGCCGCGCTATGAAGGCAAGTCGATGCAGGTCGGCCCGCTGGCGCGAATGCTCGTCGCGTACGCGAGCGGGCATGCCGACGTGAAGGCGATGGTCGGCGAAGCACTCGGCAGGCTCAAGGTCGGACCCGAGGTCCTGTTTTCCACGCTTGGTCGCACCGCCGCCCGGGGCATCGAGACCGTGCTCCTCGTGCGCAAGATGGAGCAATGGCTCGCAGAGCTGAACACGCACATCAAGAATGGCGACGTGGCAACCTTCACCAAGGACAAGTGGGAGCCGTCGTCCTGGCCGGCCAAGGCCGAGGGGTACGGCTATCTCGATGCGCCGCGCGGCGCCCTCGGGCACTGGGTGCAGATCGAGAACGAAAAGATCTCGCGCTACCAGTGCGTTGTCCCTTCCACGTGGAATTGCTCCCCGCGCGACGCCGAAGGCCAGGAAGGGCCGTACGAAGCGTCGTTGCAGGACCATCACCCGCTCGTCGACCCCGAACGTCCGCTCGAGATCCTGCGCACCATCCACTCCTTCGACCCGTGCATGGCGTGTGGCGTGCACGTGCTCGACGCCGAGGGGCGTGAGGTGGTGGAGGTGAAAGTGCAATGACGACGCCGGCAATCCCTAAACGGATGCATCGCGGCGGACCCTTCGGGATCGGGCGCGATGTCGTGCGCGAGGACGGGCACTTCACCTGGGTCTACCTCTGGAGTGCGCCGCTACGGGCCATGCACTGGCTCGCGGCCGCGTCGATCGTCGTCCTGGTGGTGACCGGCTTCTACATCGGGCGGCCGTACTTCATGACGTCGGGCGAGGCGAGCGCGCACTTCGCGATGGGGCGCATTCGCTTCGTGCACTTTGCCGCGGCTGCCGTCTTCGTGATGACCGGCATCGTGCGGGTGTACTGGCTGATGGCTGGCACCCAGTTCGAGCGGCTCCCGGCGCTCTTCCCGCTCACCGCCACGAACCTCAAGAATCTCGTCCGCACCGGGATCAGCTATGCGACGTTCCGCTCGGACACGCAACCTCGCTTCGTCGGACACAACCCGCTGGCACAGGTTGGCTACACGGTCACGTACCTCCTGGCCATGCTCATGGTCGTCACCGGCTTCGCGCTCTACGGGCAGTCCAATCCGGGGGGAATGATCTTCCAGCTGTTTGGCTGGGTCTCGCCGCTCGTTGGCGGGCTGCAGCACGTGCGTCTCATTCACCATGCGACGACGTGGGCGTTCGTCCTCTTCGTGATCTTCCACGTCTACTTCGCGCTCCGCGCCGACTACGTAGAGCGGGTTGGCATCATCTCGTCGATCATCACCGGGGCGCGCGTGGTGGCCACCGACGAGACGTACGAGGATTTCGACGTCAACACCGCCGCCTCCACTCGCTGGCCCACCGGCGAGCACAACGCCTTCGAGCGTTAGGCATGGGCGCGACGGTGGTCATTGGCCTGGGAAGTCCCATCATGGGCGACGATGCCGTCGGGCTCGTCGCCCTCGAACGTTTGCGTGACGGCTGGGCGTTGGACGGGGTGGAGCTGGTCGACGGCGGAACGTGGGGGCTCTCGCTCCTCCCAGTGATCGAGGAGGCGGAAAGTCTGATCCTCCTCGACGCGATCGCCGCCCACGCGCCACCGGGGTCGCTCATCGAACTCTCGCGGGAACGCCTCCCCATCTACCTGTCGCGCAAGCTCTCCCCGCACCAGGTGGACATGAAGGACGCGCTCGCGGTTGCCGAATGGCGCGGGCGCCTTCCATCCAGGATCGTCGCCATCGGCCTGCAACCGGATTGCGTGGAACTGGGCACCGCGCTCAGCGCCTCAGTCGAGGAGCAGCTCGACATCCTGGTGGGCGCGGTGATCGCCCAGCTGCAACGCTGGGGACACCGCTGTGCACCAACGACGGCTGCTGCTGGCAACTAGGCGCACACAAGGCACGCGCCGGCAGTAACTACGCGATACTCAGGCGCCAACGCGGCGTGGCTGGTGCTCGGGCGCCGGCACCCGCTGCGGCCGCGCGTACTCCGGCGCCAGCCGCGGCTCCGCGCCGATCCAGTACAGCATGTTGGCCATGATGCAAAACCCCGTCGCGGCGAACCAGTACATCGCGCCGCCGACAAACGCGGTGAAGGCGAGCCACCAGGGTGTGTGCACGAGCGAGAGGATCGATGCGAGCGTGATGTTCACGCCGACTGTCGCGTAGATGCGCCGCTCGAGGTACCACGAGTCCGTGCGAATGCGATAGTAGCGCGCGGCGGGCGCCGCGTCCGCCAGTCGTGACGGCATCCCGAATCGGTGCAGGATGTTGCCGACGACGCAAAAGCCGGTGAGCGCGACCACGATCGACGCGATTCCGGTGGCTGTCGCCAGGAGGATGAAGCGCGGGTCCACGTAATACGCCAGCACCGTCGCGGCGAGCATCACCGTTCCGGCGATGAGCCAGACGGCGCGCTCGATGTACCAGGTCTTCACCGGAACCATGTAGATGCGCGCCATGTATGCTCCTGCAGCGGAAGTAGCGTGGTAGCGTCGGAACAGGCCACGGTAGCGCGTCGACTCGCCCTGCCGAAATGGGGAGATGCCCGACCACGATGACGGCGATTCGACGAGCGTCAGCTCGTGACCACTCCACCACCTGCTGCATTGCCGGCGGCGGCCCCGCCGGCCTCTTCCTCGCCTATCTGCTCGCGCGGGCCGGAGTGCGCGTGACGGTGCTCGAGAAGCACCGTGACTTCCTGCGCGACTTTCGCGGCGATACCGTCCATCCGTCCACCATGGCGGTGCTCCACCAGCTCGGCCTGCTCGACGAGTTTCTCCCCATCGTCGATTTTCGCACGCAGCAGCCGGTCGTTCGCGTCGACGGTCGAGCGGTGAAGGGACCGACGCTCGAGCATCTCGACACCATCTGCCCGTTCGTCGGCTTCGCGCCCCAGTGGGACTTCCTCGACCTGCTGGCGCGCAACGGGAAGCGCTTTCCCACGTTCGACCTGCGCATGCACGTCGAGGCGACCGGACTGGTGCGAGAGAAAGGGCGGGTCGTTGGCATTACCTGTCGCGACGGGGACGAGGAGTACGAGATCCGCGCCGATCTCGTTGTTGCAGCTGACGGACGCAGCTCGACGCTGCGCGCTGCCACGTCGCTCGCGGTCGAAGCGAAGGGGATCCCCATTGATGTGCTCTGGTTTCGACTCGACCGCCCCGCGCACGATGATGGCAATACGCTCGGGTGGGTTCGGAACGGACGCGCCGTCGTAACCATCCCGCGGCGCGACCACTACCAGGCGGCGATGATCATCCGCAAGGGAGCCTTCCCCGCCATTCGGGACGCTGGACTGGGCGAGTTTCGTGACACGATCGCCGACGTGGCTCCTCCCCTGCGAGATGTTGCGCAAGGTTTGCGCGCCTGGGACCAGGTGAAGCTGCTCACGGTGCAGATCAACCGGCTGACACGATGGTTCGAGTCCGGTCTGCTTTTCATCGGCGACGCTGCACATGCGATGTCGCCGGTGGGAGGAGTAGGAATCAACCTCGCAATCCAGGATGCCGTCGCCACGGCGAACATCCTCGCGACGCCACTGCTCGAGGGGCGGGTGACCGACCCACTCCTCGCCACTGTGCAACGCCGGCGCGAACCCCCCACCCGCAAGACGCAGTGGCTCCAGCAAGTCGTGCATGCCAACCTGTTCTCGCGCGGCCGCTCGCCTGACCAGCCCGTCTCGCCCCCGTGGTACGTGCGCTGGCTCCTCGTGCTCATCGCACCGCTCATTCGCCGGCTGGCCGGGCGCTGGATCGGGATGGGATTTCAACCCGAGCGGGTGGAGTCGCCCAGCGCCTATTGACGGCAACGTGGAGCGTCCGGCCGCGCACGCCTTCGCGCGCCACCTGTGCCCCGCATCATCCCTTTGGGTGAGGTAGACGCACCACCTCTGTGAAATGGCTGCCGCGCGGCGCATGGCGTAGCGTGTGAGACGACTGCGATCGCCACCTACAGTGAGATAGCATTCCATGCCGCACAAAGATGCCAAGCCGGGCACGAAGGCCCGCGCGAAGGAGACCACGCGCCGCCAGCGCGACGTCCAGCTCGAGGTCGACCGCCGCGATGCACGCCGCGCGAACGCGAAGCGTTCGAAGGCCGGGAGGGGCAAGGGCCAAGAGCGGGGAGATTCCACCCAGGCGGGAACGCGCCCGCAGCCCGCGCCTCCGCTTCCGAAGCAGCATCTGAGAAAGCCAGGGTTGGAATCGGAGCTCGATCCCGCACCGCGGTACTTCGCGCCCGACTATCAGGGTTCGCGAAAGCTCGAGGGGCGCGTCGCCCTCATCACCGGGGGAGATTCGGGGATCGGCCGCTCGGTCGCGGTGCTCTACGCACGCGAGGGTGCCGATGTCGCGATCGTCTACCTCCCCGTGGAGCAATCCGATGCGGAGCAGACGCGCGACGCGGTCGAGGGCGAAGGACAACTCTGTCTCCTGCTGCCGGGAGATGTCACCGATTTCGAGTTCTGCCAAACGGCCGTTGCATCCGTGGTCGACCAGCTCGGCCGCCTCGACATCCTCGTCAACAACGCTGCGTACCAGGAACACGCGGAGACACTCGACGCCCTGTCTCTCGACCACTTCGATCTCACACTCAAGACCAATCTCTACGGCTATTTTCACATGGTGAAGGCGGCCGTCCCCTACCTCACCGAAGGGAGTGCGATCATCAACACGGGGTCGGTCACCGGCTTGCGCGGCAACAAGCGCCTTGTCGACTATGCCACCACGAAGGGCGGAATCCACGCCCTCACCCAATCGCTCGCCGAGATGCTCCTTCCACGCGGAATTCGCGTGAACGCCGTCGCACCCGGCCCGGTCTGGACACCGCTCAATCCCGCCGACGCCTCTCCCGAGCACGTGGCCGAGTTTGGAGGGAGCGTACCGATGAAGCGGCCGGCGCAGCCCGAGGAGATTTCTCCGGCCTACGTCTTCCTTGCCGCACCCGTGTGCTCGAGCTACATCACGGGAGAAGTTCTCCCTATCCTCGGCGGACACCGCGGCGGATGACTGCTGTCTCAGGAGCGCCGCCGGTGGGGTCGGGACGCGGCTTCTCCGTTCGCTCGCAATACGCTGATCTGTCCGTCGCTTTCGAGCTGGCACCGGCGCACTTCCGCTACCGTCTCCACCCCCTGCTCCCGAAGATGGGCGAGCAGGTCGTCATTGGTGAGTAGCTGCGCACGAAGGTGTGCCAATTCGGTGCGCGCATGCACGATGCTACGCGGCAGCTGGCGGTGGCGCATCCGCAACGCGAGGCGTGAGAGCCTGTGCCTCGGGAGCAATCGCGCGTGAGCGGCGGTTTGACACTCAAACGACAGGGAGAGAGTTCGGACAGTGAATCAGCTCGTCAGGCGCGTGCGTGGCATTCTCGGATTCGAGAGGATCCTGCCATGATCCTCAACAAGCTGCGCGTTCTCCGGGACAGACTGCTCGGAACGCTCTGGTTCGTCCCGTCCGTTGTCGTCGCGGCTTTCCTCGTCCTCGCCGTCGGGATGGTGGAAGTCTCGACACATGTCGATCGCCAGGTGCTCGCCCGTTGGCCGCTGCTGTTCGGCGCCAACGCCGCAAGTTCGCGGTCAATCCTCGGTGCGGTGTCGAGCGGGATGATCACCGTGGCGGGGCTCACATTTTCGCTCACGCTGCTCGCGGTCACCCAGGCCTCGAGCCAGTATACGCCGCGCATCCTGCGCAACTTTCTTGGCGATCGTCCCAACCAGCTCATGCTGGGGACCTTCGTCGGCATCTTCGCCTACTGCATCGTCGTCCTTCGCACCATCCGGGGTGGGGAACCGGACGTCTTCGTGCCGTCGCTCGCGGTCGTCCTCGGCATGCTGCTTGGAATCGTTGGCCTCGTGGTACTCATCCTCGCCGTCCACCACATCGCGAGCTCGCTGCAAGCCACCCAGATCATCGCACGCGTGACATCCGAGACGACGGCGAGCATCGACCGGCTCTTTCCCGATGCGTTTGACGCCGCCGCCGAGCGGTTGCTGGAGGCCGACCGACGCCTCGCCATTGCGCTCGCCGCCGGCGTCGAGCAGTGGGTGCCCGTGCCAGCGCCGAGGTCGGGATACGTGCAGTCCGTGGACATGAAGGCGATCCTGCATCTTGCCTCGGAGCGCGCTCGCCTCGTGCGGGTCGACTGTTGCGCAGGAGAGTTCCTGATGGAAGGAACGTCGATGGCGTCTATCGCTTCGCCACCTAATGGCGGCGGGGCAGAGGATAGCGAGGAGGACGGCGCGCGGGAGCGCCTCCCGGACCTGGTAGCGGACGCCTTCACGATCGGCCTCTATCGCACCGTCGAACAGGATCCGGGATTCGGCATTCGACAGCTAGTCGACATCGCCCTCAAGGCGCTTTCGCCGGGCGTAAACGACACGACTACCGCCGTGAGCTGCATTCACTATCTCGGCGTGATCCTGACGCGGACCGCAGGGCGCAGGATCGAGGTGCCGCTCGAACGCGTGGACGACGAAGTGCGCGTCCTTCCGTGCGGCGTAACGTTCAGCGCGTTGCTGAGCCTCGCGTTCGACGAGATCCGTCAATGCGCGGAAGGCAACGTGGTGATCCTCAAGCTCCTGATGACGACCGCCTCGGGGGTCGCCGCCGCCACGACTCGACAGGTGCGTCGCGACGCGGTGCGTCGGCAGCTCTCGCTCTTCCGCGAGAACGCCATCCGCACGGTTCACGCTCCCTACGACCGTCGCTTGCTGAGAAACTACTACCGCACCTGTGTCGCAGGATGCGAGGCCGCGACGTCAGTCTCCTGACGCGTCACCCGCCGGGTCATCGGCGCGTCGCGCCATCACCTTGTGCAGCTCGAATCGTAGGCCGAAGATTTGTCGGGAGCGAGGCGACGTTCACGTAGCCGCTGCGATCGCTCGCGCCACCTCTCGCATTCGCACAATGCCCGACACGCACTCCCCTTCTTCGACCGCCTCGATCGCGACGTGGCGTTGCATCTGACGGAAGTCAATGCGTACACCAGCGGCATGGTCGCGCTGCG
Organism: Gemmatimonadaceae bacterium; assembly: GCA_044225935.1. Classification (GTDB taxonomy): domain Bacteria; phylum Gemmatimonadota; class Gemmatimonadetes; order Gemmatimonadales; family Gemmatimonadaceae; genus SCN-70-22. The sequence continues at coordinate 9,208 of JBGAHX010000043.1, forward strand.
CTATGACGTGCGGCGCTAGCGTGCAGCGCGCGCTCGCTCCCGCTCGAGAGATCCCACGCCAGCCCATTCGGTGATGCGACGACTGTGGACGATCATCGGCGTGCGCGATGTGGCAGCGAGCAATGCCTGGTACGAGACATTGCTCGGCATCGCCCCGTCACCGCCCGCGCACGACTACTTCACGCTGATCTCGGACGACGACGGCGAGGTACTTTTGGCGCTGCACGCCTGGGGGGCGCACGAACACCCGACGCTCGTGGCACCAGCACGCGAGTCGGCGGGCAACGGGCTGATCCTCTTTTTCCGCGTGGAAGACTACGATGCGGCGCTTGCCCGCGTGCGAAAGTCGGCGTGGGCGCTCGAAGAGGAGCCGCACGTGAACGACAACACCGGAACCCCGGAATTCTCGCTCCGCGATCCGGATGGCTACTTCGTGACGATCAGTGCTTCGTGACCCTCGCCACTTGTCGTTGCCATGAATCCACCTAACGACACGCCGCATTCGCACACCGTCGCGGACTTCCTGCACGCCTGCGAGAGCGGAGACGAGGCGGTCGTCCGCGCGATGTTGGCGGCCGATCCCTCACTCGCCACTGCAGCGCGCGAGGAAGGGCATGGCGGATGGACCGCGTTGCACTCGGCGGCGCGCAGCGGTCACGCGGCAATCGTGCGCGCGCTGCTCGCGCACGGCGCAACCGTGGATGCGTGCGAGCACGGAGACAACACGACGCCGCTCCACTGGGGCGCCGCTGCGCACCATTCCGAGGTCGTGCGCACCCTCATCGAGCACGGTTGCGACGTGCACGGCATTGGCGACGCGCACGCGCTCGATGTCATTGGCTGGGCGACCGTATTTTCCGACGACCGAACCATCGCCGAGGCGCGCACGGCGACCATCGCTCAGCTCGTGGGCGCGGGGGCGCGGCACCACATCTTCTCGGCACTCGCACTCGGCGACGCCGCGCTGGTCCGCGAGGTGGTTCGCGACGATCCTCGCGCGCTCGACCGTCGTCTCTCGCACTTCGATGGCGCGCTCACGCCGCTCCATTTCGCGCTGCGCCAGCGGCGTCACGACCTGTTGTCGCTTCTCCTCGAGCTGGGCGCCGATGTCACCGCGATCGACGGGCGCGGCGACACCCCACTCCTCTCGGCCATCATGGCCGGCGATCGCGAGGCGATGGAGCGCCTAACGGCGGCTGGCGCAACGCTTCCGGCGACCGGCGGCGAAAGCGGCATCGCATCGGTCGCGACGCTCGCCAGTCGAGTGCGTCATGGATCGGTGATGCTTCCCGTGCTCGACATCGGGGCAACGCTCGCGTGGTACACGTCCATCGGCTTCACCGAAGTCGCGCGTTACGGCGAGGACGGCGTGCTCAACTTCGGCATGGTGAAATTCGGCAACGCCGAGGTGATGTTCAGCGCCGCCACGCGACTTGGGGAGCCGAAGCCCAGCCTCTGGTTCTACGTCGACGGCATCGACGCACTGTATGGCGCGTTTCGCGCCCGGCAGCTGCAAGAGGCGCGCGATGCGCTCCGCGCGCCAGCCGGCGCGGCACCGACCATCGTCTTCCAGACGGACATCTACGACCCGTTCTACGGCGGTCGCGAGTTCGCCCTGCGCGACCTGAACGGCTACATCCTCAACTTTCACCAGCCCGCTGACCAATAGCGCGCGACGATCGCACCGCTACTCCAAACTCGGCTCCCACGGTTCCGCTTCGCGCGGTTTGAGGTTGGGATTCCGGTCGAGCATCCGCACGCAGGTGTTCCAGCGCAGGATCGCCTCGTCGTTCCCCGGCTCGGCCATCGACTCGGCTTTCGCATACCACCCGAGCGCCTTCTCGATCCAGTCGTAGGCCATCTCGGCGCTCCGCGGCAATCCGCGCTTGAGCAGCGAGTTCGCCCACCGCTCGCAAATGACGCCGTGGTAGTACGCGTTCTGGTACGGATCGCTCAGCTGGTCGACGGCCGTACCCGCGCGCGAGAGATCCTCCGCGCGACCGCTGGGAAACTGGTCGGTGATCGACAGCGCGTGCATAACGAGCGCGTCGGTCTGGTTCGGGTCGACGGCCAGCACATCGAGGCAGATGCTCTCGGCGGCGATCGAGTCGTTGAGCAGACGGTACCGGTTGGCCTTCTTGAGGGCCGCGGCAATCCCACCATGCGAGATGGACTTGAGTGCTGGGCGCGTGTCGTTCATCGCTTCTTCCCCCGCAGCAGGCGCACGAGCTTCACCACCGGATCGTAGAACTCGTCGACCACGCGCTCCTTGAGCGGGATGATCGCGTTGTCGGTGATGGTGATGTGCTCCGGGCACACCTTCGTGCAGCACTTCGTGATGTTGCAGTAGCCGATGGACTGGTCCTCCTTGAGATCGCGCAGTCGGTCCTCGGTGTCAAGCGGATGCATCTCCAGCGCCGCCGAGTAGACGAGGAATCGCGGCCCGATGAACTCGTCGTGCTTGTGATGATCGCGAAGCACGTGGCAGACGTCCTGGCACAGGAAGCACTCGATGCATTTCCGGAACTCCTGCACGCGATCGACGTCGCTCTGCGCCATGCGCCACGTTCCATCCGGTGCATCGGGCGGGCGCGGCGTGAACTTCCTGATCTTCTTCTTGACCTCGAAGTTCCACGAGACGTCGGTGACGAGGTCGCGCACGTGCGGGAAGGCGCGCATCGGTTCCACCGTCACCGGCTCGTTGGCCGGAAGCTCGTCCATGCGCGTCATGCACATGAGCTTGGGGCTCCCGTTGATCTCGGCGGAGCAGGAGCCGCACTTCCCGGCCTTGCAGTTCCAGCGGACGGCGAGGTCGCTCGCCGTCTCGGCCTGGATCTGGTGCATCGCGTCGAGCACCACCATCCCCTCGGTCACGTCGGTCGTGTAGTCGTTGAACGCGCCGTTCCCGCGTTCTCCGCGCCAGATCTTGAACGTCGTCGCGGCCATCTGGTATTCCCTGGTTAGCGTGAGGGCATCACTGGAGATACGGGAGAACGCTACGACTTCTGCTCGTCGATGATCGCCGCCAGCTCGGCGGGGAGCGGTGCGATCGGACGGCGTTCGAGCTGCATCGCGCCGTTGCCATCCTTGCGAAGGACGATGTTGAACTTCGCGAATTCGGCGTCCTTGTCGGGGAAGTCGTCGCGGAAGTGACCGCCGCGACTCTCCTTGCGCTCCAGTGCGGCGAGCGTGATCGCTTCTGACACGGTCAGCAGGTGCCGGAGGTCGAGGGCGGTGTGCCACCCGGGATTGTATTCGCGGTTTCCCTGCACCGCCGCGCGCGCCGCGCGGTCGCGCAGCCCAGCGAGGTGGCCGAGCGCCTCGCGCATCTCCCCATCCTGGCGCACGATCCCGACGAGCTTCTGCATCATCCCCTGCAGCTCGTGCTGGATGGTGAAGGCGGCCTCCCCTCCTCCCTCCCGCTCGAATGGAGCCAGCGCCGCGGTGACCGCGGCGTCGGCATCGGCAGCTGCAACGCTCGCCCGACCACGCTCGGCGACGAACTGCGCGGCGTACTCGCCGGCGCGCTTGCCGAACACCAGGAGGTCGGAGAGCGAGTTGCCGCCGAGTCGGTTCGCACCGTGGAGGCCCGCGGCGCATTCGCCGGCTGCGAAGAGCCCGGGAACGCTCGTCATCTGCGTGTCACCGTCGACGCGGATCCCGCCCATGATGTAGTGCGTCGTTGGCCCCACCTCCATCGGGACGGCGGTGATGTCGATGTTCGCCAGCTGCATGAACTGGTGATACATAGACGGGAGCTTCTTCTTGATGTGCTCCGCTCCCTTGGGGATGCGCTCCTTGATCCAGGCGATGTCGAGGAAGACGCCGCCGTGCGGGCTCCCCCGCCCTTCGCGCACCTCGCGCATGATGCAGCGCGCCACGTGGTCGCGGGTGAGGAGTTCGGGCGGGCGGCGCGCGTTCTTGTCGCCCTGCGTGTAGCGCCACCCCTCCTCCTCGTTGTCGGCCGTTTGGGGTTTGTAGTTGGCCGGGATGTCGTCGAACATGAAGCGCTTCCCCAGCGAGTTGCGCAGCACCCCGCCTTCGCCGCGCACCCCTTCGGTTACCAGGATCCCCTTCACGCTCGGCGGCCACACCATCCCGGTGGGGTGGAATTGCACGAACTCCATGTCGATCAGTTCGGCGCCGGCTTCGTAGGCGAGCGAGTGCCCGTCGCCGGTGTATTCCCAGCTGTTGCTGGTGATCTGGAAGGCGCGCCCAACGCCGCCAGTTGCAAGGACGACCGCGCCGGCGGAGAAGAGGCGAAAGCGCCCGCGCTCGCGATCGTAGGCGATCGCCCCGCACACCCGCTCGCCGTCCTTGAAGAGCTGGACGACGGTAACCTCCATGTGCACGTCGATGCCGAGGTGGATCGCATGGTCCTGCAGCGTGCGGATGATCTCGAGCCCGGTGCGGTCGCCCACGTGGGCGAGACGTGGATAGCGGTGTCCGCCAAAGTTGCGCTGCAGGATGCGCCCGTCAGGCGTCCGATCGAAGACGGCGCCCCACGCCTCGAGCTCGCGCACACGATCCGGCGCCTCCTTGGCGTGCAGCTCGGCCATGCGCCAGTTGTTCATGTACTGCCCGCCACGCATCGTGTCGGCGAAGTGCACGCGCCAGTTGTCGCGGTCGTCGACGTGCCCCATCGCCGCGGCGACACCTCCCTCGGCCATCACGGTGTGCGCCTTCCCCAACAACGACTTGCAGACGAGTCCCACCTTCTGCCCCGTTGCCGCGGCGGCGATCGCCGCGCGCAGACCGGCGCCACCCGCACCGATCACGAGGACGTCGTGCTCGACCCTCTCGTATTCCGCCACTAGAGGATCCTCAGGTCGGTGATGACGCCCGACGCGCAGAGCCGGATGTAGACATCGGTGAGTGCCACCGAGAAGAGCGAGCACCAGGCCCAGTTCATGTGGCCGCGATTGCAGGCGCTCGAACAGTCGTAGGCGAGCTTGCGGATCGGCGCGTTCGACATGCGGTCCATGATCCCGCCGACCACATGGCGCATCGAGTGGCAGCCGATCGTGTAGCCGGACAGCAGGCAGACGTCGATGAACATCACGATCGTTCCGACGCCGATACCGAAGTGCTTCGCACCATCGGCCCCCTCCCACCACAACGCCAGCCAGGCGTCGTGCCAGAGGAAGATGAGGAAGACAAACGACAAAAGCAGTCCGTAGCGATGAAAGTTCTGCATCACCAGCGGAAAGGTGCGCTCGCCCCAGTACGTCTTGCGCGGTTCACCAACCGAGCACGCGGGCGGGTCGGCCCAGAACGCCTTGTAGTACGCGCCGCGATAGTAGTAGCAGGTGAATCGAAAGAGCGCCGGGACCGGAAGGATGATCAGCGCTGGCGAGAACGGAATGAATCCCGGCCACCACCCCGGCTTGGGACCGAACCACGCATGCGGCGACGCGCCGAAGAGTTCGGGCGAATAGAACGGCGAGAGATACGGGCCGAACGTGTAGTTCGCGTTCTGGAAGGCGGCCCACGTCGCGTAGGCCAGGAAGCTGCTGAGGATCGTGACGACGATGACGTTAGGGATCCACCACGTATCTCGGCGAAGCGTCTCGCCGAATCCACGCTGTTGCATCACCGGCAGCGAACGTTGCATGCAGAGGTCCTGGGCTCACGTTGACGCCTGCGCACACGGGGTTACCCCCCGGAAGTGGCGCTATTATGTAGCCCGGTCCAAGAGTCAGCAATGCGAGGGCGGGATCGTCAACGCGCGCGACGACTCACGGGGCATGTCACAACGAGCAGTCCTGGCGCAGGCTCGCGGCGCCGCCGCAAAGCTCTCCCCGCTTCGTGAGGTGGCGTCTAGTGGCAGCTTCCCGAGCCCGGATCCCAGATCCGCCCGCTCGTGTCGAGAAAGGCGTGCTGATAGCCGCCGGCACCCAACGTCAGCTTGAGCACGCCGTGATGCCCCTGCACGCGCGCGACGGAGTGGGGCGCGGGGTCGTAGAAGCCGCGCAGGTCTGCGCCCCCGGTCCCCACCACGATCTGTGTCACGCCGCGCAGCGTGTCGAGTACTGCATTCGGCGATTGGGGGGCGAAGCGTTCGTAGGTATGATCGTGCCCCGAAATCACGATCTCCGCCCCCGCGTCGTAAAGAATCTGGAAGAGTGCCACCAGCGCCGGATCGCTCTTGTGGTAGGACGAGCTGTAGCGCGGATGATGCCAGTAGGCCAGCACGCACTTCTTCTTGTTGTCCTCCAGGTCCTTCCTGAGCCACTCCTCCTGCGAGCGCCGCTCCTCTGCCGAAAAACTCCCATCCACGGCGATCTCGCTGTTGAGCGCGTACACGCGCCACTCGCCGAGGTCGTAGCTGTAGTACCCTTTCCCCGCCGTCCCCGCGACGTCGCCGAAGTAGGCGTAGTACGGCGCCGCACCCGGCGTGTCGTACTCGTGATTTCCGGGGACGGGTTTGATCTTCGCCATGATGCGGCGATCGGGACTCCCCCACGACGCCCCCCAGCATTGTGCGAAGTCCTCCGTGCGTCCCGACGGATAGACCACATCGCCCGCCGCGAAGACCTGGTCCTTCACGCCCGCCACGCTATCGGCCTTTAGTACGCTGTCGACCAGCGCGGCGGTGAGCTCATCGCCATTCGAGGGACAGGTGGAGATGTCGCCGGCCCCGATCAGGACCGACGCCCCGGCCAGTGCCACCTCTTCGGCGGCGGCCGTGGCCGGCGGCGGCGTGACTTTCACCGGTGGCGGGCAGGCAATCGAACACGCGGCAACGACCAGTACCAGAAGATGCGGAAATCCGCGACGACGCAACGACATCGAATGCCTGGGATGAACGCGTGAACGCAGGGTGCGACGAAGAGTCAGAAGCTGACGCCCGTACCGAAGATCCAGCGGCGCTCGCGGCTGTTGGTGTAGAGAATCGAAATGCCGGCCGCCGGTCCGAGCACGCCGATCGATAGCCCGCCCCCCACGGCACGGTGCCATCCGCCACCGCTCTCGCCGTCCACCGATACACGCCCCGCTTCACCATAGCCGAGCAGACCGATCTTCCACGGCAAGACCAACGGAACGCGCACGAGTGGCACCCGCAACTCGGCGTTGCCATATGCCGATGCATCGCCGGCAATCTGCTGGTAGTGCATCGCGCGCAGGTTCTCCCCGCCGCCGAGGAACGCCGCCTCGTAGAACGGATAGGTGCCGAACAGCTTCGCCCCGCCTGCACGCAGCGCGAGCGTCGCTTCCTTGCGGACGGGAATCGGAATGTACGTCGTGGCGAACGCCGCCACGCGCTGGAATGGCGACGTAACGCCTCCCGCAGCTGCGTACGACGTCGCCGTCACCTGGGCACGGACGCCGCGGTGTGGATTCGACGCATTGTCGCGGGAATCGTGCGTGATGCGCAGCTCGACGCCGAGCTGCGTCACATCACCACTCCCGTACGGCTGCGTCGCGGCCAGGTACGTCTGCGCCATGCGGTCGGTCGCGACTCGCTTGACGACAGGGCCAAGCATCACGCCGTGGTTGAGCCCGAGCAGCATCCCGACCCACGGGCGCGCGATCCACTGCCGCTGGTGCACCTCGTGGAACTCGTCCTCGAAGTGCGGGAGGTCGTTCCCCTGGCCGCCGTACTGAATCACGGCGAACTCGGTCACTTCACCCTCGCCCCCGAAATGGAAGCGCGTCTCCGCCGGGCGCACATCGCCCTGCAGCGCGATGCGAAAACCATCGACAGCGCTCGAGTATTGCACCTGCGCGGCCAGCATGCTCCGGTACGGTGCACTCCTGAATCCGTACCCCACGCGGCGTACACCGATGCCGGGGACGAAGCCGAGCCCGCGCCCTAACGAGAGAGACGCGGTCGGCTGCAGGCGCGTCCCGAAGTCCGTGGCGGGGCGCAGCGTATCGCCGTAGAGGAGGAGCCACGGCAGGCGATTGAAGGCGCTGTCGGGATCGAAATACTCGTCGCGCCCCCTCCCCACATCGTACGCGCGCGTGCTCCCCGCCCCTCCTCTCCTCACGGTCGAATCGACGAAGCTGTTGGTCCCACCGCCGCCAACCACTCGCACCGTGATCCCTCCCCCGCTCTCCCCTACCACCGTCGACTGGTCGTCGCCCCCGTGCAGGTAGATGCGTACTTCCTTTGTCTCGCGCGGAACAAAGCGCCGCGAGAACCACGGCGCGCCCGCATCGCCGAGCGTCACGCGCACCGAGCCGTCGCGCGCACGCTCGATGCGCGCCGTATCGCTCGAATCGGTGGCGTGAATGCTCACCACGCGCGCGAGCGAGGCGTAGTAATCGCTTGCCGCCCGTGGAATCGCATCGCGCCGGGCGCGGAGCTTTCCCTCCACTCCAACCAGAAGCGGCTGGAACTCGGCCGGCATCGCCCGCACGCCGTCGTGAATGATGGAGTCGGTGATCGCGAGTTGCAGCTCGCGGGCGACCGAGTCCCACACCGCTCGCTGCAGCTCCGCCAGCAAGCGGTCGTCCAGGTCACGGGCGTATCCGACCATCTTCTCGACCTTCGGATAGGTGCTGTCGAAGACGACGAGATACGGCTTGGCCAGTCTCGCCAGCTGCAACAAGAGCCCGTCGTGCGTCGCGACGACCTGGTCGCGATCGCGCGGGATCGGCGTGAAGAGCGAGTCGCCCGCATGCATGCGCCCCCACTTCCACTGGTCGCGGTGGCGATCGGTATCGCCGAGGTAGATGTCGACCAGCCTCGCCTTGAGCATCTCGCGTGCGTTCACGTGGCGCCCAGGTGACGCGTTCATCTGCTTGATCAGGTGATCGCTGTCGATGATGCGCACCGCATTACCGAAGAGCGGACCGTCGTCGCCATCGCTCACGTGCTCTTCGATCGTCCCGAGCCGTCCGGCGAAGTCCTTGCGAAACTTGCCGAGCGACGCCTCGTCGTCGGGGAGGACGACGAGCTGCGGCGTCGGGTGCACGAGCCCAGCGCCATCGAGAATCGCCGGCGCCAGGACAGGCGCGGCGGGGAACGACCCGCTCAGCCCATCGCGAAAGAGCGACATGACCGGCGTCCCTTCCCACGCCTCGATCACGTTCAGCTTGTCCTTGGTGAGCGGGCGAAAGGTCCATTCGCGCCCATCGGGCGACTTGAACCGCAGGGAGCGCGTCTGATTCCCTCCCCCTTCCTCGGTCGCCGTGAGTCCGCTGGCGAATTGCCCGAGATCGACCACCGGGACGGTGATGCGTCGCGTCCAGAAGTCGCGATAGGTGTCGCCCATGAAGTATCGCTTGGTCTCGCCAGCTGCAAACTCCGGGTTGGCGGTCACCACGACGCTGTCGCGCGCTCGCACCGGGACGCGCGAGGATCCCGGCGGCGCCGAAGCCGAAATGGCGTGCGGGCGATCATGTCCCTGCGCATCGGCGGTCGGTGCCGCGGTCAGCAGCGCCGGGGCGGCCGCGCACGCTGCGAGTACCACACGGCGCGATGCGATCATGATTCGTTGCGCAATCCGCGGTTTGCCGACCCGCTCGTGTGCCGTCATGGCTTGTCCTCCATCGCCGTCGCCGACTGCGGGAAGAGCGGCCAGCGATACAGCGCTATCGTGGCCGGCCCACCGTTCGCCTCGTCGCTGACGATCAGGTCTCCATCACGACTGAAGGCGACGCCCTCGGCCTGCGGATGGCGCCCTGGGAGTGGCTCGGCGACGACGACGCGACCGTCGGGAGTGATCTCGAGCAGCGCGTGCTCCAGCGAGGCGACGAGTACGTAGTTTCCCGTCGTCGGATCGATGGCGATGTCCGACGGGTGCAACGCCTTCCAGTCGCGCGTCCCGCGGAACTGCTCGATGTCGATGGCACTGCGCGTGATCTGCAGATCCTTGGAGAGTGGGAGTGCGACGCGAAACAGCACGACGTCGCGCTTGACCCCTTTCTGCTTCGCATGTTTGCATGGAAGCACGAGGGCGCGCTCTGCTGCGTCGTAGGCGATTCCCTCGAACTCGCACTCCTTTCCCAGCCGCGTATCGAATCGCGTGTACGGAACCTCGCTGCGGTCGTCGCCTTCCTTGAATGCGTAGATCAGGCCGTTGCTCGTCATGAGGTAGATCGCGTCGGGGGAGACCGTGATCCCCTCGAAGTCGCCCTTGATGCCGCGATGTCCGACCACGAACTCCTTGAGCACGACGCCGCGCTCCGGATCGAGCACCACCACACGTGCACGTTCGTCATCGTGTGCCACCACGCGTCCGTCGCTCAGCGTCGCGATCCCCGAGATCTCGGCGAGCGACGTCGGGAGTACCCACAACGCGATCGGCCCGGCGCTGTCTCGCTGCACCGCGTTGGTGCGTCGCGCCGACACCGCTTCGGCGCGCGCGTCTCCCGTCGATTGAACGGCAGAGCGAGCGCCGCTCCCGGGCTCCCGGCAGGCGATCGCCGCCAGGAGCGGAAGGAGCACGCGCATGCCAGCTTCCGCGACGCTCATGCGTCCTGCTCGTGCAATTCCGACGAGACCTCGAGGTCGACGCTGCTGATCGTCCCGTTTCCCGAGGCCCGCACCGCCGTGATCAGCTCGTCGCGAGACACATCCTTCGAGAGACGCACGAGATAGTGCATCTCCGATGGCTTTCCGGAGTTGGTCACGACCTCATCCAGCGCCCAACGCTTCGTCATCTCCCCCAGCACGTGCTCGACCACCGGCTGCGCATCGTTGACGCGATCGGAGAGCACGGTGAGCACCGAGTTGTAGCGGCGCTTCTTCTTCCCGTTCACCACGCCATTGACGCGCGCAAAGCGCTGCGCCAGCGCCGACACGTGGTCGGCCGAGAGCGCGAGGAGGAGCTCGCGGTCGGGGACCTTCTGCGTCCCGTTCGTCGAGGCGAGGGAGGTGAGCGGCTCGCGCCACTGCGCGGCAGCCGTCGGCACCAGCACGCTCCGGCCGAAGCTGTATCGCCAGCTGAGGAGCATGACGATGTTGAAGAACGCCGACACCAGGAACGCCAGGCCGAGCATGTACACGCCGGCGGCAAAGCCGACGCCGATGGCGAGGAAGATGAAGACAACGTCGCGCGCATCACGCAGCGTGGTGCGGAACCGCACCGCGGCGACGACGCCGGCGAGGCTGAAGGCGAGCGCCAGCGAGTTGCGCACCACGAAGACGATCCCCGCGACGACGATCGGGAGGATGATGAGCGTCTGCACGATCGCCTGGCTGTGGCCGCGCACCTGACGGGCCGACATGTAGACCCACGAGACCGGAAGCATGAGGACGAGCGTTCCCGTGAGGGCGATGGCGATGAGCACGAGGGTCATCGCCCCCGACGCGGAATTGTCCAGCAACTCGGCCGGGACGGTCGACAGACCGTCGCGCAGGAGGAACGGCGCGCGCGCGGCCGCCTGCAGCGGGTCGTCGAACAGGACCGCCGACGCCAGCGGGAACAGCCACAGCGCCAGCGCCGCGACTGAGACTAACAGTGCGTAGTAGGCCAGCAATCGCCGGATCGGGCGATCGGAGCCGAGCGTGACGGTGTCGAGGAGGGAAGTGACGAACGTCATGGCGGGACAGGTCGAAGTAGTGCGACCACGCAGCAGGAGTCAGCGAACGCGCGTGCGTGCACCTGGGCGCACGGACGCGAGCGATCGCGGCTGCGGACTCCCAACGTAGCGATCCGGCCCCGACTGTAAATTCTACTTTCTATATATAGACCGCTGGACAGCGCGCTCATCTCCCGGGAGAGGTAGCCAGCGCTCGCCCTCCGGTGCACGCGCCGCCACCCCTCGGAACCCCGCCATGCACCGCTACTGGCGCTGGTCGCGTGTCGATCGTTCGTGCTGCACCTGGCGCGTTCCCCGGCTCCGAGGCGGCGCCTTTGCCTCGTGCATTGGCGCAACCGTGTGTCACGACGCATCTTCCGTCGACCTCACCCCTGCCCGCCTGCATGATCAAAGACCGCCGCGCGTTGCTGACCAATGCTGCCGTGGCGGCGGTCTACCTGATCGTCGGCTACACCACCCTCGAGCTGGCGGGGAGCGGGGGCGTCGAGCTCCGCCGCGTGATCTGGATCGCCAGCGGCATCGCGATCAGCGTCGGTCTCGTGCGCCCCTACCCCGTCTGGCTCGGCGCCGGATTCGGCGGCGCGCTCACCACGCTCCTCAGCAAGTCCGGCGCGATCATGGTGGTGGGGACGGGGATCGCCAACGGGCTCGAGGTCTTCCTCGCCGTTTGGTTCCTGCGGCGCGCGCACTTCGACCGGCGACTCGAACGCGTCCGCGACACGCTCCTCCTCATCGCGCTGGGCTCGGGGTTGGGGACCTTCCTCCCCTCACTCATCAGCGTCTCGTCTCTTTACCTCTCCGGCAGTGTTTCGCGTGGCGCCCTCGCGCGCCTCACGATCATGTGGTGGCTCACGCACGCCATCGGCGTCGTCGTGCTCACGCCGGTCCTCCTCACCCTCGATCGGCTCCGTTCGCGCATCAGCTCGCGCGCGTGGCTCGAGTTGACCGTGGTGATGGTGGGAATCGGCATCGCCTCCTGGATCCCCTTCGAGTCCGACGTGCACTCGCTTCGCGCGCGACTCTTCGTCCTCCCCTTCCCCCTCCTGCTCTGGGCCGCCGTGCGACTCGGCGTCGGCGGCGCGGCGCTCGGTGCGCTCATCACCTGCCTGTGCGCGCTGCGCGGCGCAGTCGCCTCCACCGGCCCGCTCTCGGTGGGGACGCCCACAGACATCCTGACGCTCACCTGGCTGTACGTGAACGTGGTCACGATCTCAACGCTCATCTCGGCGGCGCTGGTGGCGAAGATGGAGAACGCGCGCGCCGACCACGAACGGGGAGAGACGCGGCTGCAGGCGGTGCTGGACAGCGTCGAGGAGGGAATCGTCGTCACGGACGGCGGCAATGCCGTGACGCACGTGAATCGCGCCGTCACCCAACTCTGGCCCAGCGCGTCCGTCCCGCCGCGACTGGGTGCACCGATCGCTTCGTCGCTCGACTCGCTGTCGGAGGAGGTACTCCCGACTCATCGTTCGACGCTCGCGTCAGGCGCGCCGCATTCCGGTGCGGTCGTCTTGCAGGATGCGCGCATCTGGCAGCTGCAGGTGCAATCGCTCGGTATCCGATCGGGGGGGCACGCCGCCATCGGGAGCGAGCACGCCTCGGAACAGGGGACACCGAGTGGCGCGGTGTGGAGCTTCCGCGACGTGTCGAAGCAGGTGCATGCCGAAGAGGAGCGGCAGCAGCTCCTCGCCAAGATGCTCCAGGGGCAAAAGCTGGAGAGCCTCGGCGTGATGGCCGGCGGAATCGCCCACGACTTCAACAACCTGCTGATGGCGATCCGCGCGCGCACGGAACTCATCGGCGATTTGGGCGACCTCCCTGCCGATGCGCGCGAGGACGTGACAGCGATTCTCTCCGTCGTCGATCAGGCGACGGCGCTCTGTCGGCAGATGCTGGTGTACGCGGGGCGCGGCACGCTCGACGTGCGCACGCTCGATCTCTCCGAGCTGGCGCGCAGCATTCCCGAGTTGTTGCGGCTGTCGGTCTCGCGCCGTGTCGCGTTGACGATCGGCTCGGAGGCGGAGCCGCTCTGGGTCGCTGGCGATGCGACGCAGCTACGGCAGGTGGCGCTCAACCTGGTCACGAATGCCTCGGACGCGATCGACGCCGCCGGTCGCGGCGGGACGGTACGCGTCTCGACGCATCGCGAGCGGCTCGACGCGGAGTGGTTCCGCGCAGCGGTGCTCGGCAACGACGCGCCGGCGGGCGAGTACTGCGTGCTCGAGGTCGAGGATGCGGGAGCGGGAATGTCGCCGGAGACGTTGCGACGCATCTTCGATCCCTTCTTCTCGTCGAAAGGGGCCGGGCGCGGACTCGGGCTCGCAGCGGTCGTGGGGATCGTGCGTGGTCATCGCGGAGCGCTGCACGTCGAGAGCACGCCTGGCGTGGGGAGTCGCTTCTCCGTGGCGCTCCCCAGCGCGCCCGCCCCCGACGCCCCGGACGATGGTCGGTCAAACGGCGAAGCGCGATACGATATTGCTGGCGCGCGCGTCCTCGTCGTCGACGACGACGTCGACGTGCGGCAATCGGTGGCGCGCCTGTTGTCGAGATCCGGTGCGCTCGTCCGCGAGGCCCCCGATGGCGAATCGGCGCTGATGCAGCTTGCATCGCCCGATGGGGCGATGACCGATCTCGTGCTCCTCGACCTAACGATGCCCGGGATGGGCGGACCGGCCACCTTGTCGACGATGCGGGCGCGCGGGATCACCACACCAGTGATCATCGCCAGCGGCTATTCGTCGGAACACCTCAGCGTGGACGACGGCGAGATTCGCTTCGTGCAGAAGCCGTTTCGCGGCGACGAACTGCGGCGCATCGTCGCCGAGGTGCTGAAGCGGCGGCGGCAACCCGCCGTGACCGGGCTCGACGCGCCCGCAGCGCGCGGTTAGCCGACCGACGCATCGGCGTCGGTCCGTCGTGCCATCAGCGTCAGCACCTCGTCCGCCGTGATGGGGCGGCCGAAGTGATAGCCCTGCCCGGATTCGCAGCCGAGTTCTCGCAGGCGAGCGCATTGCGCGGCGTCCTCGATCCCCTCGAAGACCGTCGTCAACGACAGTGTGCGCGCCAGCGCAAGAATGGTCCGGATGAGGGCCATGCTCTCCGGTGCTCCGTCGCGCAAGCCATCGGCGAAGACGCGATCGATCTTGAGAAGGTCGACCGGGAACCGCTGCAGATACGCCAGCGAGGAGTAGCCGGTCCCGAAGTCATCGATGGCGAGGCGAACGCCCAGCGCCTTGAGCGCGACGAGTCGGTCCAGCGTGCACGCCGCGTCCTGCATGACGGCCGTTTCGGTGATCTCCAGGACGAGCAGTTCGGGTGCAAGTCGCGTTTCGCGCAGGATCGCGTCGACATCGGACACGATGCCTTCGCGGGCGAGCTGCCGGCCCGAGAGGTTCACCGTGATCGCCACGGGTTGAGCGGCGCTCTCCTCGTTCCACCGAACGGCCTGGCGACACGCCTCGCGAAGTACCCAGCGTCCGAGCGCGATGATGCTCCCGTTCTGCTCAGCCACGGGAATGAACCAGTCCGGAGGCACGGCGCCTCGCTTTGGATGCTGCCAGCGCGCGAGCGCCTCGAGCGCGGTGACGCGTCCGCTCGCCAGGTGCACGATCGGTTGGTACGCGAGGTGGAACTCGGCGGGCGCCGGGGTGCGCGCCCCAAATGCGGGAAAGCGTGCGGTGTTGTGGAGGTGCGGACGATCGACGAGTTGGCAGCGAGCGAGCGCCTGTTTGAGATCCGTCTCCATCGTGACACGTTCGAGTGCGGCGTCGTGCATCGCCGGATCGAAAACCGCCCACCGCCCTCGCGACACGAGCTTGGCGTCGTACATCGCCAGGTCGGCGTTGCGCAGCAATTCTTCCGTCCCTTCGCTTCCCGAATACACGGCGACGCCGATGCTCGCGCTCGGCGTCACCGAATGCGCACCGGGGAGCGAGAGAGGGCGCCGCAGCGAACCGATGATCCGGTCCAGGAGCGCTTCGATCCCGCCGTGATCATCCACGTTCTCCAGCAGCACCGCGAACTCGTCGCCTCCGAGTCGCGCGACCGTGTCCGATCCGCGCGTCGCGCTCAGGAGTCGATCGGCGACGGACTTGAGGAGCAGGTCGCCCGCCGCGTGTCCCTGCGTGTCGTTCACATCCTTGAAGTTGTCGAGGTCGAGCAGCAGCAGCGTGAGTCCGTGCGGTGCGCGGGACGCGCGCTCGATGGCCCGCTCGATCCGGTCGCGCAGGAGTGCCCGGTTGGGGAGGCGTGTCAGCGCATCGTGAAAGGCCTGGTGCAGGAGTTGGGACTCGAGCCGCTTTCGCTCGGAGGTATCCTGAAGCACTGCGACGATGTGCGACGACGCCGAATCGTCTTCTCTCGTTAGGCCGAGGCTCCCCCAGCGCAGGCTCCCGTCGGCACGGACGAAGCGCGCCTCGAGGCTCGTCGGCGCGCTCCCCGGGATGCGCATCCGCTCGAACAGCTCCCGCGTCGCCTCGGCATCCTCCACGTGGGCGAAGTCCGAGAGTGAGCACCCACGGAGCTCGGGGAGCGGACGACCGAGAAATCGCACGAACGCCGGGTTGGCGTGCAGGATCCGGCGATCCTGCCTGACGAGCGCGATGCCCACCGAGGCCCGCTCGAACATCACCTGCACAGGCGCGCGCGGTCCTTCCTCACCCGCCGCGCCGTGCCCGACGCCAGTAATGCGTCGCGCGATCGCAGCCGCACCCCGCCCTATCCACGCGCCCCACACCTTCGCGCGGTGCCAGGCACGTGTAGCGCGGTGGTTGGGAGCGCTCAGGACAGACGTGTCGACGAGTTTCACCAGGGGGAAGCGAAGAGGCAGTGAGTGAAAGCGAACGTCACGTTCACTGCAGTTTCCACCCCTTCTCCGCTGACCTCGCCAAAGCCTCCGCAGTATTCGAGAGTGTCGACGCGTGCGAGCCAAATCTTGAAGAAATCCAAGAGGTTCTTCGCTCGACGTCTTCCGCTGGAGACCTTTCGCGTCGTGCGCGTTCAGCGTGAGCAGGCGACTCGGGCGGTCTCACTCGCCGTCGACGGTCCGCCTCTCCCTACATCGCCTCCTTGATCCCCGAGCGAATGAGCCACCAGTTGACCGGGTAGCTGCTGACGAAGCCGGCGAGCATCGCGATCTGCATCATGAACCAGAAGACCGGGTCGGTCGGAGGGATCTCGTGACCAAGATCGCGAAGGTGACGATCGCCATCCAGCCGTACATCCCGACCTGCCACGCGGAGAGCGAGAGGATGTCGGCCTTGATCGCCGCCTTGAGCCCGTCGCCTAACGACAGGTCGCGCATCGGGGCGATGGCGTAGTACTGGAACATGATCCCGATGAGGAGCGCGAGCACGTAGTCCACCGCCCACGCCCCGAAGATCCTCATCCCGAACAGCGTGAGCGGAAATGCGAACAACACCCATTCACCGATGATATCGGCGAGGGCACACCCGCCGCCGCAGTGACTCGCCCCTAGCCCGACCTGTTGCCAGAACGGCTTCTTCTTTCCCGGTGGCGTGTCGCCGCGCGCCCTGGCCTGCTCCACCACGGCGCGTGTCGAGAGCCGACCGACGGCGAAGTACGCCGCGAGTGCCAAGGGACCAGCGTAGAGCGCGGTCATCGGCCAAACGAGGTTCATGATCCACATGTGTTGGCGATGGCCGTTGGCGATGTCCGTGACAATCCAGACGCCGCAGAACGCCGCCACGAGGAGCGAGAGCACCGCAAGCGAATGCAGCCAGGGCGGAATCACGGCGCGCATCCAGGCGTCGCACCGCACCCGCGAGTCGCGCGGTGCCGTCGCCGCAGGAAGGATGGTGTCATACTGTCGATACCCTGCGCGTCCCCTGCGTTCCGGTGCGCGCCGGATACCGACGACAGATCACCGCCGTGCTCGCATTGCGCGCGATACGCGCGCCACCCTCCCCCGTTCGCCACGAACCGCCCCTCGACTCGACGTCATGGACATCCGCCGGGCGTCGGCTCCCTACCCCTCGGCACGCAACGCCTCGGTTGGGTCGATTCGCAGCGCGCGGCGCAACGGCACCGCGCATGCCGTCACCCCCACCACGAGCATGAGCGCGTCGGCACCGAGCAGGATCAGCACTTGGCGCGCCGATCCGAGTCCACCGAGCGCCGCGAGTGCCGAGCCGACGACGACACCGAGCCCCACCTGAAGAAAAGCGCGCGAGAAGATTCCGGCGACGATCCGACCTGCGCCGGCGCCTAACGCGGCGCGAATCCCGATCTCGCGCGTGCGCCGCGCGACGGTGAAGGACATGAGCGAATGAATGCCCGTCGCCGAAAGCAGCAGGACGATGAACCCCACCAACCACGCCACGGCGGTGAGGATCCAGTTGAGCTTCGCCTCACCACCCCCCGCCAGGGCGAGTGGCTTCACCTCGGACAGCTGGATCGTCGGATCGGCCTCGGCGGCCAGCGCGCGCACCCGCGTCGCGAACGCGTCGGGATCGCGCACCCGCACCGCGAGTTGTCCGGCACGTCCAACGACGGGAAGCGACGGCATGTACATGGCCGATTGCTCCTGCGGCTCGGGGAGTTGCCACCCGAAGTCCTCCACCATCCCGACAATCTCATACCATCGGTCGCCGGCATAGGCGTCGATCTCGCCGCTCACGATGCGCACCCGCTGTCCGATGGGATTGCGGTTGCCGAGCACGTAGCGCGCGAACGATTGGTTCACGATCATCACGCGGTCGGACGCGTAGTCGCTCTCGACGAAGTCGCGCCCGGCGACCACCGACGTCCCGAACGCCTTGAAGTAGTCGCCCGCGACCTTCACCAGCGTACTTCGCCGGATGCCGCTGGTCAGCGGGACGGTCGCACTGTCGACCTCGATCGTGTACTTGAACTGATCCTCGACGGGGAGTCGGTCCGCGAATGCGACGCCCTGGATTCCCGGCTCCTCGCGGAGCCGCTGCTGCAGCGCGTCCACTGCGCGCCGCGAGCGCGCATCGAAGGCGGCCGAGTCGAGCACGTAGTTCTCGCGATCGATTCCCACGTTCGCGATGAGGAATTGCTCGGCGCCGATCCCTTCGGCGCGCTGGTTGAAACGGTTGGACTGAAACGCCCCGCCAGCCGCGATCGGCAGGAAGGCGACGGTGATCGCCACCTGTACAACGATCACCGCGGTCCAGAACCCGCCGAACCGCAACCCCGCGCGAGCCGCCCCCTCGTTGCGCATCGCATCCTGCACGTTGATCCGCGTCACCCGCAGCGCCGGAAGGACGCCCACGATTGCCGCTCCGATGAGCGTAAGCACGCAGGCGTACAACATCGTGCTGAAGGAAAGGGAATCATCGATCCAGAAGGGGAGCGCATCGCTCGCGGCGAGCTGTCCCACACCGAGTCGCAGCGCAAGCTTGGCGATCGCGAGCCCGACGATCGTCGCAAGGCTCGCCAGCACCAGCGCCTCGACGAAGAGCTGCGAAATGATCCGCGCGCGACTCGCACCGAGCGCCGAGCGAACCGTGATCTCCCAGCCACGGGTAGCCGTGCGCGCGAAGACCAGCGTCGCCACGTTCGTACAAACGATGGCGAGCAGCAGCAGGAAGACGACGTTCACCGCGTACATCATGTTGCGGATGATGAGCATCTCGCTTCCGCCGACCGGCTTGGCATATCGCGTGACCATCGGCCGCAGGTGCTCATGGGTCGACGGACTCTCGGCGGCGTTGCGTGCGGCGATGGTCTCGAGCTCGCTCCGGGCATCGGCGATCGTGCGTCCGTGGGCGAGACGGCCGAAGACGGCGATCGACGGACCCGTGCGCGGGGGCACGATCGCGCCGTCGGTTCTCAGGGGAGCCCAGATGCGATGCCGCACCGGGAAGCCGAAGCCGCGCGGCATCACGCCCACGACCGTCGCGGTGAGAGAGCCAAGCTTGACCGATCGCCCGATGACCGCAGGGTCGCTGTCGAACCGCGCGCTCCACACAGCGTGCGACAGAACGACCACCGCCGGCTCGGCGGCTTCTTCGTCGCGCGCCACGAGGGTGCGGCCGAGCAGGGGGGGCGTCCCCATGAGGGTGAACGCGTTGGCCGTCACATCCGCGCCGTAGACGGGCTCCACCCGTCCGTCCTCGGTCGTGAGGTTGCGCTGAAACGAGACGGCCGCGCCGACGAGATCGAGCGACGTGAGCTCCGAGCGCCACGCCGCGAAGTCGTGCAGGATGCGCGACTCGGGTGAGGAGCGGCTCGCGTCCCACGCGCCGAGGGTGACGACGCGCTCCGCATCTGGGAGAGGGAGGGAGGGATTCTGCCACTTGCTGAGCGCCTCGAAGTAGAGGGCCCCCAGCGCAATTGCGACGGCGATGGCGAGTGTGCCGACGGCGGTGAGGCCTGGATACCTGGCCAGTATTCGGAGCCCGACCTTGAAGTCGAGCGCCGAAAAGCGGATGGCGCGTACGCGAGAGGGGAGCCGCGGAAGCATGGGTCCTCAAAAGAGTGCGAAGTACTCTACACTGTAAAGTACTTGAGACTCTTACGCCAGTGCGCTACCGCCGGTTTCCGCCGTCCGGTCTCAGCCGATGGCTCGGGCGCCTCGCGCAGGGAAGCGACGACGTCGCCCCCCGCGCGCCAACTCACCCCGCAGTCAGACCCCCACCTCGGCCTCCTCCCCCTTCTCCGCCTCGTTGATCACCTTCTGCGCCGCGTCGTGCGGCATCTGCTCATAGCCATGGAAAGAGCGCCGATAGCTCGCGTGCCCATGCGTGAGAGAACTCAGGTCCGTCGCGTACAGGTGCAACTCGGCCTGCGGCACGTGCGCCTTCACCGTCGTGAGTCCCCCTTCGACCGAGTCGGAGCCGAGGATGTGTCCGCGTCGCCCGGAAAGATTCCCCATCACGTCGCCGAGGTAGTGATCCGGCGTGGTGATCTCCACCATGTCCAGCGGCTCTAGAAGAATCGGGCGGCACTTGGGTGCGACCGCCTTGAAGGCGAGGATCCCCGCCATCTTGAACGACATTTCGTTCGAGTCGACGGAGTGATACGAGCCGTCGAACAGCTCGACCTCGAAGTCCACCAGCGGATAGCCGGCGAGAATCCCGCGCGCCGATGCCTCCTGGATCCCCTTGTCGATCGCCGGCCTGAATCCCGACGGGATCACGCCCCCGACGATCTTGTCGATGAAGTGGTAGCCATCGCCGCGAGGGCGCGGCGCCATCCGCACCCAGCAGTCGCCGAACTGCCCGCGCCCGCCGGACTGCTTCTTGTGCCGCCCTTGCCCGTCGGCGCTCGCCGTGAGTGTCTCGCGATAGGCGATGCGCGGGCGCGTGAGCTCGGCCGAGACGTTGTACTTCCGCCGCAGCTTGGCGAGCGACACGTCGAGGTGGCGCTCCCCTAACCCGGAAATGATGGTCTCGTGCGTTTCGGCGTTGTAGTGTGTCTGGAACGTCGGGTCCTCGTCGTGCAGGCGGTGCAGCCCCTGCTGCAGCTTGTCCTCGTCGTTGCGCGTCGCGGCGTGCACCGCGAACTCGACCACCGGCTCCGGGAAGGTGATCTGCGGCATGCGCACCGGGTGCTCGCGCGTGGAGAGCGTGTCGTTGGTGTGCGTGTTCTTGAGCTTCGCCACACACCCGATGTCGCCGGCATGCAGCACGGCAACCTCCTGACGGTCCTTCCCCTGCGCAATCGACAGGTGCCCCACCTTTTCGACCCCGTCACGCGTGGCGTTGTAAACCTCCTGCCCGCTGGTGATGCTCCCCGAGAAGATGCGGAAGAACGAGACCTCGCCCACGTGCGGCTCGCTGTGCGTCTTGTAGACGAGCGCGGCAAACGGGTTCTCGTCGACCGCGTGGATCTCGACGGTGTGATCCCCCTCGGCGCCCTTGAAGGCGTGCAACTCCTCCATCTCGAACGCCGAGGGCATGAGCTGCACCAGCTCGCTCAGCATCGCGTGCACGCCGATCACGTATTCGGCCGAGACGGCGAAGAGCGGGAAGAGGTCCATCCGCTTCATCGCTTCCTTCATTCCCTGGATCGCCTCGTCGCGTCCGATCTCGATCCCCTCGAGATAGCGCTCGAGGAGTGCGTCGTCGCTCGCCGAGATTGCCTCGATCATCTCCTGGTAGTAGGTGTCGAAGCGCTCCTTGCACTCCGCGGGAATGTCGGCCTCGGTGTATTCGCCCGTTCGCGTTCCCGGCGTGTAGAGGTAGGCGCGACGCGTGAAGAGATTGATCACTCCGCGAAAGTCGCTCCCCTCGCCGATCGGGATCTCGACTGGAACCACCTTGTTCGTGAGCCGCTCCTTCACCTGCTGGTAGACGCGATCGAAATCGGCGTGCTCCTTGTCCATCAGCGAGACGACGAAGAGAACCGGATCGCCGCGCGAGACCGCCTCCTTGAACATCTTCTCGGTCCCGACCTCGACGCCCGACTGCGCGCTCACGACGCAGATGGCTCCGTCAGCTGCAGCGAGCCCGGCGATCGCGTCGCCGTGGAAGTCGAGGTACCCTGGTGTATCGATGAGATTGATCTTCGTGTCCATCCACTCGGCGTAGGCGTTGCCGAGGCTGATCGAGTAACCCCGTTCGGTCTCCTCTGGGGTGTAGTCGGTGAGGGCGGTGCCTTCCTTGATGCTGCCGTGGCGCTTACTGGTTCCGGACACGAAAGCCAGCGCATCGACCAAGGTGGTCTTGCCGCTGGCTCCGTGTCCGACTACCGCCACGTTGCGAATGTCCGTTGCGAGATATTCACGCATGAATGGGTCTCCCATGGTGAAGCGTTGGCATGTGGGAGACTTGTCCCGTGGGTCTGGCTCCGTCAAGAAGCGAGTGCCTGATTGAGCACCGGGCCCGTGCGGATCGACGCGGCGCGGTACGCGACACGGCGACGATCTCTGGCTAGTGGAGCGCCGCAGCGAGGCGCGGGAAACTGACGCGCGTGGGAATCGTCGGGCGGAAACGAGAACGCGGGCCGTCCCGAATGGGGCGGCCCGCGTGGCAACACTCTGACAGGGCAGTGTGGTCGCTCAGTCTCCGTCGTTGTCGTATTCGATGCCGTCGGCCTGGCGGTAGCTATCGAGGAGCGCATCGATGCGCGCGCCAGCACCAGCAGGAAGCACAGCTTGCGGAGCCAACGAGAAGCTGATGGCGCGGCGGGTCCCTTCGGGCCAGTCGGGCATCAGCAGGCCAGCCACCAGTCGGCGGATGGCCGCACCAGATTCCACGAGCAGACGCTCGGCCGTCCGCTGCAACGTCGCAAACGGAATGGCGAGGTCGTTCGTGATGAGGTGACCCGTGGCATCGTCCCGCCACGCGGCGTCGCCAACGGCGCCACGTTCCGGCCAGAGTGCCACGTGCCGGATCGTCGCCAGACGCTCTCCGGGCTCTCGCTGCGCTTCGACCGCCGCCGCCAAGGCGAGTGCCAACGACTCGGGTGTGGCATCTCCGAAGAGCGTGACCACGTCCCGCGAGGGGCGCTCAGAGTTGAGCGGTGAAGGTACGGAGTTCACGTGCGCGAGCACCGTCGAGTGTTCGGGGCGATCCTCGAGCAGTACGAGGACGTCCATCTCCCCTCCATCTCACTGACTTCGCTTTCGGCATCCCGACGACAGGCCGATGTGTCCGCCGCAGTAACCGGAGCAGAAGTCCTTAAACAGTGTGACCCCACAAGCGCACAATCGGACACAACCCCAACATGACGTTCCGATTACGTGACAAATGCTCGGGGATTCTCCGGCTGCGCCGGTATCAGCGTCCTTCGCGTGTGAGCACCACTCCCGCAATGAACGCACCAGCGAGGAGGGCGAGGAAGAACGCGGTCTGCGCCGAGGTGAGCGCCGCGAAGGCGACGGCGCCGAGCGCGCCCGGGACGAGCGTGCTGGCCAGAGCGCCGAGGAAGAGGACGAAGAGGAGTGCGCCCGCAGCGAGTGCTGTCCCGTGCAGGCGCGTGGCGAGGATGCTGAAGCAGATCCCCCACAGGAGCATCCAGAGCACGTGTGCAACGCCGCCCACGACGAGCGCCAGCGCGACGGGGGGCGCTCCGAGCCGCCACGTCTCGAGGAGCGCACGCCCGCCCAGCTCGAACGGGAGCGCGGCGGCCTGGTGTCGAAGCCCCAGTCCTATCAACGCTCCCGCCGTCGTCGCCCCCCCGAGGAGGCCGATGGGAAACCCGGATCGAAGTCGGTCGGTCAGCACATGCGAAACAAATCTTGAGGTCACCCGTCACTCAAGGGGGATGGTCAACGCTTGCTTAGCTCGGACTTCGGCATTATGACTCAAGGCGTCTTAATCCCTAAATCTCCAATGGAAGCCTCCACAAGCGCGCAGCAGGCGTCGATCCTCGTGGTGGAGGATCGTCGCGAAGTCCTCGACGTGTTGCAGCGGACGCTCGCCGACAATGGCTATCGGGTCATCACGGCCATGGACGGCGACGCCGGGCTGCGACTCGCCCTCGATGAACAGCCGGCGCTCGTCATCCTCGACATTGGACTTCCCAAACGAAGCGGCCTCTCCGTCGCGCAGGAGCTGCGCTCGCGCGCCTTTACCGCGCCCGTGCTGATGCTGACCGCGCGCGACACGGTGAACGACAAGGTCCAGGGCTTCGAGGCGGGGGCGGACGACTACCTGTCGAAACCGTTCGACTACGATGAACTCCTCGCGCGCGTTCGCGCGCTCCTTCGTCGCTCGGCGATGGTCAACGAGGAAACGCTCCTGCGCGTCGGCGACCTTACGATCAACCCGCTCACACGAGACGTGGTGCGCGGCGAGCGCTCGATCTCGCTCACGCAGAAGGAATACGCGCTCCTCGAATACCTCGTGCGCCACGCCGGGATGCCGGTCACGCGCGATCAGATCTCGGAACACGTCTGGAAGCAGGACTTCGATCCGACCACCAACATCGTCGACGTCTACATCAACTACCTGCGCAAGAAGATCGACCTCGACGCCGACAAGGCGCTGGTGCAAACGGTCCGCGGCGTCGGCTACATGCTCAAGGGCGATTGATCGGTGGTCGCCGCCGGCGACCGCACTCCGGACGAGAGAAAATCCCCATCCCCGCCAGCTGCAACTGGCGGGGATTATCGTTGGCGAATGCTTCAGTTTGGCACGATGGCGGTGCGGCCAGCGGCAGAGGGAGCCGGACCCACCGGAACCAGCTCGCTCTCGATCGTTTGTCCGCGCCCGACCCGGGCTGTGACGCGGGCGTCCTGACGTCCGGAGCGACCGTTAGAACAGCGCGTCGTCGACGTCCGAGTCGCTCGCTCCGCCTTCCGACGAGCCACCGCTGCCTGCAGCGCCAGCCGCCGGCACCGGCGCCCCCGCCACCTCCAGCGCGGCGAATGGATCGAAGTCACCCACGGCAAGCCCCGACGAGATGTCGGTGCGCTCCTCGAGCCAGAGCGAGACGAAGAACGTGTCGCCGTTCGCGGTCTTGAACCAGGATGCCGCGTCCCACTCCTTGTCGGTGTCCTTCATTGTGCAGGACTTGTCGATCTCCGGCAGCGAGATGTGCAGGTCGAAATCGCGCTCGAGCAGCGCCGCGCGCGCGCGCCCGCCGATCGTATTGCTGAATTCGCCGAAGACGTCGAGTGCGCCCGTGTCCAGCGTGGCCTCGCGGCGGAGCACCTTGCTCGCCAGTCGCTCGGCGTCGCCACGATTGCAGGCGATCAGGACGTGCAGCTTCTCCGTCTCGCCCGTGAGCACGATGCGCCCGGCGACACCATCCGTGATCTTCCGCCCGCCGGTGGCGACCGTCTCGACATCCTGCCCCGACATCACGCCGAGCGTCTGCCGCGTCCCCGTCACCATCCACTTGCTCCCCTCGTCGCGGAGGTGCTTGCGCAGCTTCTCCACTGGCGAGGAGCCCCTGAGCAGGGTGCGGCGCAGCTCGGCGACAAAGGTGTCGGGGACAAACGATCGGCGGATGATCCCAGTGAAGTGTCGCGCCACATCCGGCGCAACCCTGCTGTTGTCGGTGACCAGCCAGAAGCTCGGAATCCCCGTCTTCGCCTCGATCGCCAGCCTGCTGAGGAGGTTCGCCACCTGCACTTCCGACACCAGCGGCAATCCTTCGGCGACCATCACCGTCGTCGGCTTGATTTCCGAGTCCTGAAAGACGCGCAGCGCGTGCGCGCCGGAAATCGCCTGCATGACGGTGAATTCGCTCTCGAGGATCGGGACCGCGAACTGGCGGAAGTTCGGATCGGCGTCGACCACGAGGAGCGTCTGGTGTCCTTCGGCCCCCTGGCGCTGCCGCCAGCCGGCGTTCTGCGCGATCACCTTCTTGAAGCGGTCGTGCACCTCGCCCGGACGCAGCGGCTTGAGGATGTAGTCGGCGATCCCGAGCGAGACGAGCTTCGTGATCTCGTCCTTGTCCTTGACCGACGACATGCACACGATCGGCATCATGCTGTGCGACTTGGACGCGCGCACCGCCTCCACCACCGCGAGCCCGTCGATCATGGGCATCTGCAAGTCGGTGAAGAGGAAGTCCGGATCCTCCGACTCGATCAGCTCGAGCGCCTCGACGCCATTGTTGGCCTCGATGATCTCGTCCGACATGTGCGTGAGGATGCGCTTGAGGATCTCGCGCGTGACGAGATCATCCTCGGCGACCAGGATCTTCATGAGTTCTGCAAGGGCCCGTCGTGCGGCCGAAAGTGAATGGGACTCTGCTTACCGAGTATCGGCCGCTCCCACCCAATCCCCAACGTGCGCCCTAGAACAGCTCGATGTCTCCCTCGTCGAGCGACTGCTGCTGCACCGCCTTGCGCTCCCACTCGGTCGCGCGCGAGTTGAGTTCGGCGACGCGCGACTCGACCTCCACGAACTCGTCGAACGACATTCCGACCACGTTCCCCTTGATCCCCGCCCGCAACACCGAGGCGTCGCGACTCAGCTCGTCGAGCCAGGCGAGGCGCCTGTCGACGTGCTGCAGGAGTTGGGTCGCCATGTCTTCGAATTGCAGGCTCTGCACCACGAGTACCGCGCCGCGCGAAATCTCGCCGGCCAGCGCGTGGATCTCGGCCGCCGACGGGGCATCGGTCTCCTGCTTGAGGTTCGCGGCGAGTACTCCCTGCTCCCGCGCCTGACGCACCATCAGCTGGAACGCCTGACTGAGCTTTCCGGTCGCGTCGACAAGGAGCGAGCGGAGTTGCTGCAGGTCGTGCAACGTCGACGTGAACTGCAGGTCGAGCGAGGAGAGCACCGACCCTTGCAG
Organism: Gemmatimonadaceae bacterium; assembly: GCA_044225935.1. Classification (GTDB taxonomy): domain Bacteria; phylum Gemmatimonadota; class Gemmatimonadetes; order Gemmatimonadales; family Gemmatimonadaceae; genus SCN-70-22. The sequence goes on from JBGAHX010000043.1 coordinate 35,884, forward strand.
CTGCGAGAGGCGGGAGGCCATCTCGGTTGGGTCGACCGCGGGCAACGGGGGAGACGATTCGGGAGACATCGCGCGTGGACTAGGAGAGAACAGCAGGGCGTCCTGGGCGAATGCCGGGCGCTCGACGGAGATGGCGGAGCGCGCTAGGGGACGACTTTCGCGATCACCTTGAGCAGCATCTCGGGGTTGAACGGCTTGACCAGCCACCCCGTAGCGCCGAGCGCCTTCGCCTGTTCCTTCATCGCCTGCTGCGATTCCGTCGTCAGCATGAGGATGGGCACCGTCTTGCAGCTGTCGAGCGTCCGTACGTTCTTGATGAACGTGAGCCCGTCCATGACCGGCATGTTCAGGTCGGAGATGATGAGGTCGACCGACTTCCCGGAGAGGGCGTCGAGCCCTTCCTGACCGTTCCCCGCCGTGACCGCCTCGAAGCCGGCCTCCTTGAGCGAGTACGACACCATCTCCCGCATGGTGGTGGAATCGTCGACGACCAGCGCTGTCTTGCCCATCTGATGGATGCGTTAGGGTGAAGGTCGCGCGCCCGGGCTTGTGACCCGTGTCACGCAGCAATGAGGAGTGGCGTCGGTGGCGTCGGTGGCGTCGGCCGCAGCCAGGTGCAGTGCGGCCGCCCTGTCGGCGTTTCCCCGTCGTTCGCGGCGAGCCCGAGCGATGTGATTCTTCTCGGAGTGTCGGCGCGTCGCGACGAGTCCTTGAGTCCGGTCGCCCGTGAGCTTGCTCACGCGATTAACGCAGCACTGCACCCTGCGTCCAATCCCGTACGACCCGATCCGGGAGTCCCGCCGATGCCACTACCGCAGACCCGTCTGATTTTCGTCGCGCTCGCAGTGTCCGGCGTCGCGGCCACCACGGGAGGCGCGAGGATTGTCGCGGCGCATCCGGGTCACCTGTCTCAGATCGGGCAATCGCGCCAGACCGCAACGTCAAGTGCAGGGTTCGCGACATCGGCGCGCGCAGGGTTCGCGGCATCGGCGCGCGAACTCACGCTCGACGAGCAGGTGCAGCACGTGCTGTCGCGGCTCGCCTTTGGCGCGCGACCGGGTGACGTGGCGCGCGTGCGAGCGATGGGGGTCGACAGGTGGATCGCGTCGCAACTGAATCCCCGGCGCATCGATGACCGCGCGATGGACGATGTGCTCGCGCACTTCCCGACGATCGCGCGTTCCACCGGCGAGTTGCTGCGCGATTTTCCTCGTCCGGGCGTGCTCGTAGTGCAGCAGCGACTCCGCGGCGACAGCCAGATGGGGCGCGCCGATTCGCTCGCGCTCCGCCAGGCGGCGCGACAGAACCGGCAGTTCGTTGGTGAGCTGATGGCCGCGCGCGTAGCGCGCGCCGTGGGGAGCGAGCGTCAGCTGCAAGAAGTCATGACCGACTTCTGGCTCAATCACTTCTCCGTCTTTGTCGGCAAGGGACAGGAGCGCTACTACCTCCCTGCGTACGAACGCGAGACGATTCGCCCGCATACGCTCGGGAAGTTCCGCGACCTGCTCGGCGCGGTGGCGCACAGCCCGGCCATGCTCTACTACCTCGACAACGTGCAGAGCGTCGCCGACAGCGGGAGCCCGACCTCGGCGTCGCGCCGCGACGTGCAGCGCCGCCGCCGGCTGCAAGGTGCAATCAGACGTCGCGCCTCGCAGATGAGCGAGGAGCAGCAGGCGCGGCTCGAAGCGCTGCAGGCACGGCGCCCCAAGGGGCTCAACGAGAACTACGCGCGCGAGCTGCTCGAGCTGCACACGCTCGGCGTCGACGGCGGGTATACGCAGCACGACATCATCGAGGTCGCGCGCGCACTCACCGGATGGACGATTCGTCCGGCGCGCTTGGGGAATCCGGAGTTCCTCTTCAACGCTGCGTCGCACGACGCCGGCGAGAAAGTGGTGTTAGGCAAGCGACTCAAGGGCGGGCGCGGCATCGAGGACGGGGAGGACGTCCTCGACATCATCGCGCGTCACCCGTCGACCGCGCACTTCATCGCGCGCAAGCTGGTGATCCGCTTCGTGAGCGATTCGGCGCCGCCCGTCCTCGTCGAGCGCGCAGCCGAAACGTTCCGCAAGACCGATGGCGACATTCGCGAAGTCGTGCGGACCATCGTCACGTCGCCCGAGTTCTTCTCGCGTGACGCGTACCGCGCGAAGCTCAAGTCGCCGTTCGAGGTGGTGGTGAGCGCGGCGCGCGCGGTGGGGGCGTCTCCCGATACGACGCCGATCTCATCGCTCATGGTCGCCCGACTCGGCGCACCGATCTACGGGCACCAGGCGCCTAACGGGTGGCCAGAGACGGGCGAATCGTGGATGAACACGGGAGCGATCCTGCAGCGCATCAACTTCGGGCTCGCGGTGGCGGGGAATCGCCTCCCGGGGGCGCGCCCGCGCACGTGGGACGCGTACGACTCGTTGCGCGCGGCGTCGCGCGACGCGCAGGTGGCGGGCGTGATCGACGCCTTCCTCGGGGGACAGGCGTCGTCGGAAACGCGCGAGATCCTGGCGACAGGGGAGAATCCGTTCCTCACGCGCGAGCGCGATTCGAGCGCGACAGTGAGCGATGAGATGGTGCTCGATGGGATTGCGCGCGACTCGGGGCGTGGGCGTGACGCGTTGAGCGGCGGTGCGGCGGGGACGATGCGCGACGCGGGGGGCCCCCCCCGCGGGAATGATGGGGGCAAAGCGCCCGACATGCAGTACCAAAATCGTGCAGGGCGGCGCGCCGTATTGCGGACGACGGCATTCCCGCCGGCGCCGCGGCTCTCCGGCCTCGACCAGATCATCGGCTTGGCGTTAGGCAGTCCGGAATTCCAGCGACGTTAGCCTTTCATTTCAACTTCGAGGACTGCATGCAACGCCGAGTCTTCGTTCGGTCCGGCGCACTCGCCTTGGTGACCATGGGGCTGTCGCCGTCGTTCCTTCGCCGCACCGCGTTCGCCGCCGAGTTGCCGCGCGCGCAGAAGGGGAAGGTGCTCGTCTGCCTGTTTCAGCGCGGCGCCGCCGACGCACTCAACGTCGTCGTTCCGCACGGGGAGCGTGCGTACTATCGCCTGCGCCCCAACATCGGGATTGCACGTCCGTCGGCGGGCGATTCGGCGAGCGCGCTCGACCTCGACGGCTTCTTCGGCTTGCATCCGTCGCTTGCGTCGCTCCAGCGTCTCTATCGCGATGGATTGCTGGCGCCGATTCACGCCGTGGGAAGCCCGAGTGCTACCCGCTCGCACTTCGACGCGCAGGACTACATGGAGTCAGGGACCCCCGACCTCAAGGCGACGCGCGACGGGTGGCTCAATCGCTATCTCGCCGTCTCGGGAACGTGCGAGGAGTGTCACCCCACGCCGTTCCGCGCCGTGGCGATGACCGCGCAGACGCCGCGCATCCTCGACGGGCCGTCGCCGGCGGTGGCGATGTCGTCGTTAGGCGAGTTCAGCGTGCGGGCGACCGGGTCGTCGGTCGACCGGCTCGAGGCGCTCTATCGCACCGGCTCGGCCGACCTCGTGCACGCGTCGGGCCAGGAGATGTTCGACGCGGTGAAGATGCTCAAGAGCGCCAACCCACAGCGCTATGCACCGCAGAACGGCGCCGAATATCCGCGATCGCAGTTCGGGCAGCGCCTGCGGGAGATCGCGCAGCTCATTCGCTCCGATGTGGGGATGGAGGTCGCCTTCGCCGACGTCGGCGGTTGGGACACGCACGTGAACCAGGGGGGCGGGACCGGGCAGCTCGCCACTCGCCTTCGCGACTTCGGCGACAGTATCGGGGCGTTCGTGACCGACCTGGGCGACCGGATGGACGACGTGGTGATTCTGACCATGTCGGAGTTCGGGCGAATGGCGCGCCAGAACGGGACCGGCGGGACCGATCATGGTCATGCAGGAGCGATGTTCGTGATCGGTTCGCAGGTGCAGGGCGGCAAGGTGCACGGACGCTGGCCGGGGCTGGAGCAAGAGCAACTGTACGAGGGGCGCGACCTGGCGCTCACGACCGACTTTCGGGCCGTCTTCTCCGAGGTGCTCGCCCAGCATTTGGGGGCGACCGATCTTTCGCGCGTATTCCCGGGCTACGAGTCGAAGCGTCTGGAGTGGCCAGGGGTGCTCAAGAGGGTTTAGGAGCGCGATCGCGCTTCACTCGCACGAAGATGCATGGTGCGGCGTCGCGTGCGTCGCGTGCGTCGCGTGCGTCGCGTGCGTCGCGTGCGTCGCGTGTGTGGCGCGCCGCGAAGTGGCGCGCGATAGCTGGTCCGATGAATGCGCGAAGGCGATCCGGTTACGCCGTCGCGATCCCGAACTCCCGGATCTGCACCGGCGTCAGATTCCCACCACAGAGGATCGTCGCCACTCTCGAGCCGGCGAAGCGCGCAGCGTGGGCCAGGAGCGCCCCGACCCCGACTGCACCGGCTGGCTCGACGAGTGTCCCGAGGTGCGAGAAGAGGAGACGCATCGCCTCGACCGTACGTTCGTCAGGGACCAAGGCGATGTCGTCCACGAGGTCCTGAATGTCGTCGACCGCTTCCGGGATTGGCACGCGGACCGCGATTCCGTCGGCGATGGTCGCCGCGCTGACCGTTTCGACCACTCTCCGCTGGCGCCAGCTTAGCGCCATGGAAGGCGCATTTTCCGCGCACACCGCAACGATTTTCGTATCCGGGCGCTTAGACTTGAACCAGGTCGCCACGCCGGCGAGGAGCGCCCCGTTCCCCAGCGGGACGAGGAGCGTGTCGATCTCCTCGCCCCATTCGGCGAGCTCTACCCCGATCGAACCGGCCCCCTCGCTTATCGCGACGTCGCGCCCGTCCTCCACGTAGCGCGCCCCGACTTCCCGCGCAAGCGCCTTCCCCGCCTCCTTGGCCGCGTCGAAGTCCTCCCCGACGAGGCGCACCTCCCCGCCGAGCGCGCGCATGCGATCGACCTTGAGCGGGTTGGCGTTGACCGAGGCGAAGATCGTCAGCGAGCGCCTGCGCCGTCGCGCCGCATGCGCCAGCCCCTGTCCGAAATTCCCCGCCGACGCGCAGACGAGTGGCGTCGGGTCGTCACCGAGCTCGCTGACGAAAAAGTCCGCCCCCCGCCCTTTGAAGGAGCGGATGGGATTCATCGTCTCGACCTTCACCACCAGATCGACGCCGAGCGCCCTCCCCAGCGACTCCGCGCGGAACTGGGGCGAGCGAAGGAAGACGGGATCGATCGTGATGCTGGCGCGAGCAATCTGGTCGAGAGAGAGGCGCATGCGAGACGGGAGACGGGAGAGCGAAGACGGGAGACGCGAATTCGCGCCGACAACCTACCCCCGAAACCGTGTCCCCGTCTCGTCTTCTCGTCTTCTCGTCCTCTAGTCCCGGTCGTACCGCCGCAGCAGCCGCCTGAATATCCCCGCGACCCGCTCCCCCACCTGATCCTCGACCGTCTGCATCCAGTCGTTGTCGGGGTCCGCCATGTCGCACGAATACTCGGTCGGCTCAGTCCCAGGCTTGAACCACTCCTGCCGGTGGTTGTCGCACCACTCCTCGGCGAGGAGCCCGGTCGCGGGGTCGATCTCGCGGGCGATGAGGCCGTCGGGGGCATGCCATGCAGAGCCGTCTTCCCGCTCGCGCCATCCGCGCCGGTAGAAGTCGGCCCAGGCCGGCGCCGCGTAGCGCCCGCCGCTCGCCCCCGGACCTAACGAGCGCGGCGTGTCGAACCCGAACCAGACACCGGCCACCAGCGTCGGCGTGTAGCCGACGAACCAGACGTCGCTCCCGTTGTTCGTCGTCCCGGTCTTTCCGGCGATCGCCCCGGTGATCCCCGCCGAGCGCACCGCGCGACCGGTCCCCTCGTCCACGACCGAGCGCAGCATCGACGTGAGTTGGAACGCATCGCGTGGGTCCATCACCGGCGTGGTCGTGACCGGCGTCGCCCAGAGCAGGCTCTTGTCGGCGCGCTCGATGCGCCTGACGAGGCGTGTCGTCACCCGCAATCCACCATTGGCGAACGGCGCATAGGCGGTCACCAGCTCGAGCGGCGTGACTTCCACCGCGCCTAACGCGATCGCCGGCACCGCCTGGATCTGCGAGGCGATCCCGTTGCGACGCGCGCGGTCGACCACCCGCGATTCGCCCACCGCGCGCGAGATGCGCACCGTGGCAGCATTCGCCGATTGGGCCAGCGCCTGCCGCACCGTCACCCGCCCGCGGTACTCGTCGGCATAGTTCGCCGGGCGCCAGACGTCGTGATCGGTCTCCACCTCGACGGGGTCGTCGTCGACCATGGTCGCCGGCGTAAAGCCCGCGCTCAGCGCCGCCGCGTAGACAAACGGCTTGAAGGCGGAGCCGGGCTGCCGCTTCGCCGAAATGGCGCGATTGAAGCCGCCGCGCTGGTAGCGGCGCCCCCCCACGAGGGCGCGCACGTCGCCGGTGCGCGGATCGATCGCCACCATGGCCCCCTGCAGCTCGCCGCCGTCGGCATCGCGCATCCGCACCGACGCCTGCCGCACGATACGGTCGGCATTGATCCGCACGGCACGCTCGGCGGCGTCCTGCGCCGTGAGGTCGAGCGTCGTGTAGACGACCAGCTCCGACGGCTGCTCCCCGGTGGCACGGAGCACGGAGTCGACGACGTTGCGCACCGCGTCGAGTGCATACGATTCGTGCGGCTGCGGTGGCGACCATTCGCGCTGGGAGATCACGAGTCTCGTGCGGCGCGCTGCTGCCACGCGTTTGGCTGAGAGATACCCTTCCTCGCCCATCAAGCCGAGCACGAGGTCGCGCCGGGCCTTGGCCCGTTCGAGGTTGCGGCGCGGGGTGTAGATCGACGGCCCCTTGGGGAGCGCCGCGAGCATCGCCCCCTCGGCGACGGTGAGCTCCGACGTCCGCTTGTTGAACAGGTCACGGCTCGCCGCCTCGACGCCGTAGACGCCATTGCCGAGGTAGATCGCGTTGAGGTAGCGCTCGAGGATCTCGTCCTTGGTGAGCTGCCGCTCGAGCAGTCTCGCCAGGCGCAGCTCGATGAGCTTGCGCCCTAACGAGCGCTGGAGCGCGCGATCCTCGGAGATGAAGGTATTGCGCGCCACCTGCATCGTGATGGTGGAGAACCCCTCGCGCACGTCGAGCGCGATGGCGTTGCGCCAGACGGCGCGGGCGAAGGCGCGAAAATCGAGCCCGTTGTGTTCGTAGAAGCGGCGGTCCTCGGTCGCGATGAACGCCTGGCGTACATGTACGGGGACGCGAGCGATCGGGACGTTGATGCGCTTGACCAGCGAGAGTCGCCCGATCAGGCGTCCGTTGCGGTCGACGACCTTTCCGCCTTCGGGGGGACGGTACGCTTTGATCGCCGCATCCGACGGACAGCCGGCGAAGCCGCACGAATACGCCCACGCATCGAACGTCGCCGCACCGATGACGAGCAGCATGACCACGGAAGCGCCACGCCAGTGTTGCCGGAACGAGAAGCGGGCGTCGAGCGACGAAGACCGATCACGATGCAGCGCGGCGCGAAGCGACCGCCAGCGCAGAGCGAGCGAGGCACGGAGCGTCATGGTGTCTCGGGGGGAGGACTGTGATTTAGATACGTCCCCCTATGCAGAAGGTTTCCCCGCTCGTTATGGACTAGAATCGCCACCCCTTGAGCGCGCGCAGCGCCGTGTCGAGTGCTTCGCGCTGCGCCGGCTGTTCGGCACGTTCGAGGAGCGATTCGTACGAGGCGACCGCCAGATCGAGCATGTCGTAGTCCTGCTCGTTCCCGGCGACGCCGGCGGCGTTGTCGGCGACGTTGGCGAGGGCGAGGTCATCGCCGGGAAAGCGCGCCACGACCTGCTGCCACCGGCCGACGCGCTGGCGCGCATCCGACTCGGCGAGCGCCCAGAGGTGCCACGCTCCTCGGTTGGCCGGGTCGGCCGCGATGGCGCGACTGGCGAGTGCGCCGACGACGTCGGGGCCGAGTCCCAGTAGCCAGTAGGCATTGGCCAGCATGACGAGCGCGCGAGCGTTGTCGGGCTGCGCCTCGACGACGATCTCGTACATCGGGGCGATGATTTCGGGCTCGTCGCGATAGGGTTCAGCCGCAACGACGACCGCATCGGGAGTTGCTGCACGGGCCAGCGCTTGCACGTGCTGCTTCAGGTGTGCGATGTTCGAGTGCGACCGATAGGCGTCGACGACTGCGGCCAACTCGCGGGCCAATCCTGAGGTCGGAGCATTCATGGTGGAAAGATACGCCGGATGAGCGGGACGCGTATGCGCACCCCGCCCGCGGGAAGCACGCGCCTAGGGCTGTCGTCGGAGCAGGATCCGACGCCGATCGACGTGTCGTCGCCGCGACTCGTCTGCATCTCCACCGATGTCTACGCATCCGCTGCTCTGCAGGCGACGGTATCGACGATCCTCCCCGACGCGCGTGTGGAGGCGGCAGACACTTCCATCGTGCGTGGAGTTCCCGATGCCGACTGCGTCATTGTGTCCGTCGGTTCGCTGTATTCGATGGGAGAATCGCTCGTGCGCGAGCTGCGTGCGCGGGGATTCGTGCGCCCGATCATCCTTGTCGTGGATGCGCCCGCGGCGGCCGATGAGGGCGAACTCGCCCTCCTCGGCGTCACCTGGATCCTCGCGGAAGAAGCGCTGGCACTCCAACTCCCCGCTGCCTTGGTCGCGCTGCTCGACGGCGAATTGTTGATGCTCGGAAGTGCGGCCAGCGCCGCGATCGCCGGTTCTCTGAGGCGGCTGCAATCACGCATCGCCGCGGGCGACATCGCCCGGGGACTGCAGCACAAGCTCAATAATCCCCTCGCGGCGTTGCTCGCCGAGGCGCAGTTGCTCGAGCTCGAATCGCTCGCCCCCGAGCATCACACCTCCGTTCGGAGAATGGTGGAATTGCTCCGGCGGGTGATCGACGTGTCGCGATCGATCGAGGGGCTGGGAGGGGTCGCCGAAGGGTAGCGGTGCCGCTTGATAGAGGAGTGCAGAGATCCCGGGTGTCTAGGGGGATGTTGCGTGCGAGCGGCTGAGTGGTCTGTAGGCGAGGGACAGCTTCGCAGCTTGCGCGAATCGTGCTCCCATGCGATACTCGTGGTATCCGCAGGCGGTTGTGTTGCCGCCCGAGGTGCTGCGTCGCATCGGCCTCTGCAAGGTTCCGGTTGCTGTCCGGAAAGTGGTCAGGCGCGAATGCGATGATGAGAAAGAGGTCTCTGGCGACGCGTGACAAATCCGCGGCGCTGGGTGACAACGAGGTCCGTGCGCAGCCAGCACGAGCCGTCCCTCTCAGGTAGAAAACCCGGTCCCCGCAATGTTGGCATCGCGTGCGTAGCACTCGATGCGCCCCGACCGCAATCGACAAAGGACACGTGTCCGTTTTTCTCGCGATGCCGAGCGACTTTTTCGCTTGCTCGCCCGCCAATCCCCATACCATCTCTGCTGCATGACCGAACGTCGACGTCCATTTCGTCGCGGCCGGAGACCGTCCACGAAGCGCCAGCAAGGTGCCGACCAGTTCGGCGAACCGAATCCGTATCGCGATGGTGACGCCGATGGCGCGCCTGGCGAGGGCGGCGCATCCGACGGAACCGACGCTCCACAGTCACGTGAGGTGCGCAACGTCGCATCCGACGAGGGAGCCCCTCCGAGTAGCGGACGCCAGCGCTCGAACGATGACGGCGACGGTGGCGGCGAGGGAGGCGCTCCACGCGAAGCGCCACCGCGAGAATCGTCGCCACGCGAATCGTCGCAGCGCGAATCGCATCCACGAGAATCGCAGCAGCGCGAAAGCAGCCCCGGGAACGAACGGCAGCCCGGCAACGAACGGCACCCGCGCCACGACTATCAGCGCCGCGACGACGACTACGGCGGCAATCGCAACAACGGACGGCGCAACCGGCGCCGGCACGGACGTGGCAAGCGCGACGGGCAGCAGCAACAGCCGCAGATTCCGGTCGTCGCCGACAGTGAAACGCTGGGATGGTTCGACTCTTCCCGCGATGGCGGTTACATCCGCCGAGCCTCCAACAGCTATCTCGCCGATTCGGGTGACGCTTGGGTTCCGGGCACACTCGTCAGGCAGCACACACTCCGCCGTGGCGACCTCGTGGCCGCCACCACCGGGCGCGACAACCGCGGGCGCAACGTCGTCGTCGAGGTCACGCAGCTCAACGGCGTGCCAGTCGCCGAGGTACAGCGCCGCCCCGACTTCAGCTCGCTCACCGCAACGTATCCCGAGCGGCGCCTAACGCTGGAGACCGGGCGCCCGGCCAAGGGCGGTCCCGAGCTCACGCGGCGCGCGATCGACCTGGTCGCGCCAATCGGCTACGGACAGCGCGCACTCATCGTCGCGCCGGCACGCGCCGGCAAGACGATGCTGCTGCACGCCATCACCGAAGGGATCGCGATCAACCACCCGAACGCCGTGCTGCTGATCCTCCTCGTCGACGAACGTCCTGAGGAAGTGAGCGAGGCGATCTCGTGGGGGGTTGGTGAAGTCATCGCGTCGTCGTTCGACCAGCCCGCGCCGCGTCACGTGGAAGTGTGCGAGATCGTGCTGGAGCATGCGCGCCGCCAGGTCGAGCAGGGGAAGGACGTGATCATCGTCCTCGATTCGCTCACCCGCATGGCGCGAGCGCACAACACCGCCGAGCGCGGGAGCGGGCGCACGATGTCGGGTGGTCTCGACACGAGTGCGATGGCCAAGCCCAAGGCTTTCTTCGGGTCGGCGCGCGCTGTGCATCCCAAGGACGGCGGCGGTTCGCTGACGATCATCGCCACCGCGCTCGTCGAGACCGGGTCGCGCATGGACGACGTGATCTTCGAGGAGTTCAAGGGGACCGGCAACTGCGAGATCAAGCTCGAGCGCTCGCTGGCCGAGAAGCGCATCTTCCCCGCCTTTGACATTGCGACGAGCGGGACGCGTCGCGAGGAGAAGCTCTACAAGGAAGGGCAGCTCGACGCGATCTACACGCTCAGGCGTGGATTGCAGCAGATGCCGCCGCAGAGCGCGATGGAGTGGTTGATCAAGCGCATTGCGGGGACGCAGAACAACGATACGTTGCTGGCGGGGTTGTAGCGCGGATTCTCTGGTTCGGTCGATTGCGGAGGGCGCCTAACGGGACGTTTGAGGACCGTTGGGCGCTCTTCGTTTGTGTCAGCGAACGCGCCGATATGTCACCCAGCCTGGCCGCACACGCGCGAGGGGCGAAAATGCTCGGCGAGGCCGGTCTACGCGCGCGCTGCTGAGCGCAACGCTCGGTCGTGCGAGTCGGCGACATTCGCGTCGAG
>JBGAHX010000044.1:0-46448 GCA_044225935.1 Gemmatimonadaceae bacterium
GACCGAAAGCGTCCCGACGATGGCAACCGCGGCCGATTGCCACGGCGAGAATCGCCAGCGTTCGCGACTGAAGACGTAGCTCCCCACGGCGGCCGCCGAGAGGAAGAACGCGTTCACGAACTTGAAGAGGACGATATTGTCCGGGAACGACGGCCAGAGCTTCCAGAGTGCCGCCAGGAGCAACGGGTAGCCCGGGGGATAGTGCGTGTTGTGCGGGGCGCCGGGGAGGTTGATGAGGCGGAGGCCATGTCCTTCGGCGAGGGACTTGGCGAGGACGGTGTAGATCGCGTCGTCCTGAAAGGCGCCGACGGGCCACGGGGTGACGGTGAGGACGGCGACGAGGAGGACGGCCGCGGCGATGGCGAAGACGAGGAGGCGTTCCTGACGCGGGTCGATGGGCATGGCGCGGCGGGGGGCCCCCCCCAAGGACACGTTAGGCGCGTCCGAAGATGGCGGCATCACCGTTTCCGTGCGTGCCTCATCGTTCGAGTGCACCGGCTCGAGCGGTTGCGCGCGAAGCGGAGCGCTCATCGGTCGCCTCCGCGCCGTGGTCGCGCGCCAGCGTCGGATGGGGGAACGGGCGTTCGGACGGGCGCTGGGACATGCGTCGGAACCAGCGACTGAATCGGGGCCGCGGTCGACGTCCGGTCGTGCACCCCGCTCGCGGCTCCCCGCTCACTCTGAGTTCGCGTCGAGTCGGCCGGTTGCCCGCGAAGCGGAACGAAGATCGCCCCGGTCGACAAGGCTCCAACGATGCGCAGCTCCGGTGGCGATTCCTGCACGAGCCCGCGCGCGGCGTACGTCCCATACTGCGTCGACGCGAGAACGAAATCAGGGTGATACTGGTCGATGATCGTGCGCAGCGACGCGACGGCGAAGGCCGGCGTCTGTGCGACCAGGTGCTCTTGCGGGGTAAAGGCGCCGTTGGGGATCGCCTGGCGCCCCGTGTAGAGGTACATGAGCACGTCGTCGTCGGTCGCCAGCACCGCAGCGCTATCCGTGTTCGCCCGCACCCACTCGGCGAGCGGGCGGGCGCGATCGGCGACCGATTGCTGGACGACGGTCCACCAGTGGCGCGTGACGCCAAGGTAGTTGTAGCCCGCGTAACCGACCGTGAGCGCGGCGAGCGACGCGAGGGCGAGCGGGCGGAGGATGACGCGCGCGCGATGAAACGGTACGACGGGCGATGGAATGGTGATGGTGGACGGGGCAACGGATGCGATATTCTGTTTGGGGGGGGCCCCCCACGCCGCGCCGCCGATTTCGCCCGCAACGCCGCTCCCCTCGCCCTCCCCCAGTGCGCGCTCCCGATCGACCGCCGCGTCCCGTGCAGGCCCCCTCCCCCACTCCCACACCGCCTGCGCCGCCAGTGCATACACCAACCCCACCAGCGGCCACACCCCCCACGTGAATCGCGCCGGCGCGAACGGCCACACCACCACGATCACCAGGTACCCCGCCAGGAACAACGCAGCCACCGGCGCGCGCTTGAGCAGCTGCGCCGCCCCCATCCCGAAGAAGAACGCCAGCGCGAGCGACGTCGCGTTCCGCACAGCGGCACCCAGCGTATCGGTCGCGGTCGACGCCCACCCCTGCGCCACTAGGCTCTTGAGGTTCGCGTCGGCGACCGCCCACAGGAAGCCGATGCCATCGCGCTTGACCGCATCCACCAGCCACCCCAGGTACGATCCATACTTGCCCAGGTAGATCGCCGGGACCTCGGCGGCGTGGGCACTCACCCACAACTGCCACGGGATCGACAGGACGACGGCCACCGCGCCCAGCACGAACGTCGCGCGCCACCCTCGGCGCCACAGCAGGACCAACGCGGTCGCCGGTACAAGGAAGATGCCTAACGTACGCACGAGCGCGAGCATCGCGATCGCCCCGCCGGCCCACGCCGCGTCGCGCACGCGTCCACTCGCCGCCGCGCGCTCGCAGACCAGGAGCGTCGCGGCGAGCGCGCACAGGAACATCGGCTCCGACAGGACCATTACCGTCAGCAGGACAACGGGGGCGCACGCGCTGAATGTCGCGACCGCCAACAGCGCGCCGATGGTCCCCAGCTGCAGCCGGCGCGTAGCAAACCGATAGAACAACGCGGCCGCGCCGCCGAGCAATCCGGCATTGGCGAACTTGAAGAGCGTCACGTTCTGCGGGAACGCGGGGAAGAGCTTCCATAACAGCGCGAGCAGCGCCGGGTAGAGCGGCGGATAGTGCGTCGCGTTCGGCAACCCCGGCATGTTCAGGTAGCGATAGCCATGCCCGGTCGCGAGCGACTTCGCCAGCACGACGTAGATCCCGTCGTCCTGGAAGACGCCCACCGGCCACGGCTCGATCGCCGCGACAGCCGCTCCAAATGCGGCCAGCGCTACGATCCACGGCGCCAATCGAGCGAGCGTCTCCGCGCGCGCGCCGATCGACTCACCGGCGCGCATCACGCCGCGCACCGCCGACTCGCTATCGACGGACGATGCACCTGCGCCCCACGACAACTCCCGCGCCTCCGCTCCGCTCAATTGTCCGCTCCAAAGCGCTGCAGCTTCCGATGCAGCGTGCTCGGATCAATGCCTAACGCCTCGGCGGCTCGCGTCTTGTTCCCACCTTCGGATTGCAGCACCCAGAGGATGTACGCACGTTCGATCACGTCGAGCGGCGGGTTGGGTGTCGCGCGCTCCTCCACCAGGCGCTCGGCGGTCTGCGTCGAGACCTTCTCGGGGAGCGCCGATGCCTCGATCGTCGTCCCGTCGGTGAGGATGCAGGCGCGCTCCAGCGCGTTCTCCAGCTCACGCACGTTCCCGGGCCAGGTGTAGCGCATGACGAGTTCGAGCGCCGCCTCGCTCAGCTGTTTCACGTCCTGCTCGCGCTGCTGCGCGGTGCGCTGCAGGAACGCCTCGACGAGGAGCGGGATGTCGTCGCGACGCTCACGGAGCGGCGGGAGGTGCACGGCGATCACGTTCAATCGATAGTACAGGTCGCGGCGGAACGTCCCGCGCCGGATCTCCTCCTCCAGGTCGCGATTCGTCGCCGCCAGCAATCGCGTGTTGATCGGGATCGCCTCGGTGGCGCCGACGGGGATGATCTGCCGCTGCTGCAACACGCGCAGGAGCTTCACCTGCGTCGCCGGTGTCGTCTCGCCGATCTCGTCGAGGAAGAAGGTCCCCTTCTCGGCCGACGCGAAGAGACCCGTCTTGTCCTTCACCGCGCCGGTGAATGATCCCTTCACGTGCCCGAACAGTTCGCTCTCCAGCAACGATTCCGGGAGTGCGCCGCAGTTGATCGAGAGGAACGAGCCTTCGGTGCGCTGCGACAGGTCGTGGATGTAGCGGGCGATGACCTCCTTCCCCGTCCCCGACTCACCCTGGATCAACACCGTCGAATCGGTGGGGGCGACGGTCTCCGCCAGGCGCAACACGTCTAGCCACGCGCGACTCTTCCCGATCGGGCGCGTCCCGCCGGAGCGATCGCGACGTCGGATTTCCTGCTTGAGCGTCTTGTTCTCGACGCGCAGCGTGCGATGCTCGGTGGCGCGCCGCAGGATCGCCAGCAATTCGTCGTTGCGGAACGGCTTCTGGATGTAGTAGAAGGCGCCATCGTTCACCGCCTGCATCGCCGACTGCAGCGTCGCCTGGGCCGTCATCAGGATGACCGGCGTGTCGGGATCCTTGTTGCGCGCGGCGCTCAGGATCTCGAGCCCGCCGACGGCCGGCATGCGGATGTCGCTCAGCACCACGTCGGGGGCGAGCGACTCGATCTGCTCGAGCCCCTGTCGCCCGCCTAACGCCACGTGCGGCGTGAACCCTTCGTTCTTGAGCAGGATCCGCAGCGATTCGAGAATCCCGGCCTCGTCATCGACGACGAGGACGTTTGGTCCGGCAGCGTGTGGATCGGTCACGCGGCAACTCCTGGTTCGGCCTGCGAGGTGGGAAGAAGCACGGTGACGCGCGTCCCGCGCGCGTCGCTGTCGACGAAGACGAAGCCGCGGTGCGACTCGATGGCGCGGTGCACCACCGACAGCCCGAGCCCGCTCCCGCCGGGCTTCGTCGTGAAGAACGGATCGAACAGGCGGTCGCGAATTTCGGCGGGGAT
The DNA here is from genome assembly GCA_044225935.1 of Gemmatimonadaceae bacterium. GTDB lineage: Bacteria > Gemmatimonadota > Gemmatimonadetes > Gemmatimonadales > Gemmatimonadaceae > SCN-70-22. The sequence continues at coordinate 4,090 of JBGAHX010000044.1, forward strand.
GCCCGCTCCCTCATCCGACACACGGAGCGCGACGCCGCCGCGATCGAACGAGACACCGGCGGGCGCGTCGTCCGACGTCAGCGGCGCCAGTTCGATGCGCACGTTGCCGGCCTGCGACGACGCCTGCACCGCGTTGAGCGCGAGATTGAAGACGGCGCGATGCAGGAGATCCTCGTCTCCCTCGACGATCATCGGAGATGCGGGGACGTCGAAGTTGACCTGCACCCCTTCCGGCCGATCGGGGTGCGTCGACACGAGCGTCGTCGCGTCACGCGCCACTTCGGCGAGGTCTACCAGTCCGATGCGGGTCACGCGCACGCGGGCGAAGTCGAGGAATTCGCTCAAGAGGCGTGAGAGGCGGTCCGATTCGCGCACGATCAGCGACGAGAGCGAACGCTCGTCCTCGTTCGCGCGCGGCGAGCGCCCGAGCTGTTCGACCGCCGAGCGGATCGAGGCGAGGGGATTCTTGATCTCGTGGGCGAGCGAGGCGCTCAGCTCGGCCACCGCCTCCAGTCGCTCGGCGCGCATGTGCAGCGTGTCGAGGCGCTTCTGGTCGGAGATGTCCTGAAAAATCACCGTCGCGGTCCCGTCCCCTACACCGGGAACGTCGCCGGCGTTAGGCGCGGACACCGTCGTGTTGAGCCCGATCGGGAAGGTGCGCGCCCCGTTCACCACCGTCCCTTCGGCGCGCGTCGTGCGCACGCCGTCGCTCGCCGCGCGCTCGATCGCACGCGCGAGCACCGGGGATACCGGTTCGATCAGGGAGGTTGCCGAAGCCCCGATCTTCGCTTCCAACGGAAGCCCGAGAAGTTTGCATGCCGTCGGATTGGCGTAGAGAAGCGTCCCGCGCGCATCGACGGTGATGATCCCGCTCCGGATGTTGCGGAGGATGTCGCTCGCCTCGAGCCGCACCTTCACCAGCTCGGCGGCCAGCTCCTCGTTCCCGACGCGCGCCTGCCGCAACCGCGCCGCGATGTACCATGAGGAGAGCGCGACGACCGCGAAGACCATGAGCTGGAGCCCGATCGAAACGTCAATAGACGCCTCGGTCAGGAGGATCACGTCGCCGAAGTAAAGAACGCAGGCGAGCGTGGCGGTCAGGAACGCCCCGGTCGTGGAGAGCAGAACGGCCGCCGTGGCGATGACCAGGATGTAGAGCGCAGCAAACTGCGACGTCGCCCCCCCGGTCACGTGCACGATCGCCGTCACCAGGGCGAGGTCGAAAACTGCCTGGAGCGAAAGAAAGGTGCGCCCCGGATCGCCGCGGTCGCTCTCGCTGTAAAAGGCGGAGCCCGCGGTGAAGACCATCGCCAGGGTGATCAGGAGCGAGGCGACGAGGGTGTATCCACGGTCGGCGTCACGCCAGGCAAAGACGGCGGCGAGGTAGATCGCCGCCGTCATCGCCAGACGGCCTACATAGATTGACCGAAGGAGGCGACGCGGCTCGATGAAGGCGCGAGAGACGTCCGAGGCGATCGTTGTCACGCCGTCGCGTAGGGTTGGAAGCGTTGCATCCTGCAAGGACCAGGGAGGGCGGCGACACTGGCAAAGTGCCACCCTGAGGACGATCGGCTCCCCAACGCGTTTCCCCGCATCGCCTTGGGGTCGTAGCGAAATGCCGGGCGGGGGTTAGGCTTGATCCGGAGGACGAAGCACTCGGCACACCCTCATTTCCCTTCCTCGCACGAACCGTCCGCACCCGCCTTCCCCTCCCCCCGACCTGTGCATCTCGCAGAATTCCGCTCCCCGGCGCTCACCGCCGCACTCCCGAATCGCCCCGCATCGCCGATGGCGGAAAGGGTCATCTGGGCGTGGGGGGCGCTGGCGGCACTCGCGCTCACGCTCGGCGGATGTGGCTCGTCGCAGGGGGCGCCGCAGACGCGCGCGCAGGTCGACTCGCAGTGGACGTCGTTCGCCCGCGGCCTTCCTGCCGATTCCTTTCCCGCCGCAAGCCGCCGCTTCTCTCGGATCGTCGCCCCTCGTTGGACCGATGAGAGTTCGCGCGACGCCGCGAGCGAAGCCGAGACGGTGATTGCGGCGCTCCCTTTGACGACGGGGATGTCGGTCGCCGACATCGGCGCCGGCGACGGCTATTACGTCACCCGCATGTCGCAGCGCGTGGGGCCGACCGGGCGCGTGTACGGACAGGACATCATCCCCGAGTACCTCAACCTCCTCGCCGATCGCGTGCGCGCGGCGGGACTCAAGAACGTCGTCGTCGTGCGAGGCGAAGGGTCCGACCCCCGGCTTCCGCGTGACTCCATCGACGCGGCGATCATGATCCACATGTATCACGAGATCACGGAGCCGTACGCGCAGCTCTGGAACCTCGCGCAGTCGCTCAAGCCGGGCGCGCACCTCGGAATCCTCGACACTACCTATCCCACCGACCAGCACGGGACTCCACCGTGGCTCCTCGATTGCGAGCTCGGCGTGGTGGGATATCACAAGGTGCGCAGCATGCGCACCGCGGCGGACGAGTACCTGACGATCTTCCGCGCCCCCGCCCGCGATTCACTTCCCACTCCGTCGGAGATTCGCGAACGCGTCGCCGACGGCGCCTGCGTACAGCGTTAGGCACGCAGGGCGCGCAGTTTCAGGAGCGCGCCCTCCTCCCCGTTTCCCCACGCCGTGGAATCCCTGACTCTCTCGTCGCTCGGCGGTCGCCTGGCGATCGTGATGCTCCTCGTCCTCGTGAACGGCTTCTTCGTGATGGCCGAGTTCGCGCTGGTGGGAGCGCGCCGGAGTCGCCTCGCCGAGATGGCGAGCCGCGGCGACCGTGGCGCCCGGCGCGCACAGTCGGCGATCGCCGATCTCGATCGCTACATCTCGGGGACGCAGCTCGGGATCACGCTCGCGTCGCTGGCGCTCGGCTGGATCGGCGAGCCGGCGCTGGCGATCGTCGTCGATCGGTTCCTCGGGCAGTTCGGCATCGAGGTACCGGCCGGAATGGCCCACACCGCGGCCGGCACGATCACCGCCTTCCTCATCATCACCTTCCTGCACATCGTGCTTGGGGAGCTGGCGCCCAAGTCGGTGGCATTGGTGATGCCCGAGCGCATCAGCGGACTCGTCGCGCTCCCGCTTATGGCCTTCTCGCGCATCATGTCTCCCTTCATCTGGGTGTTGAACGGGGCGGCGAACGGACTATTGCGGCTGGCGGGGATCCGGCCGATGTCGGAGAAGGCGCACGCCCACTCGCCGGAGGAGATTCGGCTCCTCGTCCTGCAGGCGCGGGCGGTCGGAACGTTGAGCGAGACCGACTCGGCCATGCTCGCCGGCATTTTCGACTTTGCCGCGAAGCGCATCCACGACGTCATGCGCCCGCGCACCGAGATCGTCGCGCTTCACGTCGACGACAGCGAGGAGTCGGTGACCGCGCTCCTCCGGCGCGAGCGCTATTCGCGCTACCCGGTCTGCGACGAATCGCTCGACGACATCGTGGGGGTCTTTCTCTCGAAGGACCTGTGGTTGCGCGATCGGGGGGCGACGTTCGACCTGCGCACCTACCTGCGCGAGCCGCTCTTCGTCCCCGCCTCGCGCTCGGCACAGCGCGTCCTCGACGACCTGCGGCGCACCCGCGCGCAGATGGCCGTCGTGCTCGACGAATTCGGCGGGACTGCCGGAATCGTCACCATGGAGGACCTGGTCGAGGAAGTCATCGGAGACATCGCCGACGAGTACGACCTGGCCTCGCGCGACGTGGTCGAGGTGGACGGCGTGCTCGAGCTCTCCGGCACGCTGTCGTTGATCGACGTACGCTCCGACCATCGCCTCCCGATCCCCGACGGGGAGTGGACCACGTTGGGCGGCTACGTTTTCGCCCGCCTCGGCCGCATCCCTCGTCTCGGCGATCGCGCGCCATATCCTGGCGGCGAGCTCGAAGTCATCGCCATGGACAAGCGACGCGTTGCCGCCCTCCGCGTGCACCGCGTGACCACTCCCGCCTGACGCGATCGATGCCTCCCCCGCAGCGCGATGCACGCCCTTCGATCAAACTGTCCGATGGCGGCGACCAGGACCTCGTCGTCGACGCGACGCACGTGATTCCGCGCGCCGAGCTGTCGGCGCGAGCGTCGCGCGCGGGGGGCGCGGGGGGACAGCACGTCAACACGTCGTCCACCCGCGTCGAGGTCCTGTGGGATCCGGCGACGTCGCGCGCACTCAACGACGACGAGCGCGCGCGCGTCATCACCGCGCTCGCCGCGCGACTCGACGCCGAGGGGCGCCTGCGCGTCGTCGCCAGCGATACGCGGAGCCAGCTGCAAAATCGCCAACGCGCAGAAGAACGTCTCGCGGCGCTCGTCGCGCGCGCGCTGGTCGTCCCGCGCACGCGCAAGAAGACGAAGCCCAGCCGCGCATCGAAGGAGCGCCGGCTCGAGGCGAAGAAGCGCGACTCACAGAAGAAGAGCGACCGCCGCTCGCGCGACTGGGAGTAGGTTCCCGCGCGACAGCTCGCAGCACCCAAACGCTTACGTGCCGGTACGTCTCAGCTCGCGGTGATTTCGTCGAGGACCGCGAGCAACGCTTCGGCGTCGACCGGCTTGCGGAGGATTCGCGCTACGCCGCTCTCCATCGCCCGCGTGAGCAGCTCCTGTGATGCGCTCGCCGTGAAGAGGACGACTTTCGTCCACGGCGCGCGCGCCTTGATCGCCTCGAGCGCCTGCACGCCGTTCATCCTCGGCATGCGAATGTCCATCAGGACGACGTCCACCGGATGCTCGCCGACGATTTCCACCGCCTCGACGCCGTCATGCGCCCGCACCGGTTCCCATCCGTGGATCTCGAGGATGTCGTAGAGGATGTCGACCATGGCGGTGTCGTCATCGACGACGGCGATGCGGCGTCCGCTCATCCCGCCCTCGACGTCGGGAGCTCGAGCCGGAAGGTCGTTCCGTCCGGACCCGAACGAACGATGAGGAGGTCGCCGCCGTTCGCACGCGCCAGTGTGCGCGAGACCGAGAGGCCGAGCCCGATCCCGCGCATCTTCGTCGTGTAGAGCGGCTCGAAGACCTTCTCGCGCGCCGCCTCCGAGATCCCGCCCCCCTGATCCACCACGTCGATGCGCACGCGCCCGTTTGTCCCGTGCGCCTTCACGCGCACCGTCCCGCCCGCGGGCTCCATCGCCTGCACGGCATTTGTCAGGACGTTCACCAGGACCTGGCCGACCTGGAACGGATCCGCCATGACGTCGGGGACCCCGGCGTCGACCGAGCGCTCGATGCGCACGCCGGGCGGCGCGGTCATGCGTTGCAGCTGATCATCGATGAACGCCCCCACCGCCACCCGTTCGACCTGCGGCTCCTTCACCCGCGTGAAATCCAGGATGTCGGAGACGATGCGTTCGGCGATGCCGATCTGCCGGCGCAGCGTCGCCAGGTGGTCGCGCGCCTTCTGCGGAAGGTCAGGGACGGCGTGATTCAGGTAGTACGCCACGTTCGACATCACACCGAGCGGGTTGCGCAGCTCGTGTCCCACGCTGCTGGCGAGTTGCCCCAGCACCGCCATCTTTTCGCGCTGGATCAACTCGGCCTGCGCCAGGTGCAGCTCCGCGGTACGCTCGGCGACCTGCAGCTCGAGACGCTCGCGCGCGGCGGCTACGCTGTTCGACATGGCGATGAACGCCTCGCCCAGCCGCCCCACCTCGTCGTCTCCACCCACTTCGAGCGTTTCCGAAGCGCGCGTCCCGGCGGCAATCGCCTCGGCGGCGTCGGTCAACTGCACGAGCGGTTTCGTCACCCGACGGATCACGATCCAACCAGCCAACGCGCCGAGCGCCATGACCAGCGCGCCGAGCCCAATGAGCGTCCAGAGCAACCCCTGCACCGGTGCCAGCGTCTCGGCCTCTGGCATGCTCACCGCGAACAGGAGGGGCGTCCCCTCGATCTGCGACGCGTAGACCATTCGCGACTCGCCGTCCTCGACGAAGGAGCCGCGACCGGGTGGCAATGGAAGGGGGCCGAGCGGACGGACGAGGTTCGTCCACTGCGTTCCGTCCGTGTTCCCCACCATCATCCGGCCGCGCGGTCCGAGCAGCTCATTCAGCAGGCGGAGCGCAGTCGGTCCGGCAAGGACGCTTCGCACGACCACCACCTGCCCAATGACCGCTCCGCCGCTGCGAATCGGCGCCGCATTCTCGAAGACGGGCTGTCCATGGTGCTCGAAGAGTCGGCTGACCGACGCCGAATCCGGCGACGCAAGCACGTCGGGCGTGCGGTCGAACAGCGGGCGATCCAGGCTCAGCACGGCCTTCCCATCGCCGCGCCGAATTCCAATCGCGATGGTCAGCCCGGTATCGGGGCCAAGCGGTGCGAGAAGCGCACGGACCGTGGCCGAGTCGCCGCCAGTGCGAAGGAAGGCGGCGACTTCCGGGCGCGACGCAGCGTCGCGAATGCTTGCGATCCGTGCGCGCAATCCGGGACCTGAGTTGGCCGCAAAGCGGTCGGCCACCGACCGCAGTCGGACCCACATGACGCGCTCCGACTCGCGCCGGACGGCCACGAAGGCAACAGTCCCGAACGTGACGACGGCTACTGCGACGATGAGGGCGATCCAGGCGGGGAGGCTACGGCGCAACGACGCCTTGCTGGTGTCCATCTCGGGCACCCCGAAGGAGAGATCGCCCAAGTTAGGACCATCACCTCATCCCGCCATTTGCCTTAAGGAATAGACGGCGAGGCGGGCGGGGGATGCGATTCGGCGTCGAGATGGTCGACGAGGAGCCCTGTCGTCTGCCGAAGGAGCTGTGCGACCGCTTCCGCGACCATCATGCTGTACTTGAGCGCGAGATCCGGACGCCGCTCCACCATGCCCTCGAAATCGTCGCGCGACAGTACGAGGATTCTGGTGGTCCCGACGCTGATCGCCGACGCCGACCGCGGACGTCCGTCGATCAGCGACATCTCGCCGACCATCTTTCCCTCGCCGAGCTGCGCGACGACGCGCTGGTTCAGCGTGGAGTCCCCCTTCCGGATCTCCAGGGCGCCCTCGATGATGATCGAGGCGAACTGGTCGCTCTCACCCTCGCTGAACAGGGTGGTCCCGGAGGGGAGCGAGAAGAGCTGGAGGAAGGTGCCGATCCCTTCCTCCTCCTTCCAGCTCAGGCGATGACTCCAGACCGTGCCATCGAGCAATTCAGCTCGATCGCGCGGCGTTGAGGTCACGAGGGTTGCACCTCGTGCCCGCAGCGTATCGGCAACGCTGGGTTTGGGAGGAATCACGCTGATGCGGCTCATTGTCTGGAAGTGTCGGCCAGTGGTGATCCGCGCTTGAGACCTCCGGGCTTGCGGCGATCCCCTCGCCTTCGCCCCCCTTCCCGTCCTCGCCCTAACGCAGTTGGGCGAGGAGGGAGTCGAGCGAGCGCAGCGTCGCGGTCGCCGCCGCGCGAACCTGCGTCGTCGGAGCGTAGTCGGCGCCGTCGACAGCATCGAGGAGCTGCGTCAGGCTCCCGCTGACCGCGGTGAGATTCGTTCCACCTCCGCCGCCGAAGCGACGCGCCCCTCCTCCGATCACCGCGTCCAGCGCCTGCACGCGCGCGCTGTTGCCCGCCTGCTGTGCCGCCGCCCGCAGCTCACGCCCTCGTGCGATCCCGTCGGCCGCAGCGTTGATCCCGTTGTACAGGCGCAGGGCGAGCGCGTGCTGCGCCTGGATCCCTGCCGGCGTGGTACGCACGCGCGGGTCCATCCGCACGACGAGTGGCTGGGTGAGCACCGTCCCATCCACCGTCAGGCGCACGGTGTAGCGCCCCGGGGCGACGAACGGGCCGAGCGGCTCGGGCACGGTCTGGCCGGGGATGGCCGAGATGGGATAGGAGAAGGAAAGCGCCTTGGGGCGCGGATGACGCAGGTCCCAAACGAACCGGTGCAGGCCGGCCTCCGGGCTCAGCACCGGCGACGGACGGATCCACCAGTCGGGCCAGTGCCCCTCGCTCCGCGGATCGGGGTCGGGGTTCACTCCCTTCGTGTACGTGCGCACCACCGTGCCGCTGGCGTCGAGGATCTCCAGCGTGATGCTGGAGGCGGTGCGTTGCAGCTGGTAGTGCAGTGTCACTCCGTCGGGCGGATTGGGGGCGCGCGGTTCGTCGACGGGGATCGGGGTGTCGGTGTACATCGAGTAACGCACGCGCGTGGCCAGCGTCGGCGTGAAGAGGTGCGCCGGCGTCGATGCCGAAAGTCGTCCAACTTCGCGCAGCGGGGAGATGTCGTCGAGGATCCAGAAGCCGCGCCCGTGCGTCCCCACCACCAGATCGTCGTCCTTGATGATCAGGTCACGGATCGAGGTCGCCGGCATGTTTACCTGCAGCGACTCCCAGTGGTCGCCGTCGTCGAACGAGACCCACACCTTGGTCTCGCTCCCGGCATAGAGGAGGCCGCGCTGCTTCGGGTCCTCGCGCACGACGTTGATCGTCGCGCCACTGTCGATCCCCGCGACGATCTCCTTCCAGGTGCGACCGCCGTCGTGCGTGCGGAAGATGTGCGGGCGCAGGTCGTCGAGACGGAGCGTATTCACCGCCGAATACGCGGTGAGGGTGTCGAAATGCCCCGCGTCCATGATGGAGATCTTCGCCCAGGGACCGATCGCCGATGGCGTCACGTCCTTCCAGCTCCGGCCGCCATTCATGGTCACGTGGATCAACCCGTCGTCCGATCCCGCCCAGATCACGTTCTCGCGACGGTAGCTCGGCGCGATCGTGTAGACGACGCCGGGATGGCGCGCCATCGCGCTCCGCTCGGTCGCGTACTTCCCCACGTTAGGCGGGACCACCGAGTCGCGGCGCGTGAGGTCGGGAGAGATCTCGCTCCAGCTGTTCCCGCCGTCGATCGTCTGCCAGACCGTGTTCGCCCCAAAATACAGCTTGCGGGGATTCACCGGCGAGAAGAGGAGCGGCGCGGTGCGCAGCATCCGGTAGTCGGCACTCCGGAACGGCTTCGGCGCCACGTTCTGCGTCTGCCCCGTACGATAGTCGAACTTCGTCACCTTCCCGCCGTACATGATGTTCGGGTCGAGCGGATCGGGGGCAACGTAGCCGTACTCCTCCGTCCCCACCGGGCGCCACTCGCGAAAGGTCAGCTGTCCGTCGTTGCCGCGACTCTGCACGCACGCCGACCCTGACTCCTGCTGCCCGCCGCACACACGATACGGCCACGAATTGTCGGCGGTGACGTGATAGAACTGCGCCGTGGGCTGGTTGTACCACGAACTCCAACTCTCTCCGCCGTTCACCGTGATGATCGCCCCCTGGTCCGAGGCGATGAGGATGATGTCGGGATTGTTCGGATTGATCCACAGGCGATGATAGTCGTCCCCGCCAGGTGCACCGCGGATCATCTTCCAGTTCACGCCAGCGTCGGTCGACTTCCACGTCACGATGCTTGCGCTGTACACGATGTCGGCGTTCTTCGGGTCGACCTTCACCTCGGCGAAGTCCGAGCCGCGGTTGTGCACGCGTTCGTCGGTCGACGTCTTGGTCCACGACGCCCCGCCATCGTCGGAACGGTAGATCCCACTCCGCGCCTCGGCGTCGATCGTGATATAGACACGCTGCGGACGGCTAGGGGAGACGGCGATCCCGATCCGCCCCAAACCTTCGGCGGGGGTCGGGAGCCCGTTCATGATGGGGGTCCACGAGTCGCCGCCGTCGGTCGACTTGAAGAGACCAGTGCCGGGTCCCTGCCAGACGCCGTTCTCCCACGGCCCCTGCCGCGCCTCCCAGAGTGCTGCATACAGCGTGTTGGGGTCATCCGGAGCCATCACGATGTCGATCGCCCCGGTGTTCTCGTCCTTCCCCAGCACCTTGGTGAAGCTCTGCCCGCCGTCGAGCGATCGATACAAGCCGCGCTCGGCGTTCGGACCATAAGGGTGACCGAGCACTGCCACGAAGAGGCGATTGGGATTGCGCGGATCGATCGCGATCTGCGGGATCTGCTGCCCGTCGCGCAGCCCCAGGTGTGTCCACGTCTTGCCCGCGTCCGTCGACTTGTAGATCCCATTGCCGGTCGACAGGTCGGGGCGTTGCAGCCCCTCGCCACTCCCTATGTAGATCACGTTGGGATCGCTCGGCGCGACGGCGAGCGCCCCGATCGATCCGCTCGACTGGCCGTCGAAGATCGGGGCCCAGGTGCGCCCGTAGTCCGTCGTGCGCCAGGCGCCGCCGTTGACCGCGGCGATGTAGAAGAGGTTGGGCTGCTGCGGAACGCCGGTCGCCGCCTTGGTTCGTCCGGCACGGAACGGCCCGATGTTGCGCCAGGTCAGCTCGGCGAAGCGTGATGACGACGACTGCGCTGTGAGGGCGGCGACGTCGAGGAGGAGGGCGCTCGCGACGAGCGACGCCGCGGCGAGAGTTCGTGAACGAAGCATGACTGGTGTTCCGATGACGTGGCGAATCGCGTGCGGTGAGCGGTTCCGCACTGCATGGAATACGTGCGGACGGTCTGCAGCGCTAGCGGTCGGCGTTCGGTGGCGACGACGCCTTGAGACGCTGCAGCGCCAGCCGCGCTCCGTCTCCCTCGCGCGTCCCCGGGAAGCGCTCCACGAGCCGCCGAAGCTCCACCATGGCCCGCCCGTCGTCGCCTAACGCGCCGAGGTAGAGGTCGGCGAGGCGCTGCGTCGCGTAGAGTTCGACGTCGCGCGCCCCGCCAGCCGCACGGCGCAGCTCCGTGAGAAGTTCTGCCGCGCGCGCCGGATTCGACGCGCGCACGTGCAACTCGGCGGCTTGCCGCAGGGCGGTGAGGTTGCCGGGGTTCGCAGCCAGCGTCGAATCGTACGCCGCGATCGCGCCGGCCACGTCCCCCGACGCCTCGAGCGCGTCGTGTTGGGAGAACGTGGGTTCGTACGGAACGCTCACCCCGCTGGGAAAGAGAAAGGCCGATATCCCGGCGGCAAAGCCTCGCGCCACGCGCATCGCCATGAAGCGCACGAAGAGACCGGCCACGACTCCGACGGCGAGCGCGGTCCCCAGCAGTGCGACTCCCTGGGCGCCCCTAAGTATTCCCAGCAGCGCGCCAACGCCCGTGAAGATCAGGCCCAGCAGCACGCCGGCGATCGTCGCGCTGTTTCGGGCCTCCCGGTCGTCGGAGTCAGCGCCGCGTCGCTCCATCTCAGCCTACCCCGGAACTCTCGCCAATCGATCCCGACGTCCTCCGATTCACGATGAGCAGAGAGGTCATGTGCGCCGTCACGTTCAGCACCGTCTTGAAGACGTCGGGGATCGCATCTACCGCGATGAGGAGACCGATCGCTTCGGCGGGAAGCCCCAACGTCACGAAGATCGGGGCGATGATGAGCAACCCGCCGCTCGGGATTCCGGGAACCGCGAAATTCATCACGATCGCCGCCAGCGACAACGTCGCGATGGAGACGAGGCCGAAGGGGAGGTCGTAGAGCCGCGAAACGAAGAGCCCATACGTCACCCACGTGATCGCGCCCGAGAGTCGGAAGACGGCGACTCCGAACGGGAGGACGAACGCCGCCACATCGCGGCGCACGCCGAGTGCGCGCTCAGCCGACTCGAGCATCGCCGGGAGCGACGCCAGCGACGATCGCGTCGACATCGCGACGGTCTGCGCGGGAAGCAGCGCGCGCACCAGACGCCGCAGCGAAATCTTCCCGCCGATCGCCGCGATCGGGTACAGAACGATGATACCGGCGACGAGGAGGGCGACCTGCGAGGCGAGGTAGAAACCGATCATTCCCGCCGCCGAGCCCCCGAGCTTCGCGCCGAGCGTTACTGCCAGCGCGCCGATGCCCAGCGGCGAGAACCAGAGCACTCCCCTAACCACGATCAGCATCGCATCGCCGGTCCCGCGAAAGACGCCGACAACGGCGCGCCTGCTCTCCTCTCCCAGCGTGGAGAGGGCGAGGGCGAAGGCCACGGTGAAGACAATGAGCGGGAGCATCGCACCGTCGGCCGCAGCGCCGATGGGATTCACCGGGATCAGCGAGGTGAGCCAACTGGAGAACGGGGGTACCGCCGCGGCGGACGCTCCGCTCTCGGCGGCTTGTGCACGCAGCGCACCGGCGGCGCCGACGTCGAGCTTGAAGAGGGAATACAGCACGGGCGAGGCGAGCGCCGACCCCACCGCCATCAGCGTGAGGAGCCCGACGAACGTCGCGAGCGCCCACCCTCCCATGCGCCCCACCGTCCGCAGGTCCCCGAGCGAATCGATGCCGGTGATGAGGAGGGCGATGACGAGTGGAATCACCGTCATCCGGATCGCGTTCACCCAGAGCGTTCCGACCGGCTCACTCACGGAGAGGAGCACCGCTCCCAACGACGGCACAAATGCCGACGCCAGCGACCCGATGGCGAAGCCACCGATCAGGGAGAGGATGGCCGCAGAACCGCCGCTCAGGCGCATGCGCCAATCCTACGCTCCCGCACCGCGCTCCTCAACCACCGCGCGACGGCGCGCGACAGGAAGCCCCAAACGCCGCGCGGGACCCGCCGATGTCGTTAGGCAGGTCCCGCGATCGAACGCACCAGCGCGCTCCTGTTGTCTAGAACAGCCCCCACTTGAAGCCGAGGCGCCACATCAGGAGCGGCGTTTCCCCCTCGTGGATCTGCAGCTGCACGTTTCCGTTGGGAAGGTCGATGATGTCGCCCTTCTTGAGGTAGCGCGTGTTGCCGTTCCCGTGATAACGCACGCCGAAGTCGATTGCGCCCTCGCGCGATGTCCCCACCGGGATGAGGATCCCCGCGCCCCCAGTCCAGGCGAACGTGGCGTCGTCGTAGTTGTTCGTCGAGGCGAAGCTCTCGTCGTCATAGCTCCCCTTCACACTCGATTCGGTCCAGAAGACCGCGAAGCCCGCCGTTCCGTTGACGTACGGCCGCACCGGCCCCGATGGCGCGGTCAGCTGCGGCCCGATGCCCATCCAGAAGATGTTGTTCGACGTGGTGAGATCCACGTTGATGCGTCCACCGATCGTCGAACTCAGCGGGACGCGCTTCGTCTCACGCCCGTAGCTGAGGAACCCCAACTCGGTCCCGAGCCCGAGGATCCCGCGCCGATCGAGCTTGAAATGCGCGCCGACGTCGCCGCCGAAACCCTGCTTCACGTTCTGCCGGAAGTCCTGTTGCGGCACCGCGTACGTGAAGGAGCCGCCGACGAGCACCGGTGAATGCCGCGGACCGCGCGGGGCACGATCGTCGTCGCGCCCAACCGAAAAGACCTGCGCCATCACGGTCGACGGAATCAGCACGACCGCCAGCGCCAACATCGCAATATTTGACTTTCGCATACCACCCTCTCGTTCGCTCCCGAAATTCGTGCGTGCCACGTGGCGCGCTGCCTCTCCTACGCCGAGCAAAGTTGGAGGTTTCAACGCGCGTGTAGCGCCCGGATTCACCTGACGAGTGAGCCGGATTACCCTTGCGCTCGTGGTGCATGCTCGTCGCGCGCGACGCACCACCACGCGTCTTCTCACACTCCTCGTCGGTCGCGCCAGCATCGGGCGCGGCCAGGGGGCGTCGACTCCTGATGCGACGACCTCTAGCTTGCGCACGCATGGAGTACAGCGACGAGGATGACTTCGATTTGGGCGACGGCACGGCCGACACCGAGAGCACGGTGTCCTGCCCCTATTGCGGCGAGGAGAACGTCATCTTCGTCGATCCCGGGAGTGGCGAGGACCAGCAGTACGTCGAGGATTGCCAGGTCTGCTGCCAGCCCTGGAGCGTCTTCGTCTCCTTCGACGCCGACGGACACGCAACTGTCGAAGTAACGCCGCTCGACGAATGAGAGACAAGCCGCGGACTGCCGGTCGCGATTCTCTCGCCCCGCGCGCATGCGGCGGCGCCTTTCGTACGTACCTCCTCCCTTCGCGACCGCATGACGACTGACTGGCCCATTTCCCTCGACGACGTGCGCGCGGCGCATGCGCGCATCGCCCCGTACATGCAGGCGTCGCCGCTCTACCACTATCCGCTGCTGGACGCCGCCGTCGGTCACGGCGTCCACGTCCTCGTCAAGCACGAGAACTTCAATCCGACCAACTCGTTCAAGGTACGGAACGGACTCTCGTTCATGACCGCACTCGACGATGCGCAGCGTGCGCGCGGTGTCGTCGCAGCGACGCGCGGTAATCACGGGTTGGGGATCGCGTACGCGAGCCGGGCCTTCGGCGCGCGCGCCACCATCTGCGTCCCCGTCGGGAACAATCCGGACAAGAACGCCGGCATGCGCGCGTTTGGGGCGACGGTGATCGAGGAAGGAAAGGACTACGACGAATCGGTGCACGTGGCGCAGGCGATCGTCGCGCGCGACGGCGCCACGCTCGCGCACAGCACCAACGATACCCGGATCCTTGCGGGTGCGGCCACGCTCTCCCTCGAGATGTTCGAGCAAGCCGGTACGATCGACGCCGTGGTCGCGGTCGTCGGCGGCGGCTCGCAGGTGGTTGGCGCGATGACCATCGCCCGCGCCCTCTCCCCCGCTACGAAGGTCTACGCGGTGCAAGCCGCCGGCGCCTCGGCGGCGCACGACTCGTGGCACGCCCGCGAACGACGCACCACCGACCGAGCCGACACCTTCGCCGACGGTCTGGCGACGCGGAGCACCTACGACCTCACCTGGCCTGCGCTGCAGGACGGTCTCGCTGGATTCGTTACCGTGACCGACGCCGAGATCGCCGATGCGTTGCGCCTGCTCCTCGCCACCACGCATTCGCTCGTTGAGGGAGCGGGCGCCGGCGGGCTTGCCGGGCTCCGCAAACTCGCACCGCAGCTCGCCGGTCAGCGCGTCGGGATCATCGTGAGCGGTGGCAACATCGACGCCGAGACGCTGCGTCGCGTCGTGACCCGGGAGCTTTGACCGCGACACGAGGCGGAGGAGATTCCCTCCGCCTCGCGCGCTCACTCGGTGGCGCGGAGCGTACCGGCAAGGAACGGGGCGCTCGTCGGTTGCGGCGAGCCACCCGCCGGCTCCTCGGTGACGGCGCCGATCGCCAGCTGCAATCCGGCGGGGACCGGGAAGCGCACGATGTTGCGCCCCTCTCCAGCTGACGAGAACGTCCCCAGACTCACTGGCGCCTTCCCTTCGGCGATCCCCCACAACTGATAGGTGCGCCCCGCTGCCGCCGGCGGGAGACGATATGCCGCCAGCATCACTTGCCCGTGGTCGCGATTCCAGTACAACCTCGCCGACGGCGGTTCCCCGGTCGACGAGAGCACGACCGTCGACAGGTCCGACGCGGTGAGTGTCGCAACCAGCGAGTCGAGCATCGCAACCTGCGCCTGCAATCCCTTGTTGTCTCGCTCGGCGAGCTGGCGCGCCTCGCGCTCGCGTTCCCCTCCGCGCCACACCACGGCAATGCCTGCGAGCGAGGCGGCGGCGAGGAGCCACGGCAGCATCCGCATCATCGACGACGCACGGCCACCGTCGGTGGTGCGCGTCGCCGTCGACGGCGGTGCGGCTCCGCGGCTTACCGTGAGCGGCGCACGTGCCGGACGCGAAGCCACGGCATCGGTAAGTACTCGATCGCGGAGCCCGTCCGGGACGGCGCGCTGCGGGGCGGCGTAGGCCAGAAGTGCACCAACTTCGCGCCACGCGTCGAGCTCCGCGGCGAGTGCCGGCGACGCCGCGGTCGCGCGTTCGACCTCGGCGCGACCATCCGACTCGAGCACGCCCAGTGCGTACGCGGCCATCTGTTCGCGCATCGCCTCGTCCGCTGACGATCCATCAGCTGCCGGTCCGGTGCGCATCGTCTCGTCGCTCATGATGTCGGCTCCATGAGCGGGCGCAGCGCAACGCGCAGCTTCTCCATCCCCGCGCGCATGCGCGTCTTCACCGTGCCTAACGGTTCCGAAAGCTGCTCGGCGATCTCGCTCTGCGAGAGGCCGCCGAAGTACGCCAGTTCGAGGACACGACGCTGCGGCGGCGGGAGGAGGGCGAGCGCCTCGCGCACGAGACGCTGCGCCTCGCCCTGTTCCACGCCGCGATCGGGTGACGGCGCCCCGGTCGAGAGGGCCGGGGATTCACCGTCGTCGCTCATCGTCGCTGCTTCGTCGAGCACCCTCGCCCGCCGCTTCTGCGAGCGCAGCAAGTCCAACGCGCGCGTGCGGACGATCGTCGCCAGCCAGGCGGCCACGCTCCCGCGCGTCTGGTCGAAATTCGACGCCGAGCGCCACACCTGCGCGAATGCATCGGCTACCACTTCCTCGGCATCGGCCGGGTCGTGTGTCATCGCACTCGCCAATCCGAACGCCATCGCCCCGTGACGGTCGAAGAGCACACCGAGTGCACGCTCATCACCCGCGACGAGGCGGGCGATGCAGGCTACATCGGAGAGGGAACCGTCTGGCGGCATTGTGGAGCGATCGGACCCGCGCGCAGGGGGAGGAACATGAGCGCGTTCAAACTGCCCTGCCCCCCCGTGGGGCGCAACGTGGGACCGCTCATGCCCGTCTCGCTCGCGGCTCACCGAGCGCCACAGCTCGCGCTCGGCAGGTCGCCGAGCGGGCGCGGGGTCGCGCGGAAGGTTGGTCTGGAGGGCGAACGGGATCACGCACCTGTTACGTCGCTCCGCCCAGTCCGGATTGCCGGCATCGCCATCCTGCGTTCCGCCGCTCCCTCCGTCGCGACGCAGCGCGCCGCTCCCTCCGTCGCCACGTAGCGCGCCGCTCACTCCTGCGTGGCTGGTTCGTCGAGCATCAGCCGCACCCGCTCCTTGAGCTCGTGCAGCGTGAACGGTTTGTGGAGGAAGCGCGAGACCCCCTCCCCCGACTCGAGTTCCGAATCACGTTCGTGCGTGTAGCCCGACATGAAGAGGATCGACAGCGACGGGCGTTCGCGGCGAAGCGTCGCGGCAAGTTCCCGCCCTCCCATCTCGGGCATCACGATGTCGGTCACGATGAGGTCGAGCTGTTCGCCGAGCTGCGTCGCGACCGCCAACCCCTCGACTCCGTTCGCGGCCTCGTGTACGCGATACCCTTCGCGCTCCAGCGTTCTCCGTGCCATGCTGCGCACCAGCTCCTCGTCCTCGACTATCAGGATCGTCTCCGACCCGCGGCGCAGTTCGCGCGCGGGCCCTTGCGGCGTGATCACGCGCTCTGCAGGAGCGGTCACGGGGAAGTAGATCGTGAAGGTAGTCCCGACGCCGAGTGCGCTGTCGACCCAGATGTATCCGCCGCTTTGTTTCACGATGCCATAGACGGTGGCGAGCCCCATCCCTGTTCCGTGCCCCACCTCCTTGGTCGTGAAGAACGGCTCGAAGGCGCGCGCCATCGTCGTCGCATCCATCCCGGTCCCGGTGTCGCTCACCTGCAATCGCACGTACTGGCCGGCCGCCATCGGTTCGTGCTGCCGCGCGAACTCGGCGTCGGCCGTCACCGACTCGGTCTCGATGTGGAGGCGCCCCCCGTCGGGCATCGCGTCGCGCGCGTTCACCGCGAGGTTGATCAGCACCTGCTCGACCTGCACCGGATCGGCCGTCACCGCACCTAACGACTCGCCGGCGCGCAGGTCGAGCGTGACCCCCTCGCCGACGAGTCGCTGGAGGAGCGTCCACAATCCACGCACCACGGAATTGAGGTCGAGCACGCGAGGCTGCAGCACCTGCTGCCGGCTGAACGCCAGGAGTTGTCGCGTGAGCGTCGCCGCGCGGTCGGCGGCCTGCGCGATTTCGTCCATCTCCTCGTGCAGCGAGTCAGGGAGTCGCCCCGCGGCAAGGAGCGCCTGCGCATTCCCGCGAATCACCGTGAGGAGATTGTTGAAGTCGTGCGCCACGCCACCCGCGAGCCGGCCGACCGCCTCGATGCGCTGCGACTGCTGCAATCGCGCCTGCAGATCGACCCATTCGGTCACGTCGCGCGACGTTATCACGATCCCGTTGACCGATGGATCGTCGAGGAGGTTGCGCGCGGCGGAGAGCAGCGTGCGCCAACTCCCGTCGGCGTGCTGCGAGCGATACTGCACACGGTGCGACTCGCCCGGCGCCTTGAGCGTCTCGCGGAAGATCTGCAGAACGGAGGCGCGATCCTCGGGATGAATGCGCTCGATCGGGTTGTGCCCGAGCATCTGCTCCTGCTCCCACCCCGTCGCGGGAGTGAGCGCTGGCGATGCATAGCGCATGATCCCCGTCGCATCCAGGATCGACACGATCTCGCTCGCACTCTCGATGATCGTGCGGAATTGCGATTCGCTGCGCTCCATCGCCTCGGCGGCGCGACGTCGTGCGGTCGCATCGCGCGAGTGCGCAATCACGCCGATGATCGTCCCGGCATCGTCACGATAGGGTTCGAATCGCGTCGATGCCCACCCTTCCGCACCGTTGAACGGACTGATGAAGTGATAGTCCGGTGATTGCACCTGTTCGCCCGCGAGCGCGCGCTCGAGGAGCGGGAGCAATCCCTGCTCGCGGATGTGAGGAAATACCTCGTGGCACACGCGTCCGTAGAGCGCTTCTGCCGGCGCGCCCGTGCGCTCGGCCATCGCATGATTCCAGAAGCGATAGCGGAGTTCGCGATCGTACACGACGATTCCCTCGCTCGTGCTCTCCAACACGCGCCGGGCGAGGCGGTCGGTATCGAGGAAGAGCGGGGAGAGGTTGGCCTCCGCCGCGTCGGACGACTCTGAACTCACGGCGTGCAGCGGGTGCGGGTGAACTCAGGAGTGCGAGGCGCTGCCTTCGTGGCGCGCGAGTCCGGCAGGCAGGATATCTTGCGTTATACCACCGGACCCATCGAGGCGTCAGTGACAGACGATACAAACACTACACAACGCGTGCGCCTCGACAAGTGGTTGTGGGCCGCGCGCTTCTTCAAGACACGTGCGCTCGCCGCCGAGGCGATCGACGGCGGACGTGTGGAAGTGAACGGCGAGCGCGCCAAACGCGCGAAGATGGTACAGCGCGGTGATGCAATCCGCGTTCGTCGCCCCCCGTTCGAACACCTCATCACGGTGACCGGCGTCAGCGAGCAGCGTGGCGCAGCTTCAATCGCCGCAACGCTCTACGCCGAGACGGAGGCGTCGCGCCAGGCGCGCGAGGCGCTCGCCGACCAGCTGCACGCCCTCGGCCCGCCGGCGTTTCGTGACAAGGGGCGCCCAAGCAAGAAGGAGCGCCGCGACCTGCATCGCTGGCGCGGGCGCGATACGTGACGATCGCGCTCGCGTTCGCGATTGCATGAGACAACCCTAATTATAGAGAGGCGAGCGACAGCAGCGTCTCGCGATCCAGGCGATGCCCGCCGTCGAACAGCTGCACGCGAACCGGAATGTCGGCGGCTTCGAATCGCCGCTTCATCGCGTCGAGGTTGATCCAGGTTGCGTACTCGTCAACTGATCCGATCACCACCTCGACGCCTGCCCTGGGGAAACGTGCGCGATGCGCAGTCAGGTCGATTTCGGGAGGAATCTCTCCCGCCCAGACGATCACGCGCGCGACGGGATGCGCCCCGCGCACGATCCAGCGCATCATCGTCGACACGCCCTGTGAGAAGCCGAGCACGGTGAGAGGGCGCGCCCGCCCGAACTCAGCCGCGACTGCGTCGAGGTAGGCGACGTAGTCGGCGATCTCCACGTCACGATCCTCGCGCGTCATCCACGTTGCACCGACGCGCTGTCCCTGGCGTTGCCTGGTCTCGCGCGAGACGTGATAGAACTTGTTGAGCGCTTCGGGGGCGACGACCGCGCGCGTGTCGCCGGCGATCGCACCGAACGGGAGAACGAAGTCGGCTGCGAGTTGCCCGAAGCCGTGAATCACCATCCACACCTCGTCGGCCGTCGCGAGGTTGCCGACGCTCTGTAGCCGCGCGGTCCGCGTGGTGACGAGGCGGTGTTCTTCCACGCTCACCGCACGCCGGGGCGCACGAGGAGGCGGCGCCCCGCGGTGATGCGCGTCGACGGGAGATTGTTCCATTTCACGATCGAGTCGGGGCTCACGCCGTAGCGCCGTGCGATGAGGTCGAGCGCCTCGCCGCGCTGCACGAGATGGTAGATCGCGCGTCGCGACGCGGCAACGGTCGCCTCAGCGGCACGGCGCTCGGCCTCGGCCGCCAGCCGCAACGCTTCCTGTCGCGCGGTCAGGACCGCCAGCACGCTGTCGACACGCGGACGCTCGCTGGACGAGAAGGCAAACCCCTCGCGATCGGCGTCGGTCGTCAGCTGCACGCCGGGCGCTGTCCCCAGAAACTCCCGCCCGAAGCGCACGGTCACCGGCTGGTCGTACGGGATGCTCACCTCGAGATATTCCGGCGGCTCGTATTCCGACGCCAGCAGCGGCGCCGGCGGCACTCCAACGAACAACAGCCGACGGTCGGTGGCGGCGAGGATTCCGTGCGTGACACGGAAGTAATCCCACCAGTTCCGCTGCATCACGGCCACCCGGTGCTCCACGCGTTCGCCGCGCCCCATGAGCTGCGCGATCTCGGCATTCGCCAGTCGCGCGCTTCCTTCGGCATCGCCGCGGTGCAGGATGAGGAGCGTGCCGATCGTCGCGACCGAGACGACCAGCAGGACGAGCCACGCCGACGTGACGAGGAGGCTGGCGATTCGGCGGGTCGATGCCCGGATCGAGCGACGCTCGGCCGAGCGCGGCGGCGCGACGCTCGTCACCCGCTACGCACCACGCGCGACGGCGACGCTCCGCCAGGGCGCGAGCGCGGACGCCCGCCCGGCTGGCGCCGCGACCGCATCTCCTGCATTTCGCGGTTGAGCGAATCGGCGCGCGCCATCTGCGTGTCGCTCAACAGCGCGCGAATTTCCCGCCGAGCGCCATCGTTGTTCACGCGAATCGAATCGGTGACGCCGGCAGACCACGCGCGGAAACGCTGCAATGCCTCGGCATCGCGCGCGTCCATCCGCCCGCGACTCTCCATGTTCACTCCGGCGGCAGCGCGAATCGAGTCGAGCTGCTGCATGAACGGGGCGTTGGCGATGCGGAGCTTCCGTCGAATCTCGATCAACCCCGACTTCTGCTCCTCGGAGAGGTCGAGCATGCGCGAGAACTCGAGGTAGAAGGAGACTGGTTCGCCATCGGAGAGTTCGAAGGAGTACTCCCCTCGCGGGCCGTCGAACGGGGGCGCCCCTCCGCCGCGCTGGGCACTCGCCACGACTGGCGCCAACGTCATCAGCGCCGCAAGACCAAACTGAGCAAAGCGCGCATACTGCGACGCCCCCGAGCGCGTAGCATGGGGCACTTCGCAGCGCTGACTCGTTGGCCCGCAGTTACTGCACGTCTGGATTGCACGTGTGCGTGGCATGGCATCCCTCCTGGACCCGCTCGGCGTTACTCATACGACACGCCGCTGGCGCCGGTACCCCGCCACGCCGGGAGTGGTCTCGCGCGCGCTCGCCCGTTCAGGCGAGCGATGGACTCAGTGCGCGGCGCTCGGCTCCGCGGCCGGAGCAGCGTGCTCGGCGCCGGCGGCCGGACCATGCGCCTCGCGCTCCGAACCCGGCGTCATCGGGTTCGTCGGCGCCATGTACGTCTTGGCGTGAATCGATCCGGCGACGACGAAGGCGACCACCACCATGGCGACGACCAGTGCGGCGATCCCCCACCCCTGCGAGAAGTTGGCTTCCTTGTGCCCTGCGGCCATGTCGTCCTCGACTCCGAGTTCGGTCGTTGCTGCGCGCGGCGCGCGGTCTTCACCGCGTACACTGCGGGCTTCTCCGCGCGCGGCCCAGTCGCCGCGCAGCGACCGCCAAATCTAGCGCACGCCCCCCGAAATGCGGAGCCCGTCTTCGACGATGCTCAGCACCTCCGATAGGATGGTGCGGCCGCGGTCGCGCGCATACCAGGTGCGGATGTGTTTGTAGCGCTCTCCTTTCTCCAGCTTCTTCCCCTCCTCCAGAAACCAGTGCTGCAGCTCCGTGGGGCGCGGCCCCCACCATCCGACCTCGTTCATCTCCTCGTCGAAGACCATCACCACCGGAATCGACCGCGACGTCCCCGTGAGGTGGCTGTCCATCAGGTCCGGATTGGCGTCGCGACCGAGGAGCCGCAACTCGAAGTTCGGAACCTCCTCCACCAGGCGCGCGAGGATGGGGAGCGCGTTCACCGCATCGCCGCACCAGTCCTCGGTGAGGGCGAGAAGATGCCACTTTCCGGGGATGTCGCGCGCCCTCGCCACGAGTTCTTGGGGAACTCGCGCGGTGCGGTACACCGCCGGCCACAGCGCAGCATTGGCGGTGACGCTGGCGAGATACTCGGTGAACTCTGGAGCGCCCCGATAGCGCGCTGGCGTTACGATCATTGCCCCATCAGTGGTGTAAGTAGTTGTCCCACAATAACTCTCGTGACGGTGAGCCAGTTCCGGCAGGGTGTCGTTCTCCCCCGAACTGTGCGCTATCCCCTTTCACCGCCGTCAGGGAGACGCGTAGCTTCGCCCGCCGCCCTCCCCTCGAACACCCCGTTAGATGCCATTGCCCGGATCGCTCGCACGTGTCAGTCTGCAACGTCTCTTCCGGGGCGCACGTCTCCCCCTCCCCCTCTCGTTCCCCCTCGCTCTCCTCGCATTCTGGCCGATGGCCCTCGACGCGCAGACGCCGACGTATCCCACATCCAGACGCACCACCACGACCGACACGCTTCACGGCGTCGAGGTCGCCGACCCGTACCGCTGGC
Source organism: Gemmatimonadaceae bacterium (assembly GCA_044225935.1). Lineage (GTDB taxonomy): Bacteria > Gemmatimonadota > Gemmatimonadetes > Gemmatimonadales > Gemmatimonadaceae > SCN-70-22. The sequence goes on from JBGAHX010000044.1 coordinate 26,650, forward strand.
TCGAGTCGCTCAACAGCGCCGAGACCGCCGAATGGATCGCCAGCCAGAATCGCGTCAGCTCGAGTTACCTGACCGCTCTTCCGCAGCGCGCGCTCTTCAAGGATCGGCTCACGGCGCTCTGGAATTTCCCTCGCGTCACGCTCCCCACGCGCTTGGCCAACGGAGTGCTGTTCTACCGCCGAAATACCGGGCTCCAGAAGCAGTTCGTGGTACTCGCCCGCTCGTCGCCGTCCACGTCTCCCAAGGTGGTCCTCGATCCGAATGTCCTGTCGCCCGACGGCACGACGGCACTTTCGGCGTTCGAGCCGTCCCCCGACGGACGCCATATGGTGTATGCGCTCTCCGAGGGAGGGGCCGACTGGCAGGATGTGAAGATCCGCCGCGTGCGCGATGGCGCGGACCTGGACGAGACGCTGCACTGGGTGCGCTTCTCCGCCCTCTCGTGGACGCGCGATGGCAAGGGGTTCTTCTACTCGCGCTTTCCGGCGGTCGCCGGCGATGACAAACTGAGCGCAGCGCTCGAGCACCAGGCGCTCTACTATCACCGCATCGGGACGCCGCAGGAGCAGGATCTCCTCGTCTACGAGCGCCCTGACCTCCCCAGCTGGTTCATCAACGGCGCGGTGAGCGACGACGGGCGATTCCTCTTCGTCTACCTGACGCGCGGCGCCGATGCGCGGAATCGCTTGTACATCGCCGACCTCGGCGATCCCAAGGCGCCGAACGTCGCTGCGCCAATCAAGGCGCTCGTCGAGGAGGACGACGGCGAGTTCAGCGCCATCGGCAACGAAGGGAGCACGATCTTCCTGCGCACCGACCTCGACGCCCCGCGCCGGCGCGTGGTCGCCGTCTCGCTCGACCATCCCCAGCGCGCCCGCTGGCGGACGATCATCGCCGAGGGGGCGCACACCATCGACGACGTGCAGCTGACGAAGACCTACTTCGTCGTCTCGCGGCTCGTCGATGTGCGCGGGGAGCTCTCTCTCTACCGGCTCGACGGCAGCGCGGTGGGAAAGGTCTCGCTCCCCGGCATCGGATCGGTAGCGGGCGTGAGCGCTTCGCGCGACGTGTCGGGCTTCTACTACGGATTTACCTCTCCGCTCTATCCGTCGACCGTCTTTCGCTACGACGTGGCGACGAGGCGAAGCGTCCCCTTCGACGCCCCGACGCTGCAGTTCGACGCGGCCAAGTACGAGACCACGCAGCACTTCGCGACTTCGAAGGACGGGACGCGCGTCCCCTTCTTCGTCACGCATCGCAAGGGGCTCACCCGCGACGGGAGCAACCCCACGATCCTCTACGCGTACGGCGGATTCAGTGTCACGCTCGTTCCGGCGTACTCAACCGCGGCGATCGCCTGGATGGAGCAGGGAGGCGTCTGGGTCACGGCGTCGCTCCGAGGCGGTGGAGAGTACGGCGAGGCCTGGCACCGGGCGGGGATGCGCGAGCACAAGCAGAACGTCTTCGACGACTACATCGCCGTTGCCGAACAGCTGGTGGCCGACAAGTACACCGCACCGGCGCACCTCGCCATCCAGGGAGGCTCAAACGGTGGATTGCTGGTCGGCGCGGCGATGACCCAGCGCCCCGAGCTCTTCGCCGTCGCCCTCCCCGCCGTCGGTGTGCTCGACATGCTGCGCTATCATCGCTTTACCGGGGGCGCGGCGTGGGCGACGGAGTACGGCTCCGCCGAAGAACCCGACGCGCTGCGCTGGCTCCTGGCCTATTCCCCGCTCCACAACGTGAAGGAAGGACGCTGCTACCCCGCGACCCTCATCACCACCGCCGATCACGACGATCGCGTCGTCCCCTCGCACTCGTTCAAGTTCGCCGCCGCGCTGCAGGCAGTGCAACAATGCGAGCGCCCGGTGCTGATCCGCGTGGAGACGCAGGGGTCGCACGGCTATCGCCCCACCGACAAGCTCATCGAGGAGACGGCCGACGTGCTCGCCTTCACCTTCGCGAATACGACGAAGCGTTAGGCAACGGCTGCCGCGCGCCGGGGCTCGGGTGATTCACCAGCCGGCGCCGTGCGGCAGGGGCCGCCGTGGACCGGCGCGCGACGCCCGCTCGTCAGGCACCGACGTGGGCCGGCGCGCGACGCCCGCTCGTCAGGCGCCGACGTGGGCCGGCGCGCGACGCCCGCTCGTCAGGCGCCGACGGGCGCGGGGCCGCGCAATGAACGCAGCACCGCCGACACATGCGAGAGATGCCGCGCCATCGCCACGGCAGCCGCGTCGGCGTCCTGTTCCTCGAGCGCGGCCACGATCGCCGCGTGGCTCCCGATCGCCCCGAGGATCTCGTCGCGGAAACCGACCATGAAGACGCGCTCCGAACGCAGCATCGTGAGGAGCGTCCGGCTCACGATCTCCAACACGGGATTGCCGCTCGCCCGCGCGAGCTCGTAGTGGAAGTCGGTGTCGGCGTCGATGAAGGCGCGCGTCATGTGCCGCTGCGCCTCCATCGCCGTGAGGAGCGTACGCAGGCGCTCGAGGTGTTCCTCGCTGCGATTGTGCGCCGCGAGCCGCGCGATCGGTACCTCGAGGATCTCCCGCGCCTCCTGCAGGTGCTCCGGCGTGTTGCGCGCATCGCGCAACAGCAGCGACATCGACTGCACCACGTGGTCGGTGGTGAGCGCCGACACGAACGTGCCACGCCCCACGTGCACGTTCACCAGTCCCTTCTCGGTCAGCGCCTTGATCGCCTCGCGCACCGCGGCTCGGCTCACGCGAAAATGCCCGGCGAGCTCGCGCTCCGCAGGGATCCTGTCGCCGGGCTTGAGCTCCCCCGACAGGATCTGCGCCTGCACGTGCTCGACGATCTCCTGGTAGAGTCGCTCCTTCGGGCGAATCGGGTCGTACGGACCGGTCATGTCGTCTCGAAACACGGTGTACCGCTGTGGGAGCGCCGGCCAGAACGTCCAGCCGTGAACCTATCCCGCACTCTTCCCCGCGGCAAACGCACGCGCGCTCGTGCAATACGTCGCGCCAGCGCGGGAGCTACCTTCCGTCGCAACAACGCCTTTCCCCTAACCCGACCGCCCGCGTCCGCCGCCACAACACGTCTTTCGCGTCGATGGTTCCTCTTCCCCCTCCCCCACCAGCCTCCGCTTCCCCTCGCGTGCTCGACGCAACTCGCGACGAGAACCGCTCCGCATCGATCGAAAGAGCAGCCGCAATTATTCAGCACGGCGGACTCGTCGCGTTCCCCACTGAAACTGTATACGGACTTGGCGCGAACGCGTTGGACCCGAAAGCCGTCGCGCGCATCTTCGCGGCAAAACAACGCCCCGCCTTCAACCCGGTCATCGTGCACCTGTCGGACGCGTCGCAGCTCGAGCGGGTGGCGGCATCGGTCCCTCCGATCGCACGAACGCTGGCGGACGCCTTCTGGCCCGGCCCGCTCACCCTCCTTCTGCCACGGCGCCCCGAAGTCCCCGACGCGGTCACCGCTGGGCTGGAGCTCGTGGGCGTGCGCGTCCCCGCGCATCCGGTCGCGCGCGCTCTCATCGCGCGGAGTGGCGTCCCGATCGCCGCGCCGAGCGCCAATTCCTACACGCGCACGTCGCCCACCACCGCGGCGCATGTCGTCGCCCAGCTTGGCGACGCCGTCGACCTCGTGCTCGACGGCGGCCCGTGCACCGTGGGGATCGAATCGACCGTGCTCGACGTGAGTGGCGACACGCCGATGCTCATGCGCCTGGGCGGCGTCTCGCGCGAGGCGCTCGAAGCGGTCGTCGGACCGGTCGCAACGCCGGAGCGCACCGTCGATGGCGAGGCTCCGCGCCCCTCACCGGGAATGGTCGAACGACACTACGCACCCAATGCGCGACTCGTCGCCTTCGACAGTGCCGAGCGAGCGGCCACCTGGAAGGCGATCGACGAGCTCGTGGCGCGCGGGGAGCGCGTCGGGGTGATCGCCTTCGACGTCGACGGCACCGCGGGGGCGCCGGCGATCCGCATGCCCTCCGACGCCGCCGGCTACGCGCGCGCCCTGTACGCCGCGTTGCACCTGCTCGACGACGCCGCCGCCCACGTCGCCTTCGTCGAGCGCCCGCCATCCGACGGCGAGTGGGCGGCGATCGCCGATCGCCTCAGGCGCGCCGGCCTCGGCGCGACGACCGGCGACTGAGCTCGCGTGACTGACCCGGTGGGCGCCAGCGCGAAATCTTCGTCGCCACGTTAGGCGTCAGAAGCGTTCACCCCGCGCCTCGCGTTGCGCACTCCCGAGGGCGCGAATGCGCGACCACATGGTGTGGAAGAACAGCGCGATCCCCGTCAGCTGCAGCGCTCCCCCGGAGATGACCATTGCCGGCAGGAGACGACCTTCCCCCGCCGCGTGCCCGAGCTCTCCCGTCAGTCTTAACGCGGTGCCGGCCGTCATCCCCCACCAGGCGAGGCGGGCGAGCCTCGGATCGTAACGCGTGTCGTCCTTGTCGGGGCGCGGGAAGAGCCAGAGTGCCACTCCCTGGATCATCATCATCATGAAGCCGACGAGAATGGCATGCGTATGCGCCGAGATCTCGTACGGCGTGGGCCACCGCCCGAACAGCTCCCTCCGCACTAACGCGAAAAAGCCGAGTCCCAGGCCGATCGCGAGGAAGACGATCGCCGTCTTGATGTAACGCCGCACGAGGGAGTGCATCGACGCCGGCTCAGGAACGCACGAGCCGAATCGCTGCCACCACAGCCCCCACTCCCCCCAACGCCCCCAGGCGAGCGAGCAGCATCAGCCACCGCCGAGTCGACGCTCGAGATCCGTCGTCGGCCATCGCCGCCCGCCCGCGCATCGACGTCGACGCGACGTCGTGCGCGAGGCTCAGGACAACCATCGCCGTCACCAGCCCGAGCTTCCACGCCAGCGCCGTTCCGACGTCACTCCGCCAAAAGTCCGGCGCGCGCAGGACTGCCGGTGACAACCATCCACGAACCCGCAGCAGCCAGATTCCTGTCACCAGGAGCACCGATACCGCGCCCCACCCTACCACGCGAAAGCGCATCCCGATCGCCTCGAACATCGCCGCACGCAGCGACGGCGGCTCCACGCGTCGGAGCGCGGGCGCCCCTACGAATGCAAGGAAGAGAATGCCCCCCAACCAGGTGATCGCCGCGAGGATGTGCAGCGTGACGAGCGTGAGATACATCGTGCGACTACTCGCCCTCCGCTACGACCGGCAACGGACGCGTTGCCCGATGCACTCGGCGCAAGACCGGCGTCCCATCGAGCGTCCGCCAGACATTGTAGATGAAGAGGTACGCCCCGATCGCCGAGAGTGCACCGCCCAGCGCCTGCACGGGAAAGGCGCGCGCGCCCAGCGACGCGACCAGCCCGAAGCCGATCGTGAGCACGAACAACCCGGCGTTCGCGATCCACCAGTGCGCGACCGCCAGTTGCGGCCGATGCAGGGGATGCCCCACGAATCGCGGAATGACGTGATAGGCCACGCCGTAGATCATCATCGAGACGAAACCGAGGAGGTTCAGGTGAAAGTGCGCCGCCCGGTACATCATCGTGGACGGCCACGCTGTCATGACCGCTCCCAGGGTCGTCCCGATGCCGAACCAGGCGAGACTCGCCTTGAGAAATGCCCGCGACGACCAGTCCATGCCCTCCCTCCGAAGCTCCGTCCATTCGCGAAATGCGATCCTGCGGGGCAATTTCAGAATCGCTCGGTGACACGCGCGTACGGGATCTCCCGACGTTTTCAGCTGCAATCCCTGAAATCCGGTATCACATATTCATGATTCTCTCACCCGTCGACGGCTCGCGCTCCCTCTCCCTCAAGAACGGCGACGCCAAGGCGCCCAAGGGACTTCCCGGCAACGATGAGCTCAAGCAGCTCCTCGCGAAGGAGCTCGCCACCCTCACCGAACTGCAAGCCGCCTTTTGGGCCGACCGGCGCAAGGCGCTGCTCGTCGTCCTGCAAGGGCGAGATGCCAGCGGAAAGGACGGGGTGATCCGCAACGTCTTCGGCGCCTGCAACCCGCAAGGGTGCATGATTTCCGGCTTCAAGGCCCCGACCGACCTGGAGCTCGCCCACGACTATCTCTGGCGCGTGCACCAGGTCGTTCCGCCGCGCGGCTACATCGGGATCTTCAACCGTTCGCACTACGAAGACGTGCTCGTGGTTCGTGTGCGCAACCTCGTTCCCAAGGACGTCTGGCAGAAGCGCTACCGGCAGATCAACGACTTCGAGCAGATGCTGAGCGAGAACGGCGTCGTCATCCTCAAGTTCTTCCTTCACATCTCACCCGAAGAACAGCGAGAGCAGCTCCTCGAGCGCCTCACCGATCCGACAAAGAACTGGAAATTCCGCGCGGGAGACCTCGAGGACCGCGCGCTCTGGAACGACTATACCAAGGCGTATCGCGATGCGCTGCGAAAGTGCAGCACCACGTGGGCGCCTTGGTACGTCGTGCCGTCGAACAACAAGACGGTGCGCAACTACCTCGTGACTCGCGTCATCAACGACACGCTCACCCGTCTCGCGCCGGAGTATCCGCGCGCAAGCAAGGAGACGCTCGCCCTCTCCTCTCGTCTGCAGAAGGATTGAGCAGGGAGTCCGATCACACGTAACCCGTTTTGAGATAACGCATTAGCTGGCGACCGGCGCCCCTGCTCAAGTATCTGCGGTCCGCGGCCGATACTCGCCAGGATGGTGTATGCGCCCGCCCCTTCCTCGCCCCGCAGCGACCACCTCGCCCCGCCGCGACTCGTCGCGCGCGCGGCGACCGCGATCCTGCTCGCGACGGTCGCGCTGGCCGCGCAAGTGCCGGCGCGATTCACGCTGGGCGATTCGCGCGAGCGCGTCCGACAGGTGCAGGGCAATCCCGAGGTGATCGAGCGCCTCCCGTCACTCGACACCGAGGTGTGGAGCTACGGGAACAGCACGGTGAAGTTCGACCCGCGCACCGGACATGTGGTCGAATACATCGACGGCGACCGTCGACTGCGCATTGCCTTGCTTCCGCGCACCAAGCTCCCTGCGGAGCGCGCGGCGGCGGAACGAGGTGCCGTGCTCTCCCTTGGTGCGTCGCGCGACGAGGTGCTGCGTGCGTACGGCGTGCCGTGGGCCTACACGCGCGATGCAAATGCCCATCACCACTTCCTCGCCTATGGCCGCAGCATCGTGCGCCTCGTGGCCGACGAGGAACGCGTCGATGGGTGGATCGTGCGCGACTCGGCGATCCGCGTCGACGGCGCCCAACTCGCCCAAGGGGAAGAGGCGATGGGGATCGTGCGCGCCAACGGAAGCACGCGCGTGGCGATCGCCCCCGCGACGCTGCGCGGCCAGGTGCAGTGGCACGATGCCGATGGCGACGGGGTCGTTGCACCTGGCGAGGCGGCGACCATCTCGCTGACCCTCGAGAACGAGGGGCCCGGCGTCGCGCGCGCGGTGCGTGGAATGCTCCGCATCGAGTCCCCGTCCAACGGCGTCACCTCGTTGCCGGCGCCTGCAGTGACCATCCCGGCGACACAGTCGCGGCAGGTCACGCTGCGTCTCACCGCCGACTCCACGCAGGACGCGAGCGAGATCGTCGCCGTCGTCCGCGCCACCGAAGCCAACGGTTTCGACCTGCAGCCGGCGATTCGCCTGCGCATCCCGGCGCGCGCCGCCGGCGCCCCTCGCCTCATCGTGCGCGACACCCGCATCGACGACGCCTCGCGCGACGGGCGCCTCGCACCACGCGAACTCGCCGACGTCACGATTCGTCTGGCCAACACCGGGAGTGCCCCGTCCCCGCCGCTCGCGGCGCGACTCGTGCGCGGACACGATCTATTCCTCGCAGCCGGAGCGCGCGACTCCTTCGCGTTAGGTGCGATCCCCGCAGGCAGTGAAGCGACCGTCACCCTGTCGCTCTACACGAACTCGCGCGCTGCCGACGCTGGGCTGCGCCTCGAACTCGCCGACCCGGCAGGGCGACTTCTTGCCCGCCTCCCCATCGCGATCCCGCTGACGGGGATGCCGAGCGGAGTACTCGACGTCGTCGCCGCTCGCGATTCGAACATCGATGAATCCGGACGCGCCACGCTTCGCTTCGTCGACGTCGAGCGCGACCTCCCCCGAGCGGCCGCTCGGCGGCGCGACGCGATCGCCGTGGTCCTCGGCGTCGATCGCTATCGCGCCCTCCCCGTCGCCCGTTTCGCCGAGCGCGACGCTTCGCTCATGCGACGCTACGCGGTCGAGGCGTTAGGCGTGAACGACGACGTCGAGCATCTCTATTTCCGGAGCGGATCCGACGTCACCGGCGGCGAGATGCGCAAGCTCTTCGGCGAGACCGGGTGGCTGGCACGCCGCGTCACGGAGAACACGGACCTGGTCGTCTACTTCGCCGGACACGGCGCCCCGGACGCAGCGCGCCGCGCCCCGTACCTCCTCCCGTTCGATGCCGATCCCGGGTTCGTGACCGAGACCGGGTATTCGTTAGGCGCGCTGTACGACCGCCTCGCCCGCCTCCCGGCGCGCTCGATCACGGTGATCCTCGACGCCTGCTTCACCGGGCTCACGCGCGACGGCCAGGCGCTGGTGCGCGGGGCGCGCCCAACGGTGCTCTCCATCGAGCACCCCGCGCTCCTGCGGCGACAGATGTCGGTCATCACCGCGGCGCGCGACGCCGAGGCAGCCGGCGACCTTCCCGAGGCGCAGCACGGACTCCTCACCTATTGGATCGCGCGCGGGCTCCGCGGCGAAGCCGACGCCAACGGCGACCACGCCATCACCATCGCCGAGCTCGGACGCTTCGCCGAGTTTGGGGTGCGGAGGACCGCAGCCCGACAGGACCGCGAGCAGCGCCCCCTTACCATCGCGCGCGACTCGCTCGTCGTGCTCGCGCGGCTGGCTCCGGAGCGCTGACGGATGCGCGGCGCGCGACTCCAGAATCTTTCCGCCATTTGCCTCACGTACGCGGCGCTCACGACAGTCGGCCTCTGCGCCTACACACCGACCATCGCGCGCGCGCAGGGAATCGATTCGGTGACCGTTGAGCAGCGCGTCCTGATGACGCCCGATCTCACCGCCGCCGATGCACGTCGCCGGGCGATCGACGGCGCACTCGCCGAGGCCGTGCGTCGTGTGGCCGGCGTCCGCGTACAATCGAGCGCGCTCAGCACCGTGACCGAGCAGGGAGGAGTCGCCAGGGACGGTGCCGTGCGCGGTGGCTACAGCAGCGTGATCCAGCTCGACGCCGCGGCGCGAGCCGTCGACTATCGGGTTATCGACGAGGACTGGGAAACCCGTCGCGCGGCGGGGATGGATCCGCAGCTCTACCTGCGCTTGCGGCTGACGGCCGTGATCGAGCGCGAGCGCGGGAGCGTCGACCCCGCCTTCCGTGTCGATCTCGCGCTCAACGCGCCACGTTTCGACGTGCGGGGAAAGAATGCCGCCGACAACGACGAGCTGATCGCCCTGGTCTCGGTCACACAACCGGCGCAGCTCGTCCTTTTCACCATCGCCGACGACTCGGCGCAGCGTCTCTTTCCTAACGAGTACGTCCAGGCGGTACAGGTGGAGGGCGCGACCCAAGCCGAACTCCCCGATCCCGAATGGCGCGCCCGCGGGCTGCGCCTCCGCGCCACGCTCCCCCCTGGGCGAGCCGAGCGCCAGGAGATCCTTATGGCGGTCGCGCTTCGTGCACCCCACGCGCTCCCCGCATCGCAGCTCTCCCTGCTCGACCTCCAGCGCTGGCTGGTCCGGATCCCGTTAGGCGAACGGGCCATCGCCGTCGTCCCCTACGATGTCCGCCGCGTCCCCTGATTCCACCCTGATGTCCGTGCTCCTCTCCCTTCGTCCCCGACCCATGCGACACATCCGCACTGCGCTCCTCGCGCTCCTCGCGGCCGCCTGCTCCCACGGTCCGCGCTCGACCGACATCGCCCCCGTGGCCTCCCGCGAGACGATTCGCAACCTCCCCGGCTGGTACCTCAAGCCCCCCACCGACAAGGACTACCTCTTCGGTGCAGCAACGGCCGTCTCGCGCGACGTGCAGGTCGCCATCAACAAGGCGCAGTCCGACGGGCGCAACGCCCTCGCGCAGCAGCTCGAGGTCAAATACGGAGCGCTCAACAAGCGCTTCACCGAGGAGGTCGGGCGCGAAGGGTCACAGCTCCTCGACCAGTACACCCAGGCCTACAAGTCCGTCGTCAGCCAGGTGCTGATCGGGAGCCGCGCGCGCCAGCAGACGCTCCGCACCGAGGGCGATGTGTATCGCGCCGTCGTCCTGATGGAGCTTCCCGTCGGCGAGATGAGCAAGCGCCTCCTCGAGCAGCTGCGCGCCCAGGAACAGCTCTACACCCGATTCCGGTCGAGCGAGGTGTTCAAGGAACTGGACGCCGAAGTGCAGCGCTACGACGCGTGGAAGCGCGACCAGCCGATCCCGCGCTGACCGATCTTTCCCTACGTCGCCAACGAGCGCGCCCATCTGCGCCCTTCTCGTCAGGCGACGTTGGCCTCGTCAGGCACGATAGCGACGCGATGCTCTGTCGCGTCGCCAGGCACGGCCGCCTGTTGAGGCACAGCTGCTTCGTGTGACTCGCTTGCGGTCGCGAGGGCCGGGGAACTTCCCGCCACGCTGCGCGGACGGTCGCCCCGAGTCGACGTATCGTCGAGCGTGATGCGAAAGACGGAGCCGCGGCCAACATCGGAGGTGACCGTGAGTCGGTATCCCAGCAGGTCGCAGAGCTGCTTGCTGATCGCGAGCCCTAGCCCCGTCCCCTCGAAGCGACGCGCCGTTCCCGTCTCCCCCTGCTCGAACGGATCGAAGATCACAGGGAGGAGCTCGGGAGAGATCCCGACGCCTGTGTCGCGCACTTCGATCGCCGACACGGCACCGCTCGCACTGAACTGCAGCGCTGCGACGATCTCGCCTGCGGTGGTGAACTTGATCGCGTTCCCCACCAGGTTGATGAGCACCTGACGCAGCTTCTGTTCGTCGGTCTCGATCATCCAGTCGCCGCACTGGAGGTCGGTGCGCAAGCGCACGCTATCGCTCGCCAGCTGCCCCTCCAGCTGCTGCACGACGTCGCGAACGAGCGCCGCCACGTCGACGCGCGTCCGCTCGACGTGCTCGCGTCCCGCTTCGATGCGCGCGATGTCGAGGATGTCGTTGATCACCGCGAGCAGGTGCACGCCGTTCGCGTGGATCCGGTCGAGATACTTTGCGTCGGTTGTCGAGAGCGTCGAGGTGCGGCTTCTCTGCAGTAAGCGCGAGAATCCGATTACCGAGTTGAGCGGCGACCGCAGCTCGTGCGACATGCGCGCCAGAAAGTCCGACTTGGCGCGACTCGCCGCCTCGGCGGCGTCTGCGGCGGAGCGCAACACCCGCTCGGCCTCGCGCTGCTGCGTGAGATCGCGCCAGGTGGCCAGCAGCACGGCGCGTCCGTCGTACGTCGCGCGGGAAAGCGTGATCTCCAGCGGAAACTCCGACCCGTCCGCACGCCGAAGGACAAACTCGAAGCGATGCGATCCCGACTCGGTCGCCTGGCGCACTGCAGCGACCAGCGCTTCACGAGAACCCGTCCCACCCGGCTGCATGCGCGGCAGGAAGGTCTGGAACGAGCGACCGACGATCGACTGTTTGCTGCGCGCGCGTAGGGCCATCACCGCGGCATCGTTGCAGTCGATCACGCCCTGGTCGTTGATGAGCAACTTGGGAACGGTCGAGCGCTCGAAGAGCAGGCGGAATCGCTCCTCGGCCGCCTTCGACTCGCTCACGTCGACATGCGTGCCGATCGCGCGTAACGCCCGCCCGCTTGCATCGCGTTCGACGACCGCGCCCGCGTCGAGGATCCACCGCCAGCTGCCATCCTTCGCACGCAAGCGGTGCGTCGAGCGATAGAACGGCGTTTCCCCGTCGAGATGGGCCGTCAAGAGACGCGTCACTTGTTCGAAGTCATCCGGATGGATGAAGCCCGACAACTCTTCGGCGTGCGTCGGAAGCTCGCCGGGCGCATATCCGAGCATCGTCATCGCGCGCTCGCTCGACATCACGTGCCCGGTTTGTACGTCCCAATCCCACAGGCCGATGTCCGAGCCGGCCAGCGCATGCTCCATGCGTGAATTGACGCGGAGCATCTCACGTTCGAAGGTCTTGATGTCGGTGATGTCGGCCACCGTTCCGATGAAGCCGATGATCGTACCGTCGCCGTCGCGAGTCGCCGTCGCGCGCCCACTGGCCCAGCGCTCGCTGCCGTTGGCGTGCAGGAAGCGAAACTGCACGCGAAACTCACGCCCGTGTTGCGCCGTGGCCCGCCACTCGCGAAACACACGCTCGCGATCTTCGGGGTGGATCGCCATGGCCCAGCCATCCCCCAGTGCCTGCGGCAGCTCTACACCCATGAGTTCGAGCGCACGCTGGTTGAGATACGTACATCCGCCAGCTGCATCGCACTCGAAGATGCCCACAGGTGCAACGAAGGTGAGCTCCCGATGGCGAGCCTCGCTCGCGGCCAACGCGTGCTCGGCGCGTTTCCGGCTGGTGATGTCCCGGATATAGAGTGAGGTCCCGTCGGACGAGACAACGACGCGCAGCTCGAACCAGCCGGGATTCGCCACCCCCTTCCACTCTCGCTCGTAGATCCCCGTCGTCGATTGGATGCTGCGCAACCAACCGCCGAGTTCCGAGTTATCGAGCGGGGGAAGTAGCTCCCAGAGGGTACGTCCACGGGCCTCGTCGGGTGTACAGCGCGCCAACGCTGCCGCCTTGTCGTTCACGAACTTGACGTGCCATCCCCGGTCGAAGGTGACGAACCCCTCGGTGATGCGCGTGAGGATGTCGAGCTTCTCAGTCCGCTCCTGCCGTTCGCGCGAACGCACGTATCGCGCCTCAATCAGCGCTGTCGCCACTGCAGCGAAGTCCTGCGCGGTGCGTACGTCATCGTCCGTCCACTCGCGCGCCTCACGCGCCATCACACAGAGCACGCCAATCCGCGTACCGTTCCCGGTCGTGATGGGGGCGCCGAGGTAGCACCCCATCCCCGTGAGTTCGATCGAGTCATGGTTCGCGTACCTTTCGTCGCCCCTCACGTCGGGAATGACGACCGGCGCGTCATCGAAGAGCACGTGCTTGCAGATCGCACCGGGGAGGGGCGTCTCCCGCGCCAGTGCGAGGGGAGCAGGAAGTCCGGTGCTGGCGAGAAAGAACTGTCGGTCGGCGTCGACAACGGATAGCGTCGCCATCGGTGCTTGCAGCTGCCGGGCGAGAAGATCGACCACGCGCTGCAAGTCGTCCGGTGGGGGAACGTCGAGGAGCGCGCCTTCGTGCAATGCCGCGAGTCGTCCGGTGTCGAACAGGAGCGAACGCTCCTCCTCGCTCGGAGACCAGGAGTGCGAACCGGTCGGGCGATGGTTTGATCGCGGGGACACGGAGGGTGGGTGAAGGCGCGAGGGAGCCGATACGGCATACGCGGGGAGGGGGCGCGTATCCGTGACACAAAGTGTCGACCGCGTTTGCGGCTGTCTTGAACGTTGGAATCCTGCAAGATGTTGTTATTCAACGTGTTAGATATCTCCAATCGAGGCGAACCCGGTTTCTTGATCCGCTCGCCGCTTGAAATCGACAGTCGTCGTAAACCTTCCGTCCGTACGGGGCGACTAAGTGCACGACCCGCACTCGTCGACGAGTGTCGCAGTCGCTGCGACGCTCGCTGTGTTCCACCGTTCTCCGGAGACCTCGTCATGGTGGCCCGTCGCACCATCGCCCATGCTGCAGGGGCACTCGCCCTCCTCGCCGTCGCGCCGCTCGCGCTCCGTGCCCAGGCTGCGCGACAGCTTACGAAGCCCGACGCCGAATTCCCTGAGCCGTTCACGCAGGTGTCTGGCCTTCGCGAACTTGCCGACGGCCGCCTCGTCGTCATCGACTCGCGCGACAAGATCGTGGAGGTCGTCGACCTCAAGAGCGGGAGCGCCACCAAGGTCGGGCGCGAAGGATCGGGACCGGGCGAGTATGCCTTCCCCATGCGCCTTGTCGCGCTGGGCGGCGACTCGTCCGGCGTGTACGACATGCTCAACTCGCGCCTGATGGTCGTCCTGCCTAACGGGAAGCCCGGCGACTTCATCACGACCGAGTCGTCGTCGGGGAACGGCGGCGGGACGGTGCGCATCGGCGGCGCGGTGCCGCGCTACACCGACGCGAAAGGGCGGCTGTACTGGGCGGGACAGCCCTTCGCCGCCCCCACGCCGGGGGGCGGCCCTCCCAAGACCGCCGACTCGATCCCGCTGGTGCGTTACGACCGCACGACGAAGAAGACCGATACGGTGGCCTACATGCGGGTTGCCAAGAACAACGTGCAGACCAGCGGGTCGGCGGGGAACATGTCGGTGCGGGTGGGGGTGTCGAACCCCTTCCAGCCCCGCGACGAGTGGGCCGTGACGCCCGACGGGCGAGTCGCCGTCCTTCGCGCCCCCGAATATCGAGTGGACTGGTTTGGTCCAAACGGGAAGAGCAGCTCACCGGCGATTCCCTACGACCGCATCAAGGTCACCGAGAAGCACAAGCAGCAGTGGCGCGACTCGCGCAAGCAGCAGACGAGCCTCATGGTGACGATGAACAACGGGCAGCGCTCGGTGCGCACCGGCCCGCCACCTGCCGACATGCCCGATCCCGGCGATTGGCCCGAGATCATGCCCCCCTTCCTCGACAACGCGGTCTTCGTCGCCCCCAACGGGATGATCTGGGTGAACCGGACGCGCGACGCGAACGATGACACCCCGAACTTCGACGTGCTCGACGCGAGCGGGAAGGTCGCGATGCACGTCGAGCTCCCGAAGAACACGCGCCTCGTTGGCATCGGGAAAGGGACGGTCTACGCGACCCGCTCCGACGACGACGACCTGCAGTACTTGCAGCGCTACCGCCTCCCGTAGTCGAGCGACAGCCGCCGCGACGTCGGGCGACACGCGCGGGCGACACGCGCGGGCGACACACGCGGGCGACACACGCGGGCGACACGCGCGGGCGACAAGGGCCATCGGCGGCGACGGCAACGCGAGCATCTGTAAACTTGAGCGGCGGGTACGAACGGTTCTGCTCCCTTGAGACTGGGCGCATATTCTCCGATCGTCGCCCGCCGCTCGCCTTTTCATTCCACCCCTCCCGCGCCATGTCGCTCCGAAACATCGCGGCCGTCGTGCTGACGGTGATCTCCCTCGTTCTTCTCTGGCCAGGGCTCACCGACCCGGTCCTGAGCATCACGGCGTCGGTCACCTTCCTCGGCAAGTCGCGCGAGATCTTCCGCCAGACGCAGAGCATCGTCCAGTCGGTGCGTAACCTGCACAACTCGGGGAACGACTTCGTCGCCGGACTGATCCTCCTCTTCAGCATCACCGTCCCGGCGATCAAGGCCGCGTTGCTGCTGGCGGTGTTCGCGGTGCGAGACGTGGCGACCAAGCGGCGGCTGCATGCCATCGTCACCTCGGTGAGCAAGTGGGCGATGGCCGACGTCTTCGTCGTCGCGATCTTCGTCGCCTACCTGGCCGCCAACGCCACGAGCAACCTGCACGCGACGGCGGAGCGCGGCTTCTACTTCTTCGCCGCCTACTGCCTCATTTCCAACCTGTCGTTTCAGTTGCTGGAGAAGCCGACGGGCGCGGCGACGGCGACGCCCTAGCGCAACAGAGTGCGCGGTGCGCCTCGAGCGAGTGTCTTGGCGCTCAAGGCGCCGTCGAGGGATTCTCGAACGGGCGAGAATCGGACGGACGTGCCTAACGAAAGCGTTGCGGTTACACGCTACGACGGACGTCGCGGCGGATCGTCGATCGCGACGAACGTCGAGAGAAAGCGCCTCTCGTCCGGCGTGAGTGAGTCGACCCCCTCACTGGCGATCTTGTCGACGATACGCGTGACCGCCGGGCGGTTCACCTCATGGATCGTCGACATGTCGATGTCGCGCCAGCCGTCCACTCGGCGAATCTGCGGCTGCGGCGGGCGCATCGCCGGCTCGATGCGCGAGGCCTGCGGAGCGGTCGCCACCTTGCGGAACTTCCCGCGCCCGCGCTCGAGCCACTTGAGGTAGAGGAAGGCGCCGACGTAGCCACCGAGGTGCGCGAAGTGCGCCACGCCGTCGCCACCGCCGCCAAAGCCGCCGAACAGCGCCATCGCCGTGGTCCCGATCACCAGGATGCGCGCGGGGATCGGCAGGACCCCCCACAGAAAGATCCGCTCCTCCGGCCAGAACCAGGCGAAGGCGAGCATGACGCCGAAGACACCGCCAGAGGCGCCGATGATCGGCGCACTGGAGAAGAACATCGAGAGGAGCGCACCGGTGATCCCGCTGACGAAGTAGAGGATGGCAAACGGGCGCGAGCCGATCCTCGCCTCGATCCTCGGCCCAAAGAAGTACAGCGCCAGCATGTTGAAGCCGATGTGCATCAAGCCGCCATGCAGGAACATGTACGTCACGAGCGTCCACGGCCGGAGCACCACGAAGCGCGGATCGAAGTCGAACGCGTTGGTGATCCCTGGCAGGAACGACTGCAGCGCGAAAACGAGGACGTTCGCGAGGAGGAGGAGCTGGACGACGGGAGTCATGACCGCAAGATACCCCAAAGTCGCGCTCGGCGGTTCTCGCCTGACAAGACGGCGCCGCTTCCCGTTCACGTCGAAGGCGCCAACTCCCGGACCTAAGGGCGTTCTCCGCGCTCTCCGCGTTCTCCGCGGTTATAGTGTCTTTTTTACCGCGGAGACCGCGGAGTCCGCGGAGACTGCTCTGTGCTGATTCGGAGAGATGTGCGATATGGAAACGTCGGCCGTCGGGCGCGCCGCTCGAGAGCTCGCCTCAGTTGATCGATAGAGGTCCTCAGAGGGTGGGAACGTAGACGGCATACCCACGAGGCGGCGCCCAGAAATCGGAGCGTCCCCCGGCATCGGTCTCCTTCGCCTGCGGCACCCCCGAGTCGCGCGAGGATCCGTAGGCCACCGCCGTGAACGACGTCGACAGGAATGACGTCGATACCCACGCGCCTCGCCACGCCGACCCCGTGGCGTTGATCGCGAGAACCAGCCCTCCACGCCCGTCGAGCCCGCGCCGCTGCATCACGTAGAAGCCGTCATCGACGTACAGCACATCGGTCGCGCCCAGTGCTGCCCGCTCGTGCAGCTGCACCAGCGCCTCGATCCCAGTTGGGGTCCCCGCCCGGGCGAGTCCCTGTGCGAAGTAGTCCTCCCAAAAGACGCACGGATATCCCTCGTGCGTAAGGATGTACGCGTACGCGAGCATCTTGTCGCGCACGATCGGCGCATCGCGGATGATGTCGTGATTCTCGACGAAGGTCACGGCGCGCGCAGCGTCGCGCGCGAGCATCGTTCCCGGAGCGGTGAGCTCGCGGAGCGATGCGCTCTCGTCGTTGCAGATGCGCGCCAGGCGGTGTCGCAGCGGAAAGTCGAACGCCGAGACCGGGTTGTCGTTCCAGAAGTTGACGCCGTCGACGTAGCGCCCGATCGCCTCGACGTTTTGTTCGTCCCAGTACTCCACCACGCCGAACGGCTTGTAGTGCTCGGGCCCTACACGGCGATAGCGATATTCCTGGATCGCCGCGATCATCCCCGTCCCCCTCCCCTCTTCTCCGTACCCCTTCACGAAGTCGTAGCGGAAGCCATCGAACCCCACATCCTCGACGAGCCACTTCACGTAGGCCATCACCTCGGTGTAGACCGACGGGTTGCGATGACACAAATCGGGAAAGCCGGCGAAGGTCGCGTCGTCCCACGACTCGTACTCGGACGGATGGAACGAATTCCAGTCGCGGAGAAACTTCCCGCTCGCCGGCGTGAACCTGGTCCACCCGAGCTGTCCGGTGATCGGATTCAGTTCCTGCGCGTCGGCGCCGCTGCAGTGATTCAGCACGAGATCGGCGTACACGTCGATCCCGTTGGCTCGCGCTTCCACGATCAGCGCGTCGAGTGCCTGACGCATCCCGAACCAGGTGGCGGTGCTCCC
Source organism: Gemmatimonadaceae bacterium (assembly GCA_044225935.1). Classification (GTDB taxonomy): domain Bacteria; phylum Gemmatimonadota; class Gemmatimonadetes; order Gemmatimonadales; family Gemmatimonadaceae; genus SCN-70-22. The sequence continues at coordinate 44,581 of JBGAHX010000044.1, forward strand.
CTTCTGGTCGAACTCGCCGAGGTCGTAGTAGTCGTAGGGATCGTAGCCCATCCCCGTCGCCGACATTCCCTTGCTGACGGGAGGGAGCCAGAGCGCGGTGAAGCCGGCGGCGGCGAGCGCCGCGAGTTCAGGAGTGACGCGCTGCCACCAGGCGTGTTCGACACCTTCGCGCGCGGGACAGTCCCAATAGAAGGCTTGCATGAGGACGCCCATGGGAATGCTCCGAGACTAGCGATTCAGCGTAATGGCAGACTTTCGATATCGCGCAGCATCTCGTCGATATCCGCGGTCGGATACGAGTGCGCCCCGGCGCTGCGGATCACGGCTTGCTTACGCTCCAGATCGCGCTCGCGCGCGTCTACCAAGGCGGCGCGAAGCAGCTGACGCGCGCACTCCACGAGCGACAGTCCGTCGCGTTCGGCGAGTCGCCGCAAGGATTCGACATCTTCCTCGTCGATCTCGAGGTGCAGTGCGCGTCGCATGCGAGGAGTTTATCTGGCTCGGGTGCAGGAACCAAGGTGTACGAGAGCAGAGTGTGACTACCAGAAGAGCAGATGAGCGCGCCGCGTCCTCACCTTCCCTTCCACGTCTCGGCGTATGACCGGAGTCCAGCCATGAGCGCCGGCTGCGCCAGCGAAGCCGCGACGAACGGTCGTTCCGTCGCTCCCCCTTTTGCGCGCAGGAGCGCAACCAGTTCGCGACGCGCCCGACGGTCGAGCCCCAACGTCGCGCCCGCCAGCTGCACGAGCGGCGCCATTCGCGTGAACGCCTCGCGCTCGTCATCGCTGAAGCCAGCGAACGGCTCGTCTCGTGGCAAGCCGAGCGCGCGCGCCATCTGCTGGGCGATCTGGGCCGAGGCAGCGCGGTGGTCGTGCGGATGCACGCGCTCGAGGAGCAGCGCCGCGTCGTGCGCGCACCGCGGGAGCCACTTCTCCGGGAAGTACGGCTTCGACTCACCGCCAGGAAGCACGAGCTCGAGCGTCCCGTGTGCCAGCGCTCGCAACGCCACCGCTGAGGACCGTTTGTTTCGTGACCTGGCAATCCGCGCAGCCTCCCGTCGTGCGAGCGTGCGCTGCGCCGCCCCGCGGGGCCTGAAGCCGAGTCGCCAGTAGAACCAATACGCGCCGCTCCCGATCGCCTCGTCGTTCTCCGCTCCGAACTGCACCGCATCGACCACGAAGCGCGTCACGCCGAAGAGCGTGTGAAAGGCGCGCAGCGACTGCTGCCAGAGGAACGCCGCCTCCGAGCCGCGAAACGGCGCGAAGATGTTGATTCCGGTGTTCGCCTGGTGCCAGAGGGGCGTGACGCCGCCATAGCCGATCGGGACGCCGTTCGAGAAGAGGACGTAACCGTAGTTCGACTCGAGACTGAAGCGACGCGCGGGAAGCACACCGAGGACTGCGAGCGATACCCCCTCGCCTAACGGGCACCACCAGACCTCGTGCGGATTCGCGTGCGAGAAGGCGTACACCTCGCGGCAGCGCGCCGCGAGCGTCGCGCGGGCGACCTCGATCACCTTCGCTGCTTCAGCGGCGGCAAGGAGCACGATGCTGGACAGCGGCTCCGCAATCCCCAGGATCGGATCGCCGCTTACTCGCCGCATTCCCGCCCTCGATACGATGGTCGTAGTCTGCAGCCGATTGTGTGTCACCGACGCTGGGGAGTGCGCAAGGCGCCAGCGGAGCGGGAGTTCATGGAAGTCGTACTGCGCACGGAAAGCCGCGTACGCCGCCGACGGCGCCACCTTCGCACTGCGCATGAGCCACGCGAGCGCGCTCTCGCGTCGCGGGTCGCGCATCGCGTCCATCCACTCGCGCGTGCTGAAGTCGCCGCTCTCGAAGCCGTCGTCCTCCGCGAGCTGCAAGAAC
>JBGAHX010000114.1:0-5450 GCA_044225935.1 Gemmatimonadaceae bacterium
GCTCATCCTGCCGCACGAGGAAAAGCGGGCGAGCACCGTACAATCCCTTTGATATCGGCGCGCTGCTCGACACCCAATACCCGGCGCCGACCGGCGGAACGCCCGGATTGGCAACCCCGACGTTGTCGCTCGCAGCGAACGCGACGACCGCGGCACCGACGGAATCGCCAAGCGCGAGTCCCGCGAGCGTCGCTGCGTCGCGTTGCGGGAAGAGCGCTGCCAGTTCGGAGTCGAGTACCGCACGGTCGAGCGGAAAGAACGCGCCGAGCACCTGCACCGATGCCGAACTCACTGCCGCACGAAGGGACGGACGCAGGGTTCGCGGGCCACTATTCAGTTGATCGCTCGGCGCGGGTCGACTGGCGGCTTCAACCGCACCCGCTGCGCGGTACTGCGCCAGCGAGAGATAGGCGTAGAGTCGCATGGCGGGCACGTTGCTGCTGGGTGGTCGAAGCACGAGCAGCGACGTACCGCGACGGTTCCAGGTGACGGAGACCGGTTCGTTCATCTCCACGACCCGCTGCTGGCTTTCGGGCGGCGTCAGCGGACCATCGGCGCTCGACGTGCACGCCGAGGCAAGCAAGGCGAGCATCGCAGTCATCGTCCACGCGTGGGTGTTCCGTGCTGTCAACATGATGTGCTCCGTTGTCGTCGTCCGGTCAGGCGATCCAACCCGAACGGAGGGTTCGGCACCGACGCCCACCGCCGCTTGGTCGCGGCGGGTGTCGAGGATCACGTCTAGCACGACGTTTGTGCCCGAAACACGACATGGCCCGAACTTTTCACTGCAGGCGAGATTCCGGGGCGGACGGCAATGGCGCGTTGCGTCGCGCCGCCCGTCGACCGATCTTGGCGACTGTTTGCCGTGTGAGGACAGCGCTCGCAGCAGGTGGCGTAGACCGAGGATATGGAGTCCGCAGACCGCGCTCTCGATGGAGGGACCCCTTCGCCCGACGAGTGGCGCCGCCTAGCGCCGTTGCTCGACCGGTTGCTCGATTCTGCGCCTCACCAGCGCGACGCCTTGCTGGCGAGCCTAACGGGGGACCGAGCGACGCAAGTGATCCTCGCGCGCATGGTGGAAGAGTGCGAGCGTCCCGCTCCAGTGCTCGACACGCCGGCTGCCGCTCGCTTCTCGACGCTGCTCGACGACGATCCGTTCGAAATCCCCGAGACGATCGCAGGGACGTATCGCATCGTGCGCGAGCTCGGTCGCGGCGGAATGTCCGTCGTGTGGCACGCCACCGATCTGCGGCACAACCGCGACGTCGCAATCAAGTTCCTCCGTCCGCACGTGGCAGCGATGCTCGGACGCGGACGCTTCCTCCGAGAGATCGAGCTGCTGGCCCAGCTGCGACACCCGCACATTGTCCCGCTCTTCGACTCGGGAGAAACTGACGGGCTGCTCTACTACGTCATGCCGCTCGAGCCGGGGCGATCGCTGCGCGCGCGACTCACCAGCGCGGGACCGCTGGCGATCGACGGCGCCGTGCGCATCCTGCGCGACGTGAGCGGGGCGCTGGCCCATGCGCATCGCTTCGGCGTTGTGCACCGAGACGTCAAGCCGGAGAATGTGTTGCTGGTCGACCGCCACGCGATGGTGACCGACTTCGGCATCGCGAAGGCGCTGACGCCGGAGATTTCGCGACGTGCCGACTCGACGGTGGGAGTCGCGCTCGGCACCCCTGCCTACATGGCGCCCGAACAGATCGGCGCCGATGCGCACGTCGATCATCGCGCCGATATTTACGCGCTCGGCGCCCTGGCGTACGAACTCCTCACCGGGCATCCGCCGTTCGGCGGAGCAACTCGCCACGAGGTCCTGGCCGGCCACTTGAGCGAGCAACCCGCGCCCATCTCGCCTCAGCGACGCGACGTCTCCGCGCAGCTCGAGGAGGTGGTGATGCGCTGCCTCGCGAAGCGGCCGGCCGATCGCTGGCCCGACGCCGATGCACTGTTGCGCGCCCTCGAAGCATTGGCGCCTGCCGCGAACGTACTGGTCCAACCACCGGATGCAGCCACCGCTTCCGCGCCGCGCGCGTCAGCGCCGGGCGGGCGCGCCCCTGGTGCCCTCGCGAGAATCGCACGGCGACGAGTGACCGCAGTACTAGTCCTGCTTGTTGCCGTGATCGTGGCGAGCCTCGCGGTACGACGTGGATTGAGCGACGCACCTCGCGGTGCCGCGGCGCGCACGCCGCGAGAACGGGAACGCTTCATCGTGGCCGAGTTCACCAACAACACTGACCACTCGGCGCTGGGGAGCCTTGTGGCCCGGGTGGTGAGCGACGAACTCGCCGGCTCGCCCCGACTGGCCGCCCTGAGTCCGGATCGTATCGCCGAGACAAAGCGCCGAATGCGAATCGCCGCCGATGCGCCGCTGACCCGCGCCGTCGCACGCGAGATCGCCGCGCGCGAGGAGGTGAACCTCATCGTCGAGGGGACCATCCAAGCGGCGGGAAACGCGCTCGTCCTGTCGGCTCGTATCGTCGAGGCGGCGAGTGGCGACGCGATCCACGGTGCGACGGCGACCGCGACCGACTCCACGGAGCTGCCGCGGGTCGTTGGACAGCTTGCGCGCGATTTACGCGCCGGGCTGGGTGAATCGCTGGCGTCGATTCACGCGCAGAGTGGACCCCTGTGGAGCTATACCACCCGTTCACTCGCCGCGCTGGAAAAGCACATGGCGTCGATACGCGCGCGAAGCATCGGCGATCACCTCCGTGCCGCGGCGCTGAACGAGGAGTCAATCGCCATCGATCCCGATTTTGCCGACGCGCGTCTCGCGCTAGCCTCGAATTTCGCGTACGCGGGGCTTCCGACCGGCCCAGCGGTAGACGGACTGCGACGCGCGCACGAGCTGCACGATTCCCTCTCGGCGCGCGATCGTGATGCCGTCGACGCGTTTTTCAACCTGTATGTCCTCGGTGACGTGCCAGCGAGCATCCTCGCATTCCAGCGTCACCTCGAAGTCCTGCGCACATACCCCGGAGAACGCGGCTTCACTTCAGAGTTGGCCGTTGCTCTCGCGCTCAGCGGTGATTTTCACTCGGCCGAATCCGTCATTGCCGAGGCCAACGCGCTGTTTGGCGGGATCCCATCGTCGCCCAACCAGGTCATTCTCGCGCAGTCGCTGTTTGCCGATGGCAAGGAGCGGGAAGCGCGTCGGGTGATCGAGGAGGTTCTGCGACGCGTCCCAGACCACCCGCGCGTCAGGCGGCTCCAGGTTGGACTAATCGCGATGGCCGGGCGATACGATGAGGCGCACGCTGCCGCGACCGGGATTCGGAGAACTTCGAGCTTGCTGAATGATGTGAGGATGCAGGCTGACATCGATGCGGTGCGTGGGCGCTTCACAGAAGCCGGAGCCCATCTGCGCGAATTGCGCGACGAGGCGGCGGAGCTCGGCTTCCCTGGCGCGGCGATCGAAATCGCCACCGCGGCTGCTCGCCTCCGTATGCTCGCCGGTGACACGGCTGGTGTGCGCGAGGTCGACGACCTGCTCGCTCGCACCGCGCCCGATTCCGTGCCGCCAATGGCTCGTCCTCACCTCCCGCTGGCGTACTTCTACGCGAAGGCGTCACTCCCGGCGCGTGCGCGTGAGTGGCTGGCGAGGTATGAGCGAGACGTGCCGTTGGCGTATCGAGGGCCGGATGCGTGGATGCGTCACCGGGTACTGGCAATGATTCTGGAAGCGGAGGGCGCACCTGGTGCTGCCCTGCGCGAGCTGCGTTCGGCGGAGCGGACAACTCCGGTTCGCGCGGGGATGTTCGACGAAGCGTTCCTGCGGATGAGCGCAGAACCGGAGCGCGCGAGACTGTTCGTGCAGCTCGGTGCGAGGGATTCGGCCATTGCGGCGTACGAACGCTTTCTCGCCATGCGCTGGTTGCCACGTACGGGTGTCGACGCGTTCGAACTGGCACCGGCACTTGAAGCGCTCGGAATGCTGTACGAACAGCGAGGCGACACGACGCGTGCGGCAGGCTATCGGCGGCGATTCGTGTCGCTGTGGCGCTCAGCAGATGCGCAGTTGCAGCCGCGGGTTAGCGCCGCGACGCGCCGTTTAGCGGACCGCGACGGGCGGAGGTGACGCGGGACGATCTCGCGCGGCTCCTGCGTTGCCCCGTCCCGCCTAACGACTTTCTTCTCCCTCCTCTCGCGCGCCCGCGTCGCGCTCGGCATGCCGATCGTCGTGCGTGACGATACCCGCATCCTCGGCGCCCTCAGGGCCTACTTCACCCTTCCGCAGCGCACTGGCGCCGGCGTTCACTCGTCAGCATCGCCCCCAGTGCGCGGGCGTGTCACGTTCGGTTTGGCGCGGGTCAAACCATATCCAGCGTGTCGTTGTCGCAACGTGATGCAAACTCGCCTCCGTGTTAGCCGCCGAGTCGCCGCACTTCTACTCGCCATGGCCGCGCCCTGCGCTCCACGTGCACAGGCGCAACTCCGCCCGCCATTTACGTCGTCCTTGGCGTCGACCGCGACGGGCGGTCCTCGGCGAAGTGGCGCGATGATCCACGACCGCCCAGTGCAGCAGAGTTCGACTCGGTCGAGGCGCTGGTGCATCCGCTGACACCCGGCGAGGAGGCGTGGGTGACCCTCATCGAGTCGCGCCAAAGCGACTGGACTCGCCAGATCGCTTCGCTCGTCGCACCCTTCGAGCCGTCGTCACCGCCTAACGCGGCGCTCGTCGTGCTCGGCAATCGCGGCGGATCCGATGCCTTCGCAGCCGACGCATCGACGATCGGATTTGACCTCTCCGAGCTGTCTGCGAGTTACGGTGCCGCAGGTGAGCTGAAGAACACGGACCTCATCGATCGCCTCTTCCGACATGTATACACGCACCTCATGCAGAAGGCGTGGTTTCGTGCGCACCCATGGCGCGCCGACACGCCGCTCCAGCGCGCCATCGTCGACATCTGGCTGGAGGGGCAGGGCAACTACTACTCCCTCTCGGCACAATGGCGATCGAACAACGGCGTGCGCTCGGAACTGGCGGCGTCAGCGCTGTCGACGCTCGAGCCCCGATTCGTCGCTCGCGTTGCGGCGCTCGCCTGTGCTCGAACGGAAGCGGAGCCATCGCTGCGCACCGGGCTCTCTTCGGGACGCTTCGATCAGAAGTGGGGTGCACTTCCAGTCGCGCTGTGGCTCGAGGACGAGCGCGCGCGCTCACTCGACGCGCTGCAGACACTGGTCCGCGCCGGACCGCTCGGCATATGGGACTTGGCGACACGCCATCTTCCCGAGCCTCTCGCGCGCGCATTGAACGAAGCGCGCGCGCAAGAGTTGGCCTGCGACTCGACCGGGAGGTGAGGGACGGAGCGAGCGCTCGTCGCACGCGTCAGGCAACCAGCGGTGAGCGGACGGCCACGCTCGCGATCGCCTACGGCACCGTGATGCTCACCTCCTTCATCGCCGCGCTGAACGCTACGTCGTTCGACGGGAGCGGCGCGAGC
>JBGAHX010000045.1:0-45225 GCA_044225935.1 Gemmatimonadaceae bacterium
GACGGAGTCGGCGACATCCCCTTCGCGCCGGTGCGCCTCTTCGCCCTCGTCGTCGAGCAGTCGCCGCCCACGCTGATCCTCCTGCACTCGCTGCTCGTCGACCTGCTCGACCTGGCCGAACGCGTGCTCCCCTCCCTCACACCGGAGACCCTCCGTGACGAGCACCCCCTCATGCGACGCCCGTCGTCGCTGGCAACCAATGGGTAGGGCTTCCGGGCTGCGCAAGCGCTACGGACGCCTCACCGTCCTCGACGGGCTCGACCTCGACGTCGCGCGCGGACAGGTGACGGCACTCGTCGGCCCGAACGCCTCCGGCAAGACGACCTTCAACAAGATCCTCCTCGGCCTCGTGCGCCCCGACGCCGGGACGATCGAGTTCGACGGCGAGGTCGTCGGCGACGATCCGAGCTATCGCCGGCGCATCGGCTACATGCCGCAGTCGGCAACCTTTCCCGGCAACCTCTGCGCCGCCGACGTCTTCGCGATGCTTTCCGACCTGCGCGGGCGCGCGCAGGGGCGCGACGAGGAGCTGGTGCAATCCCTGGAACTTGCCCCGGTTCTCAAGACGCCGATCCGGCTCCTCTCCGGTGGGATGCGCCAACGCGTGAATGCAGCGCTCGCCTTTCTCTTCCGCCCCGAACTCCTCCTCCTCGACGAACCGACCGCCGCGCTCGATCCGATCTCGAGCGGCGTGCTCAAGGAGAAGATTCGCCGCACGCGCGACGACGGCGGCACCTTCATCCTCACCTCGCACGTGCTGAGCGAAGTCGAAGCGCTGGCCGACCGCGTCGCCTTTCTCCTCGACGGGCGCGTGCGATTCGACGGCACCCAGGACGAACTGAAGGAAGTCACCGGCGAGGCGACGCTCGAGCGCGCGATCGCGCGGCTGATGCGCGACGACGTGGATGCCTCCACTCCATCGTTGGAGCGTGCATCATGACCAGTGCCAAGATCGTGCGCTACGTCGTGCTCGACGTCGTGCGCAACCGGTGGGTGATCGCCTACGCCCTCTTCTTCTTCGCCGTCACCGACGTCCTCCTGCGCCTCGGCGGGACGGGGCCGCGAGCGATGCTCAGCCTCCTCAACGTCGTCGTCTTTCTCATCCCCCTGGTCACGATCGTCTTCGGTACGATCTACTGGCACGGGGCGCGCGAGTTCAACGAGCTCCTTCTCTCGCAACCGGTCGCGCGCGGCACGCTCTTTCACGGGCTCTTCGCCGGGCTCGTCCTCCCGCTCTCCCTCGCGTTCGCAGTCGGCGTCTCGGTGCCGGTCCTGATCGAGCGCGCGGCCGACGTCGAGACGCTCGCGCTGCTGGCGAGGCTGATCGTCGCGGGGTGCGCACTCACTGCGGTGTTCGGCGCATTGGCTGTCCTGATTGCCGGACTGGTCGACGACCGGCTCAAGGGGCTCGGGATCGCGTTAGGCGTCTGGCTCACGCTGACCGTGGCATACGACGGACTCGTGCTCTGGGTCGCGATGACTTTCCGCGACTATCCGATCGAAGGGGCGATGCTGGCGCTGAGCTTTGCCAACCCGGTCGATCTCGCGCGCGTCCTCCTCGTGCTGCGCTTCGACATCTCCGCCCTCATGGGCTACACCGGCGCCGTGATGCAACGGATGCTTGGCACGCCGGCCGGGATGGCCGCGGCCTTTGGAGGACTGGTCGCCTGGACGCTCGTCCCCGGTCTCCTCGCCCTTCGCGCCTTTCGGCGCCGGGACTTCTAGCATGATCCGCCAGCTGCATCGCGCGCGCACCTTCTGCTCTGCCGTACTTCCCCCTCACCTGTTCCGTGAACCTGCCATGCGCTCCCTCTCTTTGCTTCACATCGGTCGCCTGTCGCTCGTCCTTGCCCTCGTCGCCTGCGGCGGTGGCGGCGAAACTTCTTCGGACACCGCGGCCGCTGCGCCGGAGCCGGTGCCAGCTGCAACCGCCTCGTTCGATCCGGCCACCATCACCCCCGCGATGCTCGCGCTGGGTGATTCCCTCTTCCACGGTCTCATCGGCGCGACGTCGTGCCAGGCCTGCCATGGCCCGCACGCCGATCAAGGGACCGTGGCCCCGGTCCTCACCGACAGCGAATGGCTGCACAGCGACGGAAGCTGGGAAGGGATCTACAAGACCGTGGTCAGTGGCGTGTCGGCGCCGAAGAAGTTCACCAGCATGATGCCCCCCTACGGCGGGGTCCCCATGAGCGAGGAAAAGACGCGCGCAGTCTCGGCGTACGTCTACAGCCTCAGTCACAAATAGCAAACGCTCGACAGCGCAACATCAGGACACGACGTCGAACAACACGCTGCAGCAGGTGACTCCCCCTTCGGCTTTCGCCAGCTCGGAAGCATCGACACCAAGCACCCTGATCCCCCGTGCGCGCAACAGCTCCTGCGTGCGGGGGAACGCAACGGAGTGGATCACCGCGCCGTTCACCAGCACCGCATTCGCGGCGAACGGTTCCGCAGGGTCGACGGACCAGGCGGCGTAGCCGTCGAATACGTCGGCATCGACCCACGCAGGATTGACGAGGATCCGGTCCGGCGCGACCTGCGTGACCGCGGTCTTGAGGTGCAACGCGCCGGCAACGGCGACCTCCTGCACGCGGTAACCATGTGAAGCGACGAGCGCGCGCAGCGCGACGATCCCCGCGTCGCTCGTTCGCTCCGTTCGCCCCACATACAGCGTGCGCCCGAGGCGCAGGACGTCGCCGCCATCGAGTGTCGCGGGTGCCTCGATGCTCACCAGCGGGCGGAACGGGGCGATCGCATCGGCCATCGCCTCCACCTCACCGCGGCGCGACGCCGCGCCTGGACGCGTGAGCACCGCGACTTCGTCGAGCGCAAGCACCGTGTCCTCGACAAAGACCGCGTCGGGATACGCCTCCAGTTCGGGGAGCCGCACCACACGCACGCCGAGCGTCTCGAGCGCATCGAGGTACGACGCGTGCTGCGCGCGCGCCGTGTCGACATCGATGGGCGTGCGTTCGACGTGGGTGAGCTCGCACTGGGCGATGGAGCGCGACACTTCGCGCGCGAGGGCGACGAGCATGGGAAAAGCGGACGGGGGACGGGAGACGGTGGGGAGCGGAAGCTACTCCCCATCGGGCTGCGCCGTCAGCGCGTGAAGCCCCCTGGACGCGGCGCGTTACTCCGTGAGGGCGCGCCGCGCCGTCGTTCGAGCGTGTCGTTACGCGGAGAGCCCCTGTCGCCGTCGACGAAGCGCGCCGACACCTAACACAGCCATGCCGGTGGCGAGCATCACGATCGACGCCGGCTCGGGCGTCGCGATCGGTGCGTCGTAGGCGAACGAGGCGCAGCGACGTACCGGCACCTCGACCCCGATGCGCTTTCCGTACGCGCACTGGTAGTCGAAGTTCGAATTGGCGGCCCCCATCGTCAGGAAGAAATCGTCCCCCGTCACGAAGCGCGGCGCCCCCGACTGCTCAGCCCACCAGAGCGCAAAGTCGAACTTGACCCAGCCGTTGACCCCTTGCTCGGGGCACGTTTGCCACCCCCACCCGCGCAACGGCGAAGCGTACTGCCCCAGATTGCACCCCATCACGCCACCGGAGTTGTCGGTGTAGTAGGTCGTCGAGAGCGAGACGATCGGTTCGGCGCTGGTACTCTCGGAGAGGAGCTGCTGCGTTCCTTGTCGGACCGGGCCGAACGTGCTTCCGGATCGCGACGAACTTGGCGGAAGGATATTGACGAAGAGCGAGTTGCTCAGGTTGTCGTAGCCCCCATTCTCGCGAAAGAATCCGAACGTGTTGAAGACCATCGGGTCGTTCTGCGTGCGCCACTGATAGGAGCCCTGCAGGTTCTGGATGTAGACCGACATCACCGTGAGCGGGATGCCGTCCAGGAAGGAATGCCCGGGGAGCCCGCCGACATAGTTCGTGTAGGTGAATGCCGCACCAAAGCAGGACGGCTGCCCCGGCGGGCAGTACACGCGGGGCATGAACTGCGCGCGAGCCTCTCGCCCGCCAGCCATGATCAGGAACGAAGAAAGCAGCATCCAGCGGCGGAACGACTGTGTCACGTGCACTCCAATAGGGAGATCCGGGCGGTGTGGCGCGTCGGCGCCTCCGGCCAGGAGATGGCGGGCCATGCAAGTCGAACGCTTGCGCCCGGCAGCAAGTTGCCGCGCCCAGGTTCGCCGAGCGGTGACGTGCGATCCCCCAGCATAGTGACGTGGCACCCACTCGCGCGACCCCACCGCGCCGGCCATAATACTTGCCGTCGTCAACTAAAGTACATGAACTTGTCCCGGTACCGCTCACCGGACCGCTGCGTGAACGCCACCGCCCCCTCCACGACCCAGGCGCACGATCCCCCCGCCCCGCTCCTCGCCGCGGTGCGCGACTTCAATCGCTTCTACACGCGCCGCATCGGCGCCCTGCAGGAGCACCTCCTCGACTCGCCATTCACACTCGCCGAATCGCGGGTGCTGTACGAACTCGCGCATCGCGACGCACCGACCGCAACGCTTCTGTCACGCGAGCTGGGGATGGACGCCGGATACCTGAGCCGCATCGTCAGGCGCCTCACGCGTCGCGCCCTCGTGCGCGGCGATCGCAGTGCGCACGACGGCCGTCAGGTGCATCTCTCCCTGTCGGCAAAGGGGCGTCGCGCCTTCGCGTCGCTCGACGAGCAGTCGAGTGAGCAGGTGCGCGAAGCGATCGATCACCTCTCGTCGGCGGAGCAGCGCGTCCTCATCGAGGCAATGACGACGGTTCGCCGCCTGCTGGACCGTTCGTCGGCGCCCGACGATCGCGGATCTCCAGTGATCATCCGAGATCCCAAGCCCGGTGATCTCGGATGGGTCGTGCATCGGCATGGCGCGCTCTACGCCCAGGAGTACGGGTGGGACATGCGCTTCGAGGGGCTCGTCTCCTCGATCGTGAGCCACTTCATCGAGCACTTCGACCCTACGGGAGAGCGGTGCTGGATCGCCGAGCGCGATGGGATCGTCGTCGGCTCGATATTCCTCGTGCGAAAGTCGCGCACCGTCGGGAAGCTTCGCATGCTGTACGTCGAACCGTCGGTCCGTGGTGTGGGGCTGGGGCGCCGCCTCGTGCAGGAGTGCATTCGCACCGCGCGAGAGATGGGGTACCGCAAGCTGGTCCTGTGGACGAACAGCATCCTGCATGCTGCTCGAAGCATCTACGAACGCGAGGGTTTCGTGCTGGTTGAGGAGGAACCGCACGAGAGCTTCGGACACCAGCTCATTTCCCAGACGTGGGAACTGGCGCTCACGGGGGAATGACTGGCGTAACGCATTCTCCCGATTGATCTTTCGCGCCCCTGCCGCACCCGCTCCCCACTCGCTCGCCCCACCCGTTCGACCCCGCCGTGACCTTTCACCAGCCCCCGCGTTTCCCGCGCGGCTTTCACTGCGCGTCCCGCAACGTCGGACTGAAGCCGAGCGCGCGCGACCTCACGCTCTTCGTGAGCGACGTTGAAGCCGAAGCCGCCGCCCTCTTCACCCGCAACCACTTTACCGGCGCACCCGTGCAGCTCGGTCGAGAGACGATCAAGGGTGGGCGCCTCAGCGCGATCATCGCCAACAGCAAGTACAGCAACGTGGCGACCGGCGATGAAGGGATGCGACGCGCGAAGCGCATGGTCGCGGCGGCGGCTGCCGAGGTGGGGACGACGCCCGATCGCATCCTCGTCAGTTCGACCGGCGTCATCGGTGTCCTCCTCCCGGTCGAGAAGATCGAGACTGGAATCGTCGGGATGATGGGCGACCTCGTCGACGATCCATTGTTAGGCGCCGAGGGGATCATGACGACCGACACGCATCCCAAGGCGATTTCGATCGGTGTGAAGGGGAGCGACGCGACGATCACCTGGGTCGCGAAAGGATCGGGGATGATCGAGCCGAACATGGCGACGATGCTCGCCTACATCTTCACCGACGCCGCGCTCCCTGCCGCCACGCTCGATCGCTCCCTGCGCGATGCGGTGCACACCTCGTTCAACATGCTCTCCGTCGACACCGACACCAGCACGTCGGACACCTGCGTCCTCATGGCGAATGGTTTGGCCGGTGCGGTGGACGAGGGCGCCTTCCTCGAGGCGCTGCGCGCAGGGTGCACGCGCATGACGGAGATGCTGGCGCGCGACGGCGAAGGCGCCGAGCACCTGATTCGCGCGACGGTGCGCGGCGCACGCGACGAGAGCGATGCGCGGCGCGTCGCCAAGTCGCTCATCAACTCGCCGTTGGTCAAGACGATGGTGCACGGCGCCGACCCTAACGTCGGGCGATTGCTGATGGCTGTCGGAAAATGCTTCGAGGTCGACGTAATGACATCGAAGACCTCGGCGTGGATCAACGGCTTCCAGGTGGTCGAGGGGGGGCTTCGCCTCCCGTTCGATGACGCCGAGGTGCGCGGGACGCTCAAGAATGAGGAGGTCGACCTCCTCGTCGACCTCGCGCAGGGATCGGCCGAAGCGACCGCCTACGGCTGCGACTTGAGTCGCGGCTACGTCGACGAGAACGCGTCGTACTACTCGAGCTGAGGTCGACTACTGCTCGCGCGGATCCGAGCGCGGCGCGCAAACGCAGTGATTCCGCGTCCAGCGTTCCGCTGCGCCGGACCGCCTAACGCGTCGGGGCGGCGAACCAGGCCGGGGCGTGCCCGGGCTTCCACTTGATGTTGCAGCCGATGCTCGGTCGCTGCTCGGGATCGACCGCTTCTCCCGCGACGACCGCATCGAGCGCTCGGCGCAGGTCTTCGCCCGTTACCGGGACACCGTTCGACGGGCGCGATCCATCGAGCTGTCCACGATAGGCGAGTCGCGCGTCGGCATCGAAGAGGAAGAAGTCGGGCGTGCACGCCGCGGCGTAGGCCACCGCCACCTCCTGCGATTCGTCGTACGCAATCGGGAAGGAGTAGCCGAATTCCCGCGCCATCACCGCGACGCGATCGGGGGCGTCGTCGGGATACTTACCGATGTCGTTCGACGAAACGCCGACGATGGCGACACGCTCACGGTAGTCGGCGTCGATGCGTGCAAGCTCGGACGCAACGTGCTGCACGTACGGGCAGTGTCGGCTGAGGAATATTACGAGAAGCGGGCGCCCTTTTCGACGCGCGAGCGGCGAGACCTTCGCGCCCCCCGCGACCGACGGGAGCGAGAAGTCAGGCGCCGGCGTGCCAAGCGCGAGCATCGTCGATTCGGTGCGAGCCACGTGTGCATTCCTCCGCTGGGTCTGGAGAGAAAAGTCGTTGGTGTGCGCGCGAGTTTCCTCTCCGGACAAGAAAAACCCCCGGGATTTCTCCCGGGGGCGTCTCGCACCCAGCGACCCTAGCACGAAGGCGAACAGGTATGAGTGCGAGAAAGAATGTATACGTCGCTTCGACGCGAAATCGCAAGAAAGAGTGTTTCTCCGGCGCGCTGCTACCGTGCTCGTGTGCAATCGACGAACGCTACCCCTCACGCGTCACCGACGAGCGACAACGTTGCGCCGAGCGAGTCACGCCTGTGTGACGGACGTCGCGTACGACGCGTGAGGGAGTGTGCGTCTCGACGCGCAGATGCACTGGCGAGGCGGTGCTACGCGCACGCCCCGAATTGCCGCGCGAAGCCTCTGGCGGACCGCGCTTCGCGGCGGTACCTGAGAGGGCGCCCCACAATTCGTGGCATCGCCAATCTCTTCTGCCTTCTCCGTTCTCCGCGCGATGAGATTCCCCGCCTGCATCTTCCGACCACGTCGCTCGACACATCGCCTCGTGCATCGAACGACGCTCTGCTCGGCGGTCGCACTCGTCATCCATGTCGCGCCGCTCGCGGCGCAGACACGACCGGCGACGCGCGTCGATTGGGGTACGCCGAGCGGCGACCCCGGAGCGCTCCGCTACTCGCCGGTTGCCGACATCGACCGCAGTACGGTGAAACGCCTCGCCGTTGCCTGGCGATGGAAAACGGGGGAGCGCGACATTCCGGCGAGCGCCAACCAGAAGCCGGCGCGCCCCGGGCTCTTCCAGGCGTCGCCGGTGGTGATCGGCGACACGCTGTACGTCTCCACACCCTACGCACAGGTTGCTGCACTCGACGCCCGAAGCGGGCGTGAAATCTGGCGCTACGATCCCGAGGTCTGGCGCGCCGGGCAACCGTCGAACGGGACCGGCTTCGTGCACCGCGGCGTCGCGACGTGGTCCACGCCGCATGAACGCCGCGTCTTCATCAATGCACGCTGGAAGCTTGTCGCTCTGGACGGCGCGACTGGGAAGCCGATATCAACGTTCGGCGACGACGGGACGGTCGACCTCGTGGCGCAACTCCGGCGCCCGGTCAACCGCCTGCACTACACGAACACATCGCCACCGATCGTCTATGGCGACCTGGTGATCGTGGGAAACGGCGTGGGTGACCGACTGCGCTATCGGAACGATCCTCCCGGAGACGTACAGGCGTTCGACGTGCGTACGGGGAAGCGAGTCTGGAGCTTCCACACCATCCCCGACTCTGGAGAGTTTGGGTGGAAGACGTGGGAGAACGGCTCGTACACCTACATGGGGCACACCAACGTCTGGGCGCCGATGAGTCTCGACTTGGCGCGCGGGCTTCTCTTCCTTCCCATCGGCACGCCGACCAACGACTGGTACGGCGGCGATCGCAAGGGCGACAACCTGTTCGCCGAGTCGGTCGTGGCGCTCGACGCGCGCACGGGGAAGCGCGTGTGGCACTACCAGATCGTGCATCACGGGTTGTGGGACTACGACCTCCCCGCCCCGCCGGTCCTCGCCACCATCACCTGGAACGGACGCCCGCGCGACGTGGTGGCCGTCCCCTCGAAGACCGGGTGGATCTACGTCTTCGATCGCGTGACGGGGAAGCCGGTCTGGCCGATCGTCGAGCGTCCCGTACCGCAGAGCGACGTGCCGGGAGAGCGCACGTCCCCTACACAGCCGATGCCGACCAACCCGGCGCCTTTCTCGATGCAGGGTGTCACCGAGGCGGACCTCATCGACTTCACCCCCGAGCTGCGACGTCGCGCGCAGGAGGTGTTCGCGCGCTATCGCAGCGGGCCCGTGTTCACCCCTCCCTCGACGGAGGGGACGATCACGATGCCCGGCGCGATCGGCGGCGCGGGGTGGGGGAGCACGGCGTACGACCCGGTCACGCACACCTTGTATGTGAAGGCGACCAATAGTCCGGCGCTCTTTCGCATCACGCGCGGCGTACCGAACGACACGATCGGCTACGAGTACTCGGCCGACCTCGCGCAGAGCGGAGTTGGCGTGACCGCCGACCCCGACTCGGGGCGCGCCGATCACGCCCCCCCGCGACAACTTCCGCTCATCAAGCCACCGTACGGCACGATGACGGCGATCGATCTCGACACGGGGAAGCGGCGGTGGCAGGTACCGATCGGCGATACGCCGGAGATTCGCGAGCACCCGCTCCTCGCCGGCATCGACATCAAGCCGATGGGGGTCGCCGGCGCCGTCGGAGGGACGGTCACTGCCGGAGGACTGATCTTCGGCACAGGGGGTGGCAACGTGCTCTACGCGCTCGACACGCGAGACGGGAGCGTCGTCTGGGAGGCGACGCTTGCGGCCGGTCGCGGCTACGCCAACCCGGTGATCTATCGCACGGCAAATGGCGTGCAATACGTGGTGATTGCATCTGGCGGGGGACGCGATGCGGAGCTCGTCGCCTTCACGCTCGAGGGCAAGCAGTAGAGAAGCGGCGAGCAGGGACTTCTTAACGCCGCATCCGGCGCGACGTCTTCCTTCGCGGAGGCTCGTTCTGCCCGCGCGATCGGGAGCCGGTGCGAGCCGCGTGCGATTTCGTCCCCCCGCCTCTTCTCCTCCACCGTGAGCACGACGATGAAGACTTTGCGACTGCTGGGTTCCGTGACACTCGTTGGCGCGCTGGCCGCCTGTGGCAGCGATCCCGTGACGAGCGACACACTGAACGCCGCCACATCCGCGTTGATCAACGCCGACGTCGCGACCGTTTCGGCCGAGACCGTTGGCGAGGAAGTCGAACTGATGCGCGGGCCGGGTGGACTCTACGCCTTCGGCCTTCCGGCAGAACACGGCCGTTTCGAGTGCGGCTCGGCCTCACGCGCCGGACTCACCGCCACGCGCACCTGCGTCTACAAGGACGCAGCCGGCAACGTGCAGTCGGCGTATGATGCCACGACCACCGCGTCGGTGAGCGTCAACGCGACCGTGAAGGGGACGCTCGAGCGCGGCCCGGTGAGCATGACGATCGACCGCACCAGCGACTTCACCGTCTCCGGACTCGCCGGCAACGAAACGACGGCGACCTGGAACGGCGGCGGTCACGGCACCGTCTCGCGCGTCCGCAGCACCGAAGACGGGACCACGCGTCAGTACGACATGCAGTACTCCGGGAAACGCACCAACGTGGTGATCCCCGTTCCGCGCCGACCGGACGGATGGCCGATCTCCGGGACGGTGACGCGCACCTTCACCGTGACGATCACCGGCGGCCCAAATGATGGGAAGACGGTAACGCGCGAAGTGGTCATCACCTTTAACGGGACGTCCACGCCGACCGCGACGATCAACGGCGAGGCGTGGGAGCTCGACCTCACCAATCGGGGGCGTCGTCGCAAGCCGTAGCGAAGGTCGCGAATAACGCGGCTCGCACGATCCACCGCCGCGAAACCAACGATTCGCAACGACATGCCTGAAAGGCGAAGGGCTCCGCACTGGCGGAGCCCTTCTTCATTTCACGGGGGCGGCGTCAAAGAGCGGGGCGCCGCAGGTGAAAGTCGTGCTGCTCCTGGAAGCGGTGCGCCACGCCGAGTATGAGGTCGTCCTGGTAGAGCGCCCCGACGATCGTTCCGCAAATGGGCTGCGGCGAGAGCGGAGGCTCGGGGGTGGCCGGTGCAGCCGGCGGATTCGCCGGACGCCCGCCGAAGCCGCGCGACGAAGGCACGGCGAACGCGTACGGCACCACGACGCACGGGTGTCCCGTCTGCGCGTTCGCCGCGACATCGGCGGCGGGCGCGGCAATGAACATGTCGAGGTCGCGCATGAACTCGCCCCACTGCCGCACCAGAACGTGGCGTCGGCGTTGCACCTGCAGGAAGTCGAAGCCCAGGATGCGGCGTCCGTTCACGAAGCGCGGATTCCAGTCAGCCGGTGCCATCGGGTTGGCCGGCGGCGTATTCGCCCCGCCGCCGGGTGCTGCTGGCGTTCGCTCCGGAATGTTAGTCAGGTCGAGTCCGGTCTCCTTGGCCTTGCGTTGGACGTAGGCATCGAACGCCGCCGCGTACTCGACGCCCAATCCCCCACCCGCCATCCCCGGAACGGTGGGGCGCGCACCGATGCTTGTCGGCTTCGCGCCGAGCGCCCTGAGTCCATCCACCAACTCGGATGGCGCGTTCGGATCCACACCGATACGAAGCGCCGCGAGGTCGAGCGACGACGAGAAGTTGAATGGGGTCGTCACGGTGGACGGATCGCTCTCGTCGACGCCGTGGATCGCATTGAACACCATCGCGCAGTCCTCGACGCTGCGGCAGATCGGTCCCACGCGATCCTGCGACCAGGCAAGCACCATCCCGCCGCTGCGACTCACGCGACCGAACGTCGGGCGTAGCGCGCTCACCCCGCAGCGAATCGACGGCGACACGATCGAACCCTGCGTCTCCGTCCCGATGGCAAACGCGACGCAGCCGGCCGCGGTCGCCGACGCCGGGCCAGCCGACGACCCGCTCGACCCTTGCGAGAGATTCCACGGATTGTTGGTGCGCCCGCGAAACCACCAGTCGTTCTGCGCGAAGAGCCCGGTCGAGAGCTTGGCGATGAGGATCGCCCCGGCGTCACGCAACCGCACCGCAATCTCCGCGTCCTCGTCGATCACGCGATCCTTGAAGTCGGCCGCTCCCCAAGTCGTCGGGACGCCCTTGGTCGCAAAGAGGTCCTTGAGTCCGTACGGGAGTCCGTGCAGCGGACCGCGGTACTTCCCCGCCGCGATCTCGGCGTCGGCCTGCGCGGCCGCTGCGCGCGCCCGCGACTCCATGATGGTGACCGCGCAGAGGAGTGTGGGATCGAGACGCTTGAGGCGCGTGAGATAGATGTCCGTGAGCTGCGCCGAGGTGATGCGACGTCCCTTGATCAGCGCGGCGAGCCGGTGCGCGGGAAGAAAGGCGATGTCGTCAGGCGCGGTGGGAACCGTTCCGGTCCACGGCGCGACCTCGAACGCGGCGCGATCGAACGCCGCGGCCCCGCGCTCCCTCGCGAGACGCTGCATCAGCGCTCCCGTGCCGGCGGGATACGGCTGGAACTGCAGCGCGGGAGGCTCGCCGTTACCGAGCGGATACGGCGGTGGCTGCTGCTGTTGTCCACTTGGCAATCGCGCCGCAACAGCACTTGCCTGCGCCTCGAGCGTCCCCGACATCCCGAACGTCGTCGCCGCCGCGGAGACTAGTGAGAAGAAGAGGAAGTGGCGCCGATCGAGCGCGCCGGGCGCCTCCTCGTCGTAATCCAGGTTCGCGAGATCCATCTCGAGCTGGTCCAGGACTTCATCGGGCGTCGGCACAGGCGGCTCCTCAGGAAGAAACGACACGGTCGCTCGCGCAATCTGTTGACGCGCGCGCCGCTCCACCATTGCCGCGTCCGCCGCGTGCTGTCGCTGATATGCCGATCACGCGTCGCGCAAGTGGAGTTCCATGCGAGTCACGGCTTCGTGCGAATCGTTGCGCAATCGTCGCACCCTCGACACCGAGGCACTTCCTCACACGTGACGCACGAGTCCCACCATGCCCCTCGTCAGCAGGACGTGGAAATCACCTTTCGAGAGGGGACACCTGATGAAGAAGCAGCAGGTAGTAAGCTGGTCGGTTGTCGTGGCGGGTGCGGCGTTGGCCGTCGCCTGCTCGCCAGACTCGGCGACGAGACCGGCGAGTGCGGGAGACTACACCGAGTCCACGGGCATCGCGCTCGACCTCATCCCGCCTGGAATGTCGATGCCGTTCGCCGCTCTGCCGTCCTCCGCGGCCTGCGTTGCCGGCGGTACCGGGCAGCAGCTCTCGCTCCCCGCGGGCTACGTCTACACGACGGTCGCGCACGAAGGGGCGGGCTTCCCCGATCTGTCCGACATGAACACCGTCAACGAGACCGGCACGCAGGTCGGACGCTTCCTCTATCGCACGCACGAAACAGGGAGCAACGCCGCAGTCTCCGAGACCGATCTCGAGACCGGCACCACGCGCATCGTCGCGCAGCGCGCCGACTGGGAGCGCTTCGACGGCATCGTCTGGACGCCGTGGGGGACGATTCTCGCCGCCGAGGAGGCGTCGTCGCAGGCCTTCCCCGACCCCGACTATCCGCAGGCGCAGGCAGGACTCGTGTACGAAATCGATCCCAAGACCGGCGCCGTCGCCGCGCGTCCGGCGATCGGCGCTCGCGCACACGAGGGAATTCGCTTCGACAAGCGCGGCAACCTGTACGGCATCTCCGAAACGACGCCGGGCTACATCTACAAGTTTGTCCCCGACAAGAAGGGCGACCTCTCCTCGGGGCAGCTCTACGCGCTCCGCATCACCCGCGACGCGGGCGATCGTACCGGCGACGCCGAGTGGGTCGCGCTCGATCGTAACGCGGTGCAGATCAACTCGGTCGCCGAGGCGACGGCCAAGGGTGCGACCGGCTACGGGCGTCCCGAGGATCTCGAGATCGGCACGTCGACCGGGAAGGACCTCCGCGGCAACCACGTGCTGTACGCGGCGATCACCAGCGAGGATCGCGTCCTCGCAATCGACCTCGATGGCGCCACCGGCGCTCCGGTGACCGTGTCGGACTACGTCCGCGACGGCGTCAACGCGCCGGCCGACTTCGACGCGCCCGACAACCTCGCCCTCGATCGATCGGGGAACCTCTACATCACCGAGGATCCGGGTGGAAGCGCGCCCTCCAAGACGATCGGCGACGACGTCTGGTTCGCGCCGTACAACTCCAACTCGGCGAAGCAGTCGCTGCCGGTGGCGCGCTTCCTCTCGATCACCGATTGCGACGCGGAGCCGACGGGCGTGTACATGAGCCCCTCGCAGCGCACGCTGTTCGTGAACATCCAGCACCGCGGTGGCGACGGGACCGATCTCGCCGTTGCGGTTCAGCGCCTCTCCGACGTCTCGCTCAGCGTGTCGACGCACTGACACGCCGCGCGACTGGTCTCGCACGACGGCAGCCGGGGAGCGCGTTCGAGGCGCTCCCCGGCGTGCTTTGCACGGTTGTTACGAAGCCTGCGCGCGTTCGTGGTTCGCCGCGATTCCCTTGTGGCATGACGGACATCACGATGCCGCGCAACGCGCGACGACCACTCCTTCTTCTCGCCCTCGCCGCCGCGCAGGCGTGCAGCGCTGCGCCGCGTAGCCCTGAGCCGACGGCGGGGTCGCTTCCGGCACGCGCGTTCCTCGTGAGCGGGATCGACTCGCTCGTCGCGTCGCTCTCCGCACTCGACAGCGCGCTCATCGAGCTGAACGAGACCGCCGACACCGCGCGGGCGCGCGCGAGCTTTCGGCGGGCCCGCCACGACTTCAAGCGCATCGAGGGGCTCCTCACATACTACATCCCGGTAACGACGGGAACGGTCAACGGCCCGCGACTCGAAGCCGACGACGACGATCCCAATCCACCCGTCAAGTCGGCACCCATCGGCTTCCAGGTCATCGAGGCGGCACTGTTCGATGGATCGATCTCAATCGACAGCGCCCGAACCGAGCTGCGCGCGATGACGCGCTCCGTCTCTACGGTGTTACGTTCGGTGGCGAGCACCAACGCTATCACACCGAATGCCGGGCTGGACGCCGCAAGATTGCAGCTGGCGAGGGTGGCAACGCTCTCGATCGCCGGATTCGATGCCGACGTGTCGGGCGACGCCATCGTCGAATCTGCATCGGCGCTCGAGGGAGTGCGCGATTTCCTGCTCGTCCTGCTCGCCGACTCCACGCGCCGCCACGCGATCGACTCGACCTTCACCGCCGCGGCCGACGACCTTCGCGCGCACCCAGACTTCGCATCCTTCGACCGCCTCGGTTTCATCGTGCGCTCGGCCATCCCCGCCGGGCGACTCCTCACCGACGCGCAGCGGGAACTCGGCAACCCTACCGAAGGGGTGCGCCTGTTCTGGCGAAGTGAAAGCGGGAGCCCCTACGAGCAGGATGCCTTCTCGCCCGACGCCTTCCCGCCCGCGCACGCTCGCTCCTCCACGCCCGAGCTCGAGGAGATCGGCCGGCGTCTCTTTTACGAACCCGCGCTCTCCGGTACCGGCGATCGGTCCTGTGCCTTCTGCCATGTGCCGGAACGCGCCTTCACCGACGGTCGCGCGCGTGCGCTTCCGATGCCCGGAGCACCGGAGACGAAGCTTCGCAACACGCCAACACTCATCAACGTCGCATTGCAGCCGGCGTTCTTCGCCGACGACCGCGCGCTCTCACTGGAGAACCAGGTCGGCGTCGTCCTGGCCAGCTCGGCGGAGATGTCCAGTTCCGCCGATTCGGCGGCGGCTCGCCTCGAGCGCATCGCGCACTATCGCGAGGCGTTTCGTCGTGCAATGCCCGACCGCGGCGATTCGGCGATCGGCGGTCTGGAGGTCCGACAGGCGCTCTCGGCGTACCTCCGCACGCTCAACGCACTCGACTCGCGCTTCGATCGCGCAGTGCGGGGCGATACGCTCGCACTGACCCAGCAGGAACGACGAGGCTTTGACGTTTTCATGGGCATCGGCAAGTGTGGGACCTGCCACTTCGCGCCGCTCTTCAACGGACTCACGCCGCCGTTCTATCGCACGTCCGAAGCGGAGATCATCGGTGTCCCGGCGAGCCCCAACCTCGATCGCCCGACGCTCGACCCCGATGTGGGGCGCTCGAACGTCGAGGACAATCCGCTCAACCGATTCGCCTTCAAGGTGCCGAGCCTGCGCAACGTCTCCCTGACCGCGCCGTACATGCACAACGGTGTCTTCCGGACGCTCGAAGAGGTCGTCGAGTTCTACGATCGCGGAGGGGGCGTGGGGATCGGTCTCACACTTCCCTATCAGTCGCTCCCCGCCGGGAAGCTGGGATTGAGCGCGAGCGACAAGAAGGCACTGATCGCCTTCCTCGGCGCGCTCACCGACACGATCCCTCGGCCGATTCGCCCGCTGCTTCGGCACGATCGCCTGGCTGTTTCGGCTCACTAGGACGAGCGCGGTTCCGCCGGGGGAGTTGCGACGGCTGGGGCGATGTGGGATGATGCAGGAGTGGCGCGCGCGACCACCTGCGCATGGCGCGCCCTCCTTCACCCGTATCGCCCAGTCATGTCGCGAGATCGCGTTCTCATCGTTCGCTGCGCGCTGCTGTTCGTCGCCACCGTCATTGCGCCACTCACCGCCGCCACGGCCCAGCCGCGAAACGCTTCCCTCTCGCCGTCGGGCGACTCGCTCAGCGCCAGCGAGCGCGCGCTCGCCAAGGCCGTCGACGCGCGCGCCCCCGAAGGTCTCGCACTGCTGCAGCGCATCGTCGACATCAACAGCGGGACGATGAACCTCGCCGGTGTGCGCGCCGTTGGCGATGTGCTTCGAAAGGAGTTCGACGCACTCGGCCTCTCCACGCGCTGGATCGACGGCGCGCCGTTCCAGCGTGCCGGGCATCTCGTCGCCGAGCATCCGGGTACCGGTCCGCACATCCTGCTGATCGGGCACCTCGATACCGTATTCGAGCCGTCGAGTCCCTTCCAGAAGTTCGAGCGCCTGACCGACAGCACCGCACGCGGCCCCGGCATCATCGACATGAAGGGAGGCGACGTGATCATCGTGCAGGCGCTCAAGGCGCTCGCCGCGACGGGTGCGCTCCGAGGGATGCACCTGACGGTGATCATGCACGGCGACGAGGAGAAGGCGGGGACGCCGCAGTCGCTCGCCCGCGCGACGATTCGCGAACTTGCCAAGACGGTGGAGTATGCGATCGGCTTCGAGGACGGCTCTGGCGACCCGCACACCGCGATCGTTGCGCGTCGGAGTGCCGGCGGCTGGGTGCTCACCTCCACCGGAACACCGGCGCACTCGTCGCAGATCTTCCGCGGCGACATCGGCTACGGCGCCATCTTCGAGTCGGCGCGTGTGCTCGATGCCTTCCGCCAGCGTCTCGCCGGCCAGCAGTACCTCACCTTCAATCCAGGTGTTGCGCTCGGCGGGACCGAAGTGCGCCTCGACAGCACCGTCACCGACGGCGCGGCGGCCGGCAAGACCAACGTCGTTGCCAAGTCGATGGAAGTGAGCGGCGACATTCGCACGATCTCGCCGCAACAACTGGAGGAGTCAAAGCGTGTGATGCAGGAGATCGTGGCGCAGTCGCTTCCCGGCACACACTCGACGATCAAATTCGACGACGGCTATCCGCCGATGGCGCCGACCGACGCGAATCGGCTACTCCTCGCGCGCTACGACCAGGGGAGCCGAGCGCTCGGCTACGGCGCGGTCGTCGCCGTCGATCCGTCGAAAGCCGGCGCCGCCGATGTGTCGTTCGTCGCGCCGTTCGTCTCTGCGGCGATAGACGGTGTCGGTCTCGCGGGGTGGGACGACCACACGGACAAGGAAACCGCCAACCTCCGAATGCTGGCGCCGCTCACCAAGCGGGCTGCGCTCCTGCTGATGCGACTGCAGGTGCGCGAGAAGCCGAAGGCCTGATCGCGCACCTGCATCACCGAAGAACACGCGGCGACCCTAACGATTCAACCAGTACGCGAACTTCACCAGGAACGTATTGTCCGGGTGCAGCGCGAAGAGATCGCGATAGTCCTGCGTCCATGACTGGCGCCCGTCGAGGTTGCGATCGTCCTGGCGCCCCTGCGTCCAGACGAGGAAGAGCGTCGAGCCAGGCCGGTATTCCCACCTGACGACGGAGTTCGTGCGGAGCTGCGTGTACCGGAACGAGAGTGACGCGTCGGCAGGAGGTGCGTAGGGGAGGAAGCGGTCGTCGTACGAGCTGGCGCGCGGCGTCGCACTGATCTCGCGAACATCGCGGTAACTCCCCGTCGCCACGAACGGCTGGCCGTAGAACTCGAAGGTGAGATTCGGCGTTGCGGTGTAGTTGAGACGTACGCTCATCGAGACGGTGCGCTGGTCGAGATGCGCGAAGGTGTAGTGCGTCGCGCCACCTGCATCCGTGAAGTTTCCGAACCACTGCGTGTTGTCGTGCTGCTGCGAGTGATTGAGCGAGAGCCCACCTTGCAACCGCGTGGAGACGCGCACATTCAGGTATGGACTGAGCGACGTCCCGGTCGTCTTTCCCTCGTCGGCGAAGCGCATGTTCACCCACATCCCGCCATAGACGACCTTGCGGCTGTCGGAGTTGATGCCACCCCACGGGTAGATCCCCCGAGACTGCCCCAGCGTCGGGCCGCCGCGCGTGCAGCGGTCGCAGACGGTGGGCGACAGATTGGCGAAGGTGCTCCCGAGATGCACGTCCCAGTTGTTGTTCAGCCCCATGTGCCCGTTGAAGTTCCAGGCATTGTCGAGGCGCGCGCCAGAGGTATTCCACCCTTCCCAGTGATTCGCGTTGAGCTGCGCCCAGCGATAGATCCCCTTGGCGGTGCGAAAGGTGAGCGCACCCCACGTGCTCCAGTTGGTGATATCGGCGCGCTGCAGGAAGCCGATGTCGTTCACTTCGAAGCCGGCCGACTGACGCACGAGGCTCGTCTCGAAACGCGTGATTCCGCCGCCGTACTTCCCGAACTTGAGTTGCTCGGCGTGCCCGCTGAGCGACGTGCGCGTCGTGTCGACCGACAGCTTGTCGTCGGGCTGCTGGTAGTAGTGCACCGAGCTGCGCTGCGTCCTCGCGATGACCTCCGGCGAACCTTCCACGCGCGACGCCGTCAGCTGCGCATTGAATTCGTACTCGCCGTTGTGGAATCGATTGCGCGCGGTCGCGCCGGTGGCGTACGCGCTCGAGTGCATGTACGGGGCGCTCAGGTCGTCGAGCGAGCGATTCACCGCCGTCCCGATCACGCTGAAGCCGGCCTGCCCGCCGCGCAGGTCCTGCTGCGCGCGCATCACCGCGTAGTTGGTGCGCGGCTCCACCTCGCGCCCCTGCGTCCCGATCACATGATCAGTCACCGCATCGAGCAAGCCGAACGCCAGCCCGTTGCGCGTGCGTCCGGTCAGCTTGGTCGCTGCGGCGATCGGCGTCGATGTGGCCGTGCTGTTGTCGCCGTAGAGCCCGCGCAGCGTCGGCGATCGCCCGATGCGCCTCGAATAGAAGAGCCCTTCGTTGGTGCTGCAGTCCACCACGATGTAGCAGTTGAGTTGGAACTGGTACAACCCCGTCCCCTCGACGAAGAAGGGGCGCCGTTCGCTCTGGAAGACCTCGAACGCACTCAGGTTGAGTACCGCGGGGTCCGACTCGACCTGGCCGAAGTCGGGATTCACCGTGGCATCCAGCGTGATATTCGGCGTGATGCCGAACTTGAGGTCGCCGCCAACGGTCAGTTGCTGGTCGCGCGAATACGCCCCCGCCGCGCTCGTCTGCTGCACATTCTTTGTCACCACATACGGTGTCACTTCGAGGCGACGCGCGCTGGTGATTCCCGCGAGACCGGTGAGCCGTCCGAGCTGCGAAACGAGCCCGTTCTTGGTCGGCGAATACGCCGGCCACGCCACGCGCTCGGCGTACCGCTCGATGTCGCGCCACACACCGAAGCCGAAGGTGTGCTCCGCCCCCTGCTGGTAGCGCAGTTGCGACATCGGCACCTGGAACTCCGCGGTCCAGCCGAGCGAGTCCACCTGTGTGGCCACGTCCCAGATCCCGTTCCACGACTCGTCTTCGTCGCTGTCGTTGCTCATCACGAAGTCGCGCTTGACCCCGTCGGGGTTCACGGCGAGTTCGTAGCCGGAGCGCTTGTCGTCGTACGAATCGATCAGGAGCTTGATCTGGTCCGACGGGCCGCGCACGTCACGACGCGACAGCGCATGCATGATGCTGTCGGGGCTTGGGTCGAACATTCGCACGAAGACATAGAGGTTGCGCGCATCGTACGCCACGCGGAACTCGGTCTTGAAGCGCGGATCGGCGTCGGCCTTCGGCTGGAACTGACGAAAGTCGGAGATCCGCAGCGCATCCCGCCAGACCGCGTCATCATCCTTTCCATCGATTGTCGGCGGTTGCGGCGCGCGCTTGGCGACCGCAACGAGCGTCGTAGCACTGGCTGAACGTCGCGCTGCGGGACGCGGATCGCTCGGCGTCGTCGTCGCGATGTCCTGCAGCGGCGCCACGAAGGCGAACGCTGCCGCGATGACCGAAACTGCAAGCATGAGGGGCTCCAAAGGCTAGGTCTCGGTGGTGCTGATTTTTCGACACACCGATTTGCCTCTTCGACACGAGGAGCGGCGATTTGGTTGAAACGGATCCGAAGAATTTTCCGACTCGCGCTCTGGACCCGCGCGACCTCTAGCGTGGGACGAGCCGAATGACGGCTGTCGGTGACGAGGGGGTCACGAAGCACGACGTTGGTGGGCGCGCCACTTGAGGGGCGGTCCCGAATTCCCTACGGTTAGGACCCCGATCGGATTCATCGACATCTGTCCGCAGCCACTCACGCCGAGGTCGAGTCATGACGAGTTCCATCACCCCAGCGGTCCTCGCGGCGATCCCGTCCGGCAAGGACCAGTTTCTGCGCGCATATCAGCGCGAGCATGAGACCACCATGCGCGTGTTGCGCGCCTACCCCAAGGACAGGCTTGACCTACGCCCCGCTGACGCATGCAAGTCGGCGCGCGAATTGGCCTGGATCTTCGTCGGTGAGCGCGGACTCGGGACGATGGTCTTCAATGATGTATTCGCGAAGGGAGGCCCATCAGGTGCAATGCCCGCGCCGCCGGAGTCGTGGGACGAGATCCTCGGCGCGATCGAGCAGGCGCATCGCGACTTTGGAGAGGTGGTGCGCAACACGACCGACGAACAGATGGCTGAGACCGTGAAGTTCTTTGTTGCGCCGAAGACGCTGGGAGATGTCACGCGCATGGAATTCGCGTGGTTCCTCCTGCACGACGAGATCCACCACCGCGGCCAGTTCTCGGTCTACCTGCGCATGGCAGGCGGGATCGTTCCTTCGATCTACGGTCCCACGCGCGAGGAGCCGTGGATGTAGGGCGGCCGGCCTAACGACTCTTCACGGCGCGCCGTACGGGCGTCGGGTTGCAGCTCACGGCTGCGACTCGGCGCCCGTCGCGCATTCGCGTCCGATGAGCCCGACGGGCGAATCTGTGGCGCACGTCACAGGCACTGCGCTTGGAGTCGCGCCGCTTCACCGCAACGCCCCGATGGGGCAACCAAATGTACTCCTCGCGGTCAATGTTCTCCGGCGCACGGCACGCGTACTCTATGCCTCGTGTGAGGCATCGGTTCGCGCGGCACATCCGAGCGCCGAACGCCCCACGCCGACGCACGGCCGCCACCGGGACTAGCGGGCGCGTGCGACGGACACCGCCCTCCCCTTTCTAAGGACTAGAGCCATGAAGCGCTTCATGACCGTGGGATTTGCCGCCGCCCTCGCCGTGGTCGCCGCCTGCAGCAACACGGCCGACGGGATGAAGAAGGATGCGGACAACGCTGCCGACGACGCGGCGCAGGCCACATCCAGCGTGGGCGCGAGCATTGACGCGGCCGCCGAGACTGCCGACGTGAAGTCCGCCCTCATCGCCGATACACGAATCGACGCCGGCGACATAAACGTCGACACCAACAAGGACACGAAGACCGTCACGCTGAACGGCACGGTGCCGGCCGATTCGATGAAGACCCTCGCCGAGGAAGTCGCGAAGGACAAGGCACCGGACTGGACCGTCATCAACAACCTGACCGTCAAGCCGAAGTAAGATCAGCAGCGACACACGACACGCGCGCGCGTAGCCCTCGCAGGACTCGCGCGTTAGGCGGCGCGTGGCCCATCCAGGGTCACGCGCCGTTCGCGCNNGTCACGCGCCGTTCGCGCCCGACTCGACCCCTGACGATTCCTTCGGGAGGAATCGCTCGACGGCAGCGAGAAACTCGTCCACGTCGAGCGGCTTTGTCAGGTACGCATCCGCCCCCGCCGCACGAAGACGGTCGAGCGATCCAGCGGTCGCGTCGGCGCTGACGATGATCACCGGGATGCTCTCCGTGCGCGGATCGCTTCGCAGGCGGCGCAATACCTCATCGCCGCCTATGTCCGGCAGGTGCAAGTCCAGCAGGACGACATCGGGGAGGTACTGGCGCGCAAGCTCGACGCCGAGCTGCCCCTGGAGCGCCGGTACAGTCTGCCAGCCAGGACGCGAGAGGAGAATAGTCTCGACGAGGCTGAGGTTCGCGAGGTTGTCCTCGATGTACAGAAGCGTCGCTGTGCGATGCGCCGCCGACTGCACGGGCGTCGCGCTCCGCTCTTCTATCGCCAGGACCGGGTCCGCCACCTCGACGAGCTCCACGCGGAACACACTCCCGTCGCCGCTGCTCGACTCGAGCATCAGGCCGCCCCCCATGGCTTCGCACAGCCGCTGCGAGAGCGCCAGCCCCAGTCCTGTCCCCTCCACCTCCCCCTGCTCCGCCCCAAGACGAGCAAACGGGGTGAACAACTCGCGCAGCCGCTCCTCGGGCACTCCTGTCCCACTGTCCTCCACGCGAATCGCCCACCGCCCGTTCTCCGCCCGCTCAGCCCCTAAGCGCACGAAGCCGCCGGGGCGATTGTACTTGAGCGCGTTCGACAGGAGGTTGAGAAGGACCTGCACCAACCGTTGGCGATCGGCGTGCACGAACGCGCGTCCGGGAAGACTCCCGTCGCGCAGTTCTACCGCGTGCTGCAGCGCGAGCGGGCGCACGAGACCAAGCGCCTCTTGCATCACTGGAGCGAGCGCCACGGGCTCGAGCGAGAGATGCTCCCTCCCCGCCTCGATGCGCGAGATCTCCAGCACCTCGTTGATGAGCGTGAGGAGGTGCCGCCCGGCCTTGAGGATGTGCTGCACCGACTTGGACTGCTGCGCCGTGAGTTCGGCGCGCGCGAGCAGTTGACCGAAGCCGAGGATGCTGTTCATCGGCGTGCGCAGCTCATGACTCATGCGGCTCAGGAACTCGCTCTTCGCACGATTCGCGCGCTCCGCCTCCTCCTTCGCCCGCGCGAGTGCCTGCTCCGCCGCTTTCCGCTCGGTGATATCGCGGGCGAATGAGATCACACCATCCTCCGCACTGTCCGGCGCGAGCGTACGCCCCTGGTACTCCCACACGCGCCAGCTCCCGTCGCGATGCTTGATGCGCAACGTCGTGGTGATCGACTCGCCAGGATGCGTCATCAACCAGTGCAGGTCGCGAAACGCGATGGGCGCGTCTTCGGGATGGAGCATGCGATCCGGCGTGAAGCCGAGGACTTCCTCGGGCGTGTAGCCGAGCATGCGCTCGGCCGACGGCCCCACGTAGGTGAGCGCCCCGTTCTGGTCGCAGATCATCACCCAGTCGCTCGCACTCTCGATGATCCGCCTGAAGTGTTCCTCGCTCTTCGCCATCGCCTGCTCGGCGCGCTTGCGCTCCGTGATGTCGCGCGCGTTGGCCACGAGGCCGGAGTCGGGCGAGTCGGGGGCGAGGGTACGTGCGACATTCTCGAAGAAGCGCCAGCTCCCGTCCTTGTGACGGATGCGATACTCGATGCTGAAGGTCTGCCCCGGATTGGCCGCGACCCGCGTGATCGAGTCCAGCACGGCCGGGATGTCCTCGGGATGCACGAGATCGTTGGGGCGGAGCGAGAGGAGCTCGTCGGGATGGTAGCCGAGGAGCCGTTCGACCGAAGGACCGACGTAGGTGATCGCCCCTGACGTATCGACGATCATCACCTGGTCGCTGCTGTTCTCGATCAGGCGACGGAAGTGTTCCTCGCGCTCACGCAGCGCCCGCTCGGCGGCGCCACGCTCGGCCATCTCCGCCGCCAGCGCATCGTTGATGGACGCCAGGTCCGCCGTGCGCTCGGAAACACGCCGCTCCAGTTCCTCGTTCGCTCGCCGAAGCGCCACCTCGGTCGCGCGACGCTCGGTGATGTCGAGCGACGTGCCGATCACCCGCGTGTAGGCCCCTGTCGCGTCGGGGCGCAGCTGCCCACGCGCCTGCAGGAGACGCATCTCCCCGTCGGGGCGCACGATGCGAAACTCCACCGTCACCGGCTCCAGCTCCTCCAACTTCGCCATGCCGACGTTGATGATCTCGACGTCGTCGGGGTGCACCATCGCCATGAACTGCGGATGCGTGCGTGGCACTTCGGTCCCGGCGAAGCCGTGGATCCGGATCTGCTCCTTCGACCAGTAGATCGCTTCCGTCGTCAGGTCGATCTCCCAGCTGCCCAGCGAGGCGATCTCCTCGATGAGATCCATATGCTGCTCGCGCTCACGAAGGCGCAGCTCGGCGTCGCGCACGCCGGACTGCAACCGCGCGATCGCCTCCGCCGCGTCCTGCCACAGGACGCGATCTGCCGAGTCCTGCGCGGCAGCGGCATGCTCGAGCAGCGCCGCGCGCACGGCGTCTACCGACGGATGGTAAGCCGGCGCATCGGGCACGGGCGCGGAATCGGGCGTGGCACGCATGACGAGGGAATCGTGGAGCGTGGCGGTAGGAGACGACTCGTTGCGAAAATCTGGCCGCTGCAAAGATGCGACGGCGAGCTACCCGGCGACAGCAGCACGCCTCATCCCATCTTCGGAGCAGGTGGTGGAGTTCGCAAAAGCATTGCGCCCAGTCGCGGCGCCGTTCGCTTCGGGTGGGGTACCTTCCCTTGGCACCGGCACACACGCGCGCCGGATCGACCGATTTCACTCCCCGTTCTGTTCGCCCTTTTCGCCCATGTCACGACTGATCCTCCGCAGCGCGCGCTACGCTGCCGCCCTTCTCCTCGCGGGCACGACGGCTTCGGCGGCGCTTTCTGCCCAGCAGGCCGCTCCCCCGCCAGCCGCGCGCCCCGCTCGCGCTCCCTTCGACTCCACTGGGGTCGGCGACACTTCGATCTTTGCCCCGCTCGTCCTCCCGTCTGCAAACTCCTATCGCAGCGGATCGGGGGCTCCGGGACACGCGTACTGGCAGAATCGCGCCGATTACGACCTGCATGCCACGCTCGACACCGCGGAGCGCACGCTGCGCGGCTCGATGACGATGAAGTACACGAACAACTCGCCCGACACTCTGCGCTTTGTCTGGATGCAGGTCGAGCAGAATGCGTTCAAGGACGCGTCGCTCAACTCGCTGATCTTTCCGCAGGCCTCGCGCTTCGGCGCGCGCGGATTCGAGGGAGGCGACGTGATTCAGCGAATCGTCGAGACGACGGCGCCCGGGAAGAGCACGCCGCTCACCACGCGCGTTGAAGGGACGATGATGAAGGTCGATCTCGCCCGCCCGCTCGCGCCGCACGCAACCGCAACGATCGCCATCGACTGGCACTTCCTCGTACCGGAGCACGGCGCCGATCGCATGGGGCGCGACGGATCGTTGTACGAACTGGCGCAGTGGTATCCCCGCGTCGCCGTCTACGACGATATTCGCGGTTGGAATACCGAGCCCTATCTCGGGCAGGGTGAGTTCTACCTCGAGTACGGCAACTACGCGCTCGCCGTCACGGTGCCTGCTGGCTACATCGTGGCAGCGACCGGCGCCCTGCAGAATGCTCGCGAGGTCCTTCCCGCCGCACAGGTCGCACGCCTCACGGCCGCGTCAAAGACCGACAGCGTGGTCCGCGTTATCACCGCCGACGAGTTGGCCAAGGGTTCGGCGCGTCCGAAGAAGGACGGGACGCTCACCTGGCGCTTTGCCGCCTCGAACGTCCGCGACGCCGTCTTCGCCGCCTCGCCCGACTACCAGTGGGATGCCACGAGCTGGAAGGGGAAGATGGCATTCGCCTACTACAGACCGAGTGCTGCGGTGAACTGGCACGACGCCGCCGACATGTCGCGCATGTCGATTCAGGAGTACTCCGAGCGCTGGTTCGAGTACCCCTGGCCGCACATCTCGGCGGTCGAAGGGCCGATCAGCGGGATGGAATATCCGATGATCGCGATGGAGACCAAGAGCGATGACAAGTACGACCTCTACAACGTCGTCACACACGAGATCGGCCACATGTGGTACCCGATGATCGTCGGCTCCAACGAGAGGATGTACATGTGGCAGGATGAAGGCTTCAACACCTTCATCAATACCTTCTCCGAAGCGCGCCGCTATCCGGAGAAGGGCGACCAGATGGCGCGCGCCGAGCAGGAGCGCTCGCAGGTCGAGCGCCTCATGAAGGCGAAACTCGATGAGCCGGTCAACATCAACCCCGATCGCATCAACCCGCGTCTCCTCGGAAACCAGGCGTACGTGAAGCCGTCGGTCGCGTTGCAGCAACTCCGGCAGGAGATCCTTGGTCCCGCGGCGTTCGATGACGCGTTCCGCACCTACACCGCACGGTGGGCCTTCCGTCACCCCACACCGGCCGACTTCTTCCGCACGATGGAAGACGTGAGCGGGCGCCGACTCGACTGGTTCTGGCGCGAGTTCTTCGTCGAGAACCCGCACTTCGATCAGGCGATCGACACCGTCGCGACGGCGCAGAAGGGTGATTCGCAGATGGTCGCCGTCGTCTACGCGAACCGTGCGCGCGGCGTCCTCCCGATCCGCGCCCGCTTCGAGTTCAGCGATGGCACCGCGCAGGAATTCGACTACCCGGCCGAGGTCTGGAGCACGAACACTCGGCGCTACCTCCGGCAGTACGTCTTCACCGGAAAGCAACTGCTTCGCATCCAGCTCGATCCCGACAAGCGGTTGCTCGACATCGATCGCACGAACAACGGGTACGAGGTCGGGAGGCCGGCAACACTGCCGTAGTCGAGGGACCGCGTTAGGCGGTCACTCTCAGCAACCCGGCGCGAGATGGCGTGGATGCTACCGCCGTTTTGCGCTCGGGTCGCCGGTCGGGGGAGGCGCCTCGTCGGTCGCCTTCCGCGCCCCGAGCCATTCGGTCAGGACTGGACGAAGCGCCTCGGCCCACAGCTGGTACCCTTTCACCGTTGGGTGCAACTGGTCCATCGTCATCCCGTCGAACAGACGACCGTTTGAGTCGGCAAGCTTGTCGTTGATGTTGAGGTAGCGGACCGACGTCCCGTTGGCCATGCGCGCGATGTTCGCGTTGATGCGATCGATCTCCGCGATCACCGCGGTGGGATTCGCCTTGTCGTCGTTGCGCGGGAATATCCCCATCAGGATGATCTTCGCCGCCGGCGCCTTGGCCTGGCAGAGCGCCACGAGGGCGCGAATGCCGCGGGTGATATCCTCGATCTTTTCCTCGTCGCCGGGGCGCGAACCGACGTTGTTGGTCCCGGCGCTGATCACGATCACCTTCGGGTTCACCCCGTCGAGCTCCCCGTGCTCGATGCGCCAGAGCATGTGCTCGATGCGGTCCGCCCCCCACCCGAAGTCGGCGGCATTCCAGCCAAAGAAGTTCTGCCGCCAGTTCTCGAGGAGCTGGGGATAGTCCGTCGCCCCCCACCGCCTGGTGATCGAGTTTCCCATGAAGTACAGGTCGATCTTTCCCTGCGTCCGCTTGGCCAGCAGGTCACGGTGCGCCTGCGCCGAGTTGGAGTCGGTGCGCGCGGTGGGAACGTCGGCGCGCGGGCGTTGGTGCGGCGGTGGAGGCGCAGTGGTCGTCGCGCTCGACGAATCGCTGACTGGCGCCTGCACGTTCGCGGTGGGTGTGTAGCGCCTCCCGAAATGGAAGTCCGCCCACGACAGGAAGTACTTCCAGTTGGGCGCGTCGGTGTGTCCGCCGTCGTGCTGGCGCCAGGCGAGCGAGCCGTCGAGCAGCCCGGCATTCACCAGCGGCATCACCGCGTTTCGATAGTCGTCAGGCACTCCCATGTCGCGCACACCGAGCAGTCGAAAGACGGGTTGCGCCGCGACGGCGGCCATGAAGCTCCCCTGTTGGTCGAGCCAGCGCGCGTCGCCGCGCTCCGGGATGCCGTAGCTTACGAAGGTGAGGCGCGGGGCACAGAGCGCGAGGAGTTCGTGCGCGTCGACCGGAAGATCACCGGCGTTGCGCGCCCCCCCTCGCGCGTCGCTCGCGCCGTAGGCGAGGAAGTTCCCCGCCATCCAGTGGTATTCCCCTGCGCCGGTGAGGTTCTCCACCGCCTCGCCAAAGTTGCGCCGGTGCAGCTTCGCCCCGCCCTCGCCCGACGACCCGATGAGGACCGCGGCGAAACGCTCGTCGTACGCCATGGTTACCAACGCCGCCTTGCCGTAGCGCGAAACTCCCTCGATCCCCACTCGGCGCGCATCGACGCCGGGGAGGCGCTCGAGGTGATCGAGCACCCGCGACGCACCCCATGCCCATGCACGAAGCGCTCCCCAGTCGTCCGGCCGGCGAGGCTCTCCCTTGTTAGAAAGACCGATGATCCCACGGCGCAGCCCGGCGCCGCGATCTTCCTGGATGCTGGCAGGATCGAGCAGCACGAATCCCCACCCGTCGGCGATGAGTTGCTCGGCCGCTGGCGCATCGCTTCCCGGCGGCGGCGGCGGAAGGACGAAGGCCGGGCGCTCCCCCGCGGCCGGAGACAGAGGGCGCCCGAGTGCGCGCGCGATCCCCGCCGGCCGGAACATGATCATCACCGGAACCGGCCCTGTTGCACCTGACGGAAGTACCAGCGTCGCCGACAGCTCCACCACAACCTGCGGGAACGCCGAGTTGTCGACGCGCCCGGCGAGCTGCCGCGCGGCCACCGCGTGACCGGCGATCGTACCGGTATCGCTCTCGACCTCCGACCAGCGCACCGACGGAACGCGAGCCGGCACACGCCCGTACACTTCGCGATCGAAGAGTTCGAACAGTTCGGCGCGACGCTTCTTCCAGAGCGCCGGGGTCGTGACCGCACGACCGTTCGCCAGTGTGAGCACCGGCGGAAGCTTTGGAAAAGGATTCGCCTTCGCTTCGTCGTAATTTGCGTGATTCGCGTCCTGCTCGTTCCCACTCGGCCCGGGGCGGAGCGCACGAATTCCGAGCTGCGCGAGCATCTGCCGGTGGTCGGCCTCGGTCGTCCAGGCGCTGTCGGGCGACGTCGCCTGACTCCCCTGCCCCTGCGCGACATGCACCGTCATCATGCAGATCGCGGCGATCGCGTGGGCGAGGAGTGAAGGCGTAAGCGTCGTCGACGATCGGGTGAACGGGACTGCGTCGGTCATCGTACCATCCTCGCGCGTCGCGCCACTAGGGTCTAGATCAAGTCATCTTATGACTCAACGGCAGCCCTGACAAGGAGAACGCGATCGATCGACTGCGAGGACTCAGGCCTTCGTCACGTGCCCGTACTTCACCCCCGCCACGAGCACGATTCCACCGACGGCGTTCCCTGCAGTCGCGAGCGCGAGCACGCGCGCGAAGCCGAGTGGCGTGACCTGTCCCGTGAGCACCCCCATGAGCACCTCGACGCTTCCGGCGATCGAGTGGTGCAGGTGGAGGAAGGAAATCGATCCGGCGACCAGGACGATCAGGAGCACCTGTCCGACGGTATCGCGCGCCGCGGTGACGAGCCACGAGACGAGTCCCATCATCCATCCGGCGGCGACACCGCTCCCGAAGATGACCCATCCCCCAAACTGCGTGATGCGGTCGCACAACCGCCCGATGTCGGCAATGGTGAAGAGGTGCAGCCCCGGGCCCAACGTGACCGCGAGCGCAGCGAAGGCGAGCGCACCGATGAGGTTACCGGCGTAGACCACACCCCAGAGCCGCGTCACGCGCCGCATGGTGGTCTGCCGCGAGAGCAGAGGGAGGATCGCCAGCGTGGTGTGTTCGGTGAACAGTTCAGACTTTCCGAGGATCACGATCACGAAGCCGATCGAGTACGCGAGCGCGCTCACCAGGCGCGTCGCCAGCGTTTCCTCGGGACTGATCGCCAGCACCGTTGTCACCATCAACGGCCCGAAGCCCACGTCGAGCCCCGCACTCATCGCCGACAGGAGCAATCCGCTGGTGGGGCGGCGCAGCTGCTCCATCCCGGTCTCGATTTCCTGGCGGAGAATCGTCTCGCTGGGCTTCGTCGCTTCGCCTTCGTCGGCGCCGCTCGAGTCGGAGTGAACCGGTTCATCCAGCATGTGGGCGGGGTTCGGCGAGGGTGAATTGCGCGTCGTACGCGTGGGCGGGCGATACGCGGTCCATGCCATGATATCATTGCCGTTCTGACGATGGCTACCGCGCGCGGCGTGCGTGCGGTGGAGACGACGGTCTTGCCTCACGACGAACTGCGCAACAGCGTTGCGCGCCGCGATCGCGCGGCGCAATCGCGCCCGAATTCTCCACTCGTGCCCGCCTCCATCGTGTCGACTGCTCCAGGACGTTCGCGTCGCTTCGTTCCCGTCACCACGCTCGCTTCCGGGCTCCCACTCGCCCTCACGATCCATGTCCTGCAAGGAGCGCATCCCGGTCCGACCGTCGGCATCTCGGCACTCATTCATGGCGACGAGTTCGACGGATGGCTGATTGCGCGCGACGTGTGGGAGCGCCTGGATCCCTCGCAGCTGCACGGCTCGGTGTGGATCCTCGGCGTCGCGAACCCGCTCGCCTTCGAGGGGAACTCGCGCAACACGCCGATCGACATGCTCGACATGAACCGTCTCTTTCCCGGCGCCCCCGATGGGTGGTTGGGAGAGCAGCAAGCGTACGCCATCGCCCACGGCTTCATCGATCACCTGGACTACCTCATCGACATCCACTGCGGCGGGACGTTCCCCTGGGTCGACTACTGTTACGTGGTGAACGACGAGGCGCTCTCGCGAGCCTTCGGTTCCGCGCTGCTCTACCAACCGGCAACGTCCTATCCGAATACGACCGCGACGTATGCCGAGCAGCGCGGGGTGCGCTGCATGGTGGTGGAGATCGGCGGGGGCTACCAGGACCAGCCCCGGCACGTGGAGAACGGCGTGCGCGGGGTGATGAACCAACTGCGCTATGCCGGTGTGCTCGACGGCGATGTCGAGCGGCGCCCCGGGCAACGCCTCATGCGCAACATGAAGGTGATGCGTCCGCGGCATGGCGGCGTCTGTGTACCTCGCCGGATGCTCACACCGGGCGAGGAGCTCGGCGGCGGCGAGCCGCTTGCCGACATCGTCTCCCCCTACACGTTCGAAACATTGGAGACGATGGTCACGCCTTTCGACCGGAATATCGTGGTCCTCTGCCGCAACTATCGCACGCGCATCCATCCCGGCGACTACACCTTCATGATGGGTGATGCGGCGACGACCACGCCGTTCGATTCGTGATGGACGCATGAGGCATCACGAGCGGCGCATGAGATCGACTGGGGTGCGCGTCGCGGCCCTGGTTCCGCTCGTAGCGTTCGTGTGCGCGAACGCGCTCCGCGCGCAGGGTGCCTTGTCGTCGAACGTAGGCGGCGTCGAGATTCGCATCGTCGTTGATCCTGCGGGACGCGCCGAGGTCTCGGAGCTCGTGCGCGCGGGCAGGGACACCGCGACGCGCGCTTCGAGCTACCAGCTTCTCACCCGCCCGTGCGCGGCCATCGGCGACATCTCCCTCACCAGCGCAACGCACTCCGCGCTGCTCCGTCGAGTCTCCAACGATCCGTGGCAGCTCCTCGACGACTCCACGGAACGCGGCGCTGCGCACGCCGACGCCACGCTGACCTACACGGTCTCGCTGTCGGGCGGGGGACGAGACGTCCCGATCGTGGTGCCCGCTCCAGCAGTCGCGCGTGGGACCGACGGTCGCTCGCCGGGGGTCGCGGTCAGCGTCGTGCTGCCGAACGCCGAGGATCGCGTCACCTTCCCTCGCATGCTGACAACCGGCACATCGCATGAGTGGCGAGGGGAGTTCGTCGCTGTTCCATCGTTTGTTTCCGTAGAGCTTTCCGGACGGAGCGGGGCATGCGCCGACGCGCTACCGCCGCCGAGCGACGGCGGCCTCTCCTGGCGCTTCTGGCTCCTCGTCGCGATTCTCGTCGTCTGGGTGCCGACGTATCAGTGGTGGGCTCGCCGTCAGCCCGAGGGCGCGCGATGAGCGGAGGCCAGCTCGTCGCCTTCTACGTCGTCGTCGGTGCCTACCTCGCGCTCGTCTGCGGCATCGGCCTGTACAACTATCGCCGCGCCTCGACCGAAGAAGGATTCCTCGCCGCTGGCCGGTCGTTAGGCCCGATCCTCGGTGGCGCGACGCTCATGGCCAATCAGGTCAGCGCCGGCGCAACGATCGGGATGGTGGGCTTTCACTATTTCTCGGGTATCAGCTACGCCTGGACGTGGCCGCTCACCTGGATCGGGTGGGTGGTCGCTGCGCTCTTCGTTGCCCCGCGCATCCGCCGCATCGCCGGCCTCACCCTCCCCGACTACTTCGCCGCGCGCTTCGAGAGCAAGGGGGCGCGCGCGATCTCGGCGCTCTTCATCCTCGTCGTGTACGCGATGATGCTCTCGGCGCAGTACCAGGCCGGCGGCCTCCTCTTCGGACTCGTCGGTGGAATGGACTACCCGCGCGCCGTGCTCCTCGTGGCGGCGATCACGACGGCGTACACGGTGCTCGGAGGGATGTATAGCAACGCGTATGTTGGCCTCCTCAAGGCCGTGCTCCTGCTCGGCGGCTATGCGCTCGCCGTGCCGTATCTGCTGTCACACGTTGGTGGCATCTCGGCGATCGGCTCGGCGCTCACCGCGCTCGATCCCCGGTTGAGCGCCAACTGGTTCGGGTGGCGGCAGCTCTTCGCGATCTCGATGGCACTCGGGCTCGGGCTCGCCGCGTCGCCGTACGAGATCTCGGCGATCTATTCGATGCAGAGCAAGCGCGCGACGCGCCTCGCCATCGGCTACTCGTTCTTCTTCCAGGCCTGCGTGGGAATCGGGGTGCTCCTCTTCGGCCTCTCGATGCGCGTCGCGATGCCCGCCCTTCCCCAGCCCGATCTCGCGACGCCGGTGCTCGGGATGAGCATCCTTCCCACGCCGGTCGGGCTCCTCGTCCTGCTCGCCGCCGTCGTCACCTTCACGCGTACAGGTGGGGCGATCCTGCTCACGGTAGCCTCGGCGATCTCCCACGACCTGTACGGCGAGCTCCTTGCGCCGCAGGCAAGTGAGCGTGCGCGCGTCCTCGCCGGCCGCATCGCCGTCGTCACCTTCAGCGCCATCCCGGTGGCGCTGGCGCTCCGCCAGCTCTCGTTGGTGAACTTCATCGTGATCTGGGCCGGGAAGCTCCTCGTCTCCTTCCTGTTCGTGCCGGTGGTCGTGGGGCTCAACTGGCGACGCGCCACGCGCGCTGGCGCCATCGCTTCCATGCTCGGCGGCATGGCGGCGTGCCTGATCTGGTCGCGCTATGGAACGCCGTACTTCGTCGGCCTCGATCCGGCCGAGGCAGGAGTCCTGGTCAGCGCCACCCTGATGGTCGGCGTGAGCCTAACGACCAGCCCCGCCTCGGAGGAGGCGACGTCGCGGTTCTTCGCCGAGGAGATTGCGCAGCCGGCGGGATGAACGCCGACGCCCATTCCGCGGGCGCACGATCGATGTAGAATCACGCATCCCCATCGAATCGGAGTTGTGGTCATGCGTCGCGCCCGTTCGCGTTTCGCCCCAGTCTTCGTCGCGCTTGCGCTGTCCTTGGTCCACGGCGTGCGGCCGATCCTTGCCCAAGGACGCGACGCCACGATCGCCGGACCCGATACGGTGAGCTTCCGCAGCGGCGCTCTGACGCTGCGCGGTATCATCTACCGCCCTGTGTCGCCAGGACGCCACCTGACGATCCTCTTCAATCACGGGAGCGGGACGGACTACACGCGCGAAATCGCCGCAGTCGGCCCCACATACGCACGACTCGGCTACGTCTTCTTCGCGCCGGCGCGTCGCGGGCAGTGGCTGTCGGAGGCGACCGGGCAGTACATCGTCGACTCGCTCGATGCCATCGAGAAGCTCAAGGGAGAGGCGGCGCGCGATCCGTTGCTCGTCGCGCTCATGAAGGGACCTCAACTCGATGACGTACGGGCCGCGCGCGACTTTATCGTCACGCAACCGTTTGTCGATCCACGAAGAGTTGTGGCCGCCGGAAACTCGTTCGGCGGCATCGTGACCGTCTTCGCCAGCGCGAATCTCGACGGTCTGTACGCGGCGGTAGACTTCGCCGGTGCCGCGCAGACCTGGAGTGGCGCCCCAACACTCCAGGCCGCGATGACCGATGCCGTGAAGCACGCGCGTGTTCCCGTCTTTTTCGGGCAGGCCGAGAACGACTACGACCTCACGCCGAGCCGAGTGATGGCGGCGGCGATGTCTGCGGCCCGGCGCCCCAACCAGATTCGCATCTTTCCCCCGTTTGGCACGAGCACGCCCGAAGGACACAGTTTCGGCTATTTCGGTGGCGCGACCTGGGGACCGGTCGTCGCCGAGTTTCTCGCCCACCTGCCGGAAGTTCGTTAGGCACGCTCCCGCTCGACGATTGCCAGTACGGGGAACGCCGCATCGCGGCGCCCCCCGCTCCTGACGCGCCGGTACTACTGCCGATGGTACGAGAGCCCGGCGTGCGCGGCCTGTTCGATCGCGACGACCATTCCGGGGACGAGCTGGACTTCGGGGAGAATGCTGGCGCGGAAGTCCTTGTAGACGTCACCAGCGTCGAGCCCGCGCTTCGCCGCGAGGAGCCCGGCGAAGATGTGCAGGGCGTTGTCGCACAGGATGAACGTGGCCCCGCGCTTGTGCAGCGCCTCGATGCTCGCCGCCGGGAGAGACATACCGAGCACCGTCGGCGCGACGCGCCAGGGATTGCTCGTCGCCGGACGCGAGGTCGCCGGATCGTTCGTCTCGAGGAACTCGCCCAGGCGGTACTTCGCCCATGCCGCGTCGTTCAGCGCGTCGAAGGTCGTCCCGCCGTAGAACGTCAGCACGGCGTCGACGTCGGAGTCCTTCACGTGATATGCCGAGTTGTAGGTGTCGTAGTAGTTCATGATGTGGACGAGCGGAATGCCGCCGTTCGGCGCCGGCGTGTCGAAGAGCTGCTTGTGCTTTGCGGTGAGGCCGTCGAGCCACCGGTCGCTCGGTTCGTCGTTGCGTATGCCGTCAGCTGCACGATTGTCGCTGGGGTCAGGGGTCTCGTTCGCGGTGGCGATGCTGGCCGGGCGTGCCCCGAGAACACGGGAAACAGGCCCGACTGCGGCGACGGCAACCAGGGCTGCAGCGATCGAGAGGCGGAAGGCGGTGGTGTTGCGCATCGTGTTGTGCATTGTGTTGTGCATTGTGTTGTGCTCCAGTCATGAGTGTTCGTGTCGACGGGTCGATGGCGGCGCGGTGCGCCGGGCATCGCCGTGCTGTGCGTTTGCCAGACCGCCGACGGTCGGGAAGCGGGGAGCGGTCGCGGGCGCCTTCGCGCGCCGGCGCGCTCCGGCGGTCGGTGTCATACGCTCGGTTTATACGAGTGTTCAACACGGTAGGAACACCGGATCCCGCTGTCAATCCTGTGGGCTTATCGCCACACCCGGCGAACTTGGGCGAGCTGAAGCGTGTGCGAGACGGCGGGGCGACGCGGCGGCACGGCGGTGCTAGAACATCGAA
Organism: Gemmatimonadaceae bacterium; assembly: GCA_044225935.1. Classification (GTDB taxonomy): domain Bacteria; phylum Gemmatimonadota; class Gemmatimonadetes; order Gemmatimonadales; family Gemmatimonadaceae; genus SCN-70-22. Next base: position 35,513 of record JBGAHX010000045.1, read on the forward strand.
TTGCCGTTCGCCGACTCGTCCGGCACCGGCTGGAGCACGTCCCAGTGCTCGACGATGCGCCCGTCGTCATCGAGGCGGAAGATGTCGATCCCAGCCCACGTCTTCTGCGCATCGGTAGGCCACTCTTGCCTGCAGTGCAGGACGACGTAGTTGTCCTCGGCGATGGCGCGTACGACGTGGACGCGCTTCCCGGGATATTCGGTCGCCATTCGCTCGAAGTACGCGACGAAGGCGTCCGCTCCGTCGGCGACGAGGGGATTGTGCTGCGTGTAGGTGTCGCCCACATATCGCGCCACGGCCTCGGCCGGGCGGCACTGATTGAACATCAGGTCGTAGAAGTCGATGACGGTGCGCTTGTTGCGCTCGAGCTGTGCGGACATGTGCCTTTCTCGCTGTTCTCGTCAGGCGGACGGCGATCCCCTTGGACGCAGTGCCGCGGCTCATCCCCGCGCACTGGCCGGATTGGTGTATCGCGGGTCATCATTCCCATTCCCTCGCCCCCTCCAATCCGTCATGCCGCATTCTTTCTCCCCGATGGCACCGATTCGCCTGCTTCGCCGTGCGCCCGGCCGCGCATCGCGCGTGGTCGCGCTGGCGACGACCGCGTTCGCCCTCTTCGCGAGCCCCATGGCAGCACAGGTCGCAGGGCTTACCGGGACGCTTGTCGTCACCAACAAGACCCCGTCGACGGCGACGATCATCGACGTCGCTTCGGGGGAGATCCTGGCCACCCTGCCGACCGGGCAAGGGCCGCACGAGATCGTCCTCTCGAAGGACGGGAGCACCGCGGTCGTCACCGACTACTCGGGACAACCGGGGAAGACCCTCACCGTCATCGATGTGCCCGGGAAGCGCGTCGTCAAGACGATCGACCTCGGCGAATACCGCCGCCCGCACGGCATCGTCTTCCTTCCCGGCGACAGCATCGTGGCCGTGACGTCGGAACAGACTGGCAACGTCCTGTTAGTCAACGTTCGGGTCGGTGAGATCCGGCGGGCCATCCCGACCACGCAGAAAGGGTCGCACATGGTTGGCGTCACTGCCGATGCCCGTCACGCCTTCACCGGCAATATCGGGAGCAATACTGTTTCAGAGCTCGACCTGACGAGCGGTGCGTTCGTTCGCCTGTGGGACGTCCCCGCGGCGCCCGAGGCGATCAACGTCACGCCCGACGGCACCGAGGTCTGGGTCGGAAGCAACAGCACGGGGAAGGTGAGCATGCTGCGTCCGTCGACCGGCGAACTCGTCACTGCCGCCGAGGGATTCGGCTGGCCCTATCGCGTCCTCTTCACCCCCGATCGAACGACGGTCCTCCTCCCCGACCTCAAGAACGAGACGCTGCGGTTCCTGGATCGCGCCTCGCGTCGCGAGCTCGGCCGCATCGATTTTCCCGGTGGCGCTCCGCAGGGGATCACGATTACGCCTGACGGTCGCTTCGCGATGGAGTCGATGAGCGGGCAGGGACGCGTGGCAATCATCGACGTCGCCGCGCGGAAGGTCGTCGGCTATCTCGCCGCCGGCGACACGCCCGACGGGATTGCGTACACGACGCGCGTGATGCGTTAGGCGGTCGCGCTCGCCGCCGGGGCATTCGAACGTCACCCGCGAGTAGTAGCGGAGAACTCTGCTCGCGGGGACGTGCGCAGACAAGAACCGTCATCCCATACTGCGAGGGCACCAATACTGCCGCCGGGCGAGCGCCGCATTCTGCCGCGTGCCACATTCCACGGTCGGCATTCCCGCAGTGAGGAGAGGCGATGACCATCACGACCGATACCCGCGCGCTACTCGACGTCGAGCGGCGATTCTGGAACGCGATGCAGCGGAAGGACGCCGAGACTGCCGCCGAGATGACCGACGACGAATGCATCGTCGTGGGGGCCCAGGGCGTGAGCGCGATCTCGTCCGAGTCGATGGGGAAGATGACCGCCGAAGGGCCGTGGCAGCTGCAACGCTACACGCTCGACGACGGCTCGGCGCAGGTTCGGATGATCGGCGACGACGTCGCGCTCGTTGCCTACAGCGTGAAGGAAGACGTCACGATGAACGGTGAGGCGATGTCGGTCGACGCGAACGATGCCAGCGTCTGGGTCCGGCGCGAAGGCGAGTGGCGCTGCGCGATGCACGTCGAAGCGATCGCGGGTGACCCCTTTGGCGCGAAGGCGGGCAACAAGGGCGGCGCGAAGTAGCAATCGGGAGGGTCGGGCTCGACGATCGGCACGCTCGGCGACCGTCGATTACGTCGGTGCCTGTCGCAGGAGCCAGTCGGTGATGATTGCCGTTCCCTCTGCATCGAGCGTCGCATCGGCGGAGTTGTAGGCAAGCGCGGCTTGACCGGTGAGCCCCTCGCGCGGATTCGGTTCGTGCTTGAGGACGTGATTTGCGTCTGTCGGGAAAGCGAATGTCACACCGGCATTGCCGTCTGCGGCTGACTGCAGTCGGCTTCCGTCCTCACGCCAATCGACCTGGATGTCCTTCTTCCCGATCACAACGAGGGACGGGATGCGCACCCGCGCAAGGAGCGGTGCACCGTCGCAGAGCCAGAGCTCGCGCGTGAAAGGCAAGTTGGCGGGAGCAGTAAGTGCCTGCAGCAGTCCCTGGATTCCCGGTGGCAGCGTGGAATCGATCGCGACCGTCTCGCTCGCCATGAACTGCGTGATCGCGCGATCGTAGCGCGCGAGCATCGAGTCGCCGTCAGGTACCGCTGCCAACTGCGCTGCGAGCTGTGCGCGGGCCACCTCGCCGACGCTGCGACCCGGCGGGGCGATCAGCACCAGACCCGCAACAGGGATCGGCGGATCCTGCAGCGCATAGTTGAGCGCGTGCAGCGTCCCTTCGCTATTCCCGACGATGAGCAGGCGGTCGCGTCGAATGCCGGGTTCGCGGGCGAGCTGCGCGATCGCGCCGGCGAGTTCTTCGCGGTGCCCCTCCATGCTGACTCGGCCGGCCATGGCCGCGACATTCTGCTGCGCGCGAGGTCCGGACGCACGCTTGTCGTAGCGGAGCGAGGCGAAGCCGGCAGCCGCGAGGACGCCGGCGAGGAGAGCTGCGCTCCCGTTCGTTCCGGGAAGGATCGGTGAATTCCAATTGCGGTCCGTCGCCCCGCTCCCCGCCACGAACACGACGCCTGGGAATGGTCCCGCTCCGGCCGGGCGCACCAATGTGGCTTCGATCCTCGCGCCGTCGAGTTCCCAGCTGACCTCGCGCTCTACCGTCGACGAATGCGCTTCCATGGTGCAGTTTCTCCTCCGTTGCAGTACGCCCGACGTTACGCGACTCCGGAGACGATACGGCATGATGTCGCCCGCGTCACGGGTCCACCCGCGCTGCACGCCCGATACGCTGCTACTCCAGGCTACTCCCGACCCATTCTTCGCCTCTCGCCACTCGCCGCTCAACGACCATGACTCTCGACCGCAGGGAAATGCTCGGCGCACTCGGCGGGCTCGCCGCGTCGCGGCTGATCGGAGCGCGCGATGCAGCCGCGAGTACCCAGGCGATGAGCGAGGTGGCGGACCTTGCGCCGGCCGCGCTCCCCCCGAGCGGCGCCACGCTTCCGCGTCGCGACGACTTTGCGATCCCGTCCGACGTGACCTACATCAACGCAGCGTACACGCACCCGATTCCGCGCGTGTCGATGGAGGCGGCCCGAAACGCAGTGGAGCGGCGCAGCGGAGCGATCCCGGTTCCGGCGGGAACGCCGAGGCCGCGCGACCTGTTCGCCGCTCTCGTGAAGGCAAAGCCGACCGAGATCGCGTATGTGTCGAGCACGAGCGCCGGCGAGAATCTGGTCGTGCGTGCGCTTGGGCTCGATCATCGCCGCACCGGAAACGTGGTCACCGACGGGCTGCACTTCGAGGGGGCGCTGATGCACCTCGACACGCTGCGCAAGTCCGGACTCGACGTACGCATCGTGCGCGCGACGCCCGATGCGCGCATCGACCTGCGCGACATGGAGCGCGTCATCGACCGTCAGACGAAGCTCGTCGAGATCTCATCGACGGCGATGTACAACGGCTTCCAGCACGACCTGCGCGCGGTGTCCGAGATGGCGCATGCACACGGGGCGCTCGTTTATGCCGATATCGTGCACGCCGCCGGCGCCGAGCCGCTCGACCTTCCGGCGACCGGGATCGACTTCGCCGCCTGCTCGAGCTTCAAGTGGCTCATGGGAGACTTCGGTCTGGGCTTCCTCTACGCACGGGAAGCAGCATGGGGCCAGATAGAGCGACCCGTCGTCGGCTACTACCAGGCGAGCGACATCACGCAGGACTTCCCTCCCCTACCGTCGGAGAGCGACATGCCGGTCCACTACGAATTCCAGCAGAGCGCCGCTGGCTTTTTCGAGACCGGCTCGCTGACGGGAAGTGTCGGAACAACCGTCGCGCTCCTCACGTCGTCGCTGGCATACATCCAGGCAATCGGCGTCGAGCAGATTCAGGCGCACCGCATCCCGATCATCCGAAAGCTGCAGGCAGAGGTGCCGAGGCTGGGGTTCACCTGCGTCACCCCGCCGGATTCGACGACCGCGCTGGTGACCTTCACGCGAACGGGACTCGCCGCGAGCGACGTCCCCAAACGGTTGGCAGCTGCGAAGGTCAACGTGCGAATCGCCGACGACTGGATGCGACTCTCCCCGTCGGTGTACAACTCGATGGCCGACGTCGACCGCCTTCTGGAGGCGCTGTCGGTGCGCTGAGCGGTGGCGCGGCCCCTACGCTGCGACGTCGCGCGGCACGATGCCAGCCGCGCGAAGTACCGTCAGCGCGTCGGCGCCAGAGAGCGTCTCCTGCTCCAGCAGCGCGTCGGCGAGCGCCTCGAGCGCACTGCGGTGCTCGCGAAAGGTGCGGAGTACTTCGTCGTATGCCGACTCGAGGATCGCGCGCACGTCGTCGTCCATCCTGGCGTGCATCGTTCCGCTCACGGGGCCGGAGTCCGGGTCGAAGGTGACGAGCCCGGTGTCGCGCCCCATGCCGAGCTTGTAGACCATCTGCTTGGCGATCCGCGTCGCCTGCTGCAAGTCGCTGCTCGCGCCACTCGTGACGCTCGCGCTTCCGTACACCAGCTCCTCGGCGGCGCGTCCGCCGAGTGCCTTGCGGATCTGCCCCTCGAGATAGTGACGGGCGTGCAGGTGCAATTCGGCGTCAGGCTGAAAGAAGGCGACCCCCATCGCCGCACCGCGTGGCTGGATTGTCACCTTGTGGAGCGGATCCGAGGGACAGAAGACGAGCCCGGCGACGGCGTGCCCAGCCTCGTGCAGCGCCACCAGGCGTTGCTCGACGCGGGTAACGACGAATCCTTCACGCGCTCGACCGAGGAGGACTCGATCGCGCGCTTCCTCCATGTGCGACCAGGCGACCGACGACGCGCCGGTCTTCACGGCGAGGAGGGCGGCTTCGTTGAGGAGCCCCTCGAGGTCGGCGCCGCTCGCCCCCGGCATCAGTCGGGCGAGGCGCGCCATCTCGACGTCGGCAGCGAGCGGCATCCGGCGTTTGGAGGCGTGTAGCGAGAGGATCTCGGTCCGCTCTCCAACGTTCGGCAGCGCCACGGTGACTGAGCGGTCAAAGCGCCCCTTGCGCAGGAGCGCCGGATCGAGATCGGCGGCGCGATTCGTCGCCGCGACGACGACGATGCCGGCCGTGGCGCTGAAGCCGTCGAGCTCGACGAGGAACTGGTTGAGCGTGCGATCGTCCTCGGGGTGGCCGTTGGTGCGTCCGCGGCGTCCGCCTAACGAATCGATCTCGTCGATGAAGATCACCCCGCCGCCGGCACGGCGAGCGCGGCGGAAGAGCGCCTTCACGCGCATCGTTCCCACGCCGACAAACATCCCCGAGAAGTCGGGACCCGACATTGCGAAGAAGTTCGTGTCCGCCTCGCCGGCGAGCGCGCGCGCCATCAGCGTCTTGCCGGTCCCTGGCGGCCCTTCGAGGAGGATCCCTTTCGGGACCTTGGCGCCCATCCCGACAAAGCGCTTCGAGTCGCGGAGGAAGTCGACCACTTCGCGCAAGTCGGCGAGCGCGGCGGCATTTCCGGCGACGTCGGCGAACGTCGTGCGGTTCGCGCTCGATCTGTCCGACCCCACGTCGAAATCGGCGCTCCCGCCGGGCGACTGGCGCGTGTGATGCCCGTACGCGACGAAGCCGATCCCGCCGGCGATGAGGAGCGTCACCAGAAGGGTGATGATCTGCGTCCGATCCGGGGCGGGCGGCGCGAAGGCAACGGCGACGTTCGACTCCGTTGCGGCTGCCACGAGGGCCCCCGCCTCGGTGGCGGCGTATTCGACGCGTATCTCATTCGACCCGGTCTCGCTCGGCGTGACCAGCCAACCGCGTAGCGCGCTGCCCGGCTGGATGACGATCGAGTCCACCCGGTGCTGCGCCATCGCCGAGAGCAGATCGCTATAACGCATCGTCGTCGCCGCCGGTGGCTCCTTGCCGCGCTCCGGGTGGAAGCGTGCGGTGAGGAACATGACGGCGACGACGAGGAGCGCTGCGGCGGTCCAGCGGACGACGGGAGAGCGGAGGGGCGTAGGCACGACTGCGGACGGCGGTGGTGGCGGGACGAAGCGGTGACTCCTCGTAGTATCGGCCGGTTGGGGGAGAAAGCGTTGTTGGCGCTCCCGGAGCGGGTGCGAACTGTTTGCGCCCCTGTCGACTCCGGTCACGCGACAGTCCCGCCTCTCGCTCCCCGCGTGAGCTCCGTCACGCCTCCAGCAACTGCGTCGCGCGACTTCCGACTTCTCCGGCTGTCCACTTCGGCTACGGATATCGCGTCGCCTACCGCATCAATCGGTGAACGGAAGAAGCACATGGCCGTGCGGCATAACTGCCGAGTGCAGAGGTCTCCGGAACGCCGGCGACACGCTGACAGCGGTGATGCCAGGATCATCGAGCGTCGAGTTCTCGTCGATGACCACGGCGACCCCGTTCACCGTCGTGATGCGGGTCATAGTCCCCGCCGACACGACGCGAAAGTACTAGGGCGGCCGAAACTCGCGGACTAACCAAGGGTCGTCAGCGGCGGATTGGGTTGTGCATACGTCCCGCGACGCTGCTCAGACTGTCGCCCCGATCTATGATCGCTGCGTCTCGATCGTGATCCACACCGGTCCGCGCGCCGTGATTCGCCCAGTACGATGACGGCGAGCGCGACCTAACGATCGCGCACTCGGCGTTGCGTGTCGGCTACCGGCTACTGCTTCTCGTGCACGAGCGTCCCGCCGACATAGACACGCGTCACCCACGTCTTCATCGAGAGCGGTGGCCCGTCGAGCACGATGACGTCGGCATCCTTCCCGACCGTAAGCGAGCCGACGCGATCCTGCACGCCGAGGATGCGCGCCGGGACGATCGTCACCGCCTGCAGCACCTGATCCTCCGTCATCCCGAAGCCGGCAGCGATCCCGGCGTCGAGCAGGAGCCACTTGCTGGAGCCGGCCGGGGCCAGCGACCCGAAGGCGCGAGAGAATGTCGCGATTGCCGTGGTCACGCCGGCGTTGGTCAGGGTGGCCGGGAGCGTCTCGTCGACCGGGGGATAGTCCGATTTGTCGGGAATCTCCTCGTTGCTCACGTACGGGTGCGACACCTGCCCGAGCACGACGGGGATCTTGCGCGCGGCCAGCTGCGGAACCGCCGACTTGACGTTGGCCGCACCGTCGATGATGAGGTCGAACTTGAACTCATCCGCCAGTTGCAACGCGTTACGGATGTCGACCGGCGCGTTGGCCTGGATGCGCGCCGGGATCTCGCGGCGGAGGAGCCTGCCTAACGCCTCCTGCCCGAGGTCGCGCGGCGCGTTGGGATTCGCCTCGCGGTTGCGCTGATACTCCTGCGCCTTGACCAGCGCCTGACGCAACATCGCCACCTCGGCCATGCGCGTGGACGGATCGCGCTGCTTGGCAGCGGCCGCCTTCCGCGGCGGCTCGCCGAGCGCGATGTCGATGGACGCGGGGTCACGGAGCGACATCGACGCGAGGTTGTCCCCGGCGGTCTTCACGACCGCCCCCTGCCCTCCCAGGAGCGCGTTGTCGGCGGGGGCGATGTACATCGTGGTCACGCCGCCGCTCAGGACTTCCTTGAGACGCAGCGCCCCGCCGGCGCCCGAGGCGAACTCCCCGAAGGGATTGTACGACTCGAAGACGCGAAGCTGCGGGGAGACCGGATCGGCCGGTTCGTTTAGGTCACCGGCACCGATTCCGAGCGAGGTCATCGCATCGACCAGCCCCGGGAGGACGTATTTCCCGCGCGCGTCGACGATCGTCGCGCCGGCTGGCACGGAGACGTTTGTCCCGATCGCGGTAATCTTCCCGCCCTGCATGACGACGGTCGCGTTCTGGAGCGCGGGGCCGTCCATCGGCATGACCGTTCCGCCGCGGATCGCGACGGCACGGGCCTGCGCACCTAACGGTGACGCGACGGCAGCAACGGCGATGGTGGCGACCAGCGCGGCGGCGGAGCGTGTCGAGAGCGTACGCATGGCTACTTCCCCTCCTTCGCGCGATCGTAGATCACCGCACCATCACCGACCACCAGGTCCACTCGCGTCTTGGGTTCGTACCACGGGCCGTTCATCACCACGAAGTCGGCATCCTTGCCCACGGTGATGCTCCCCACCCGATCGGCCACCCCCTGGATCTCGGCGACGTTGATCGTGATCGCCTTGAGCGCCTCGTCCTCGGGGAGTCCGTAGCGCATCGCCAATCCCGCCGACAGGCGCAACCACTTCTGGTTGATGACCGGGTGGTCGGTGTGCATCGCGATCTTCACCCCCGCCTTCCAGAGAATGTACGGCCCCTTCATGGCGTCGTCGGTGATCCCGATGCGATCGCCTAACGGGAGAACGACGGCGCTGACCCCCCGCTTGGCCACTTCGTCTGCGACCTTGTAGGCCTCGGTCGAGTGATGCAGGGTGAGGTCGAAGCCAAATTCGTCCTTGAGCCGCAGGAGCGTCATCACGTCCGTCGCCGAGTGTACGTGGGCGCGCACGCGCACCTTGCGGGCGAGGACTTCGGCCATCGCCTCGTAGCCGAGGTCGCGCGGAGGCGGCGCGCCTTGCCGCCCACCGTCCTCCCAACGCTTCTGTGCCGCGACGTACTCCTGCGTCTTGATGAGGTACTGGCGGAGGTTCGCCGCGACCCCCATCGAGGTCGCCGGATACGAGTCGTTCCGCTTGGGCCCCATCGCGAACTTCATCCCTCCCTTTTCCTTCAGCACGCGCGTGGCGAGGTCGTCGCCGAAGGTCTTGATGACGATCGCCATCCCGCTGACGTTCTCGCCGCTCCCCGGGCCTGTCGTTAGGCTGGTCACCCCGCCCTTCACCGCCTCCTTCCAATCCGGGTCATCGAGGTCGAGCGCATCGAGGATGCGGTGCTGCGGTCCGATGATCATCGGGCGGTCGTTGAGATCCGTCGGGCGCGCGCCGATGTGCGAGTGCTCGTCGATGAAGCCGGGGACGATCACCTTCCCTGCGGCATCGATCACCGTGGCGCCGGCCGGCACCGCCACGTTGCGCCCGACGGCGGCGATCTTCCCGTCGCGTACGAGGATGGTGGCGTCGGCGATCGGCGCGCCGGTCGCCGTGTGGACCGTCGCGCCGCGTACCGCGAGAATGCCCTGCGCCTGGACGGGCGCGGCAGATGATGCGCCAGAGAGCGCGAGGAGCGCAGCGAGGAGAGCTGTTCGCGTGAGCATCGTTACCCGGGAGGGAGGTCGCCG
>JBGAHX010000046.1:0-44757 GCA_044225935.1 Gemmatimonadaceae bacterium
GCGCGCCGGCCACGATGATCACGATCGCCAACGACTCACCCGTGATGCGCATCGTTCACCCTCCCAGGCCTAACGCGAGACCACCGCGATACACGATCCACGCCGCACCGTACGCCAGCGCCAGCATGTAGGCGAACTGCAGCCCTGCCCACTGCCAGCCGATTCGACCGCCACCCGCCTCGCGCACCGTGACCGCGACGGTGCTGATGCACATGAGCGCGAACACGTAGAAGACCATCAGCCCTACGGCCACCAGCGTGGTGTACGTCGGCGCCCCGGTCACCGGGTTGCGCTCCTCGCGCAACCGTTCGCCAAGCGCCTTCGAATCCTCCCCAACGTCGCCGACCCCGTAGATGGTTCCCATCGTGGAGACGAAGACCTCGCGGGCGGCAAAGCTCGATGCGATCGAGACGCCGATCTTCCAGTCGTACCCCAGCGGGCGCACCAGCGGTTCGATGGCGTGCCCGACGCGACCGAGTGCCGAGTGCGCGAGCTGTTCTTCCTGCTGAACCGCAGGCGGCTGCGAGGGGTCGACATCCGTGCGCGGGTAGGTCGCCATCGCCCAGAGGACGATCGAGAGCGAGAGGATCACGGTCCCGGCGCGCCGCAGGAAGAGGAAGCACCGCTGCGCGACCGACACCCCGAGCGATCGCACGCTCGGCCAACGATACGGAGGGAGCTCGAGGATCATCGGGCGCACCGGTCCCTTGAGGAGGGTGCGCTTGAAGACCGCCGCCGCCGCCAGCGCGGCAATCGTCCCCAGCAGGTACATCCCCAGCATCGTGAGCCCCTGCAGCCCTACACCGGCAAAGTAGACGACCGGCGGGACGAACGAGCCGATGAGGAGCGTATAGACCGGGAGGCGCGCCGAGCAGCTCATCAGCGGGACCACGAGGATCGTGGCGAGGCGGTCCTTGGGGTCCTCGATGGTGCGCGTCGCCATGATCCCCGGCACCGCGCAGGCGTAGCCCGACAGCATGGGGATGAAGCTCTTCCCGTGCAGCCCGACGCGACGCATGACGCGGTCCATGAGATAGGCCGCGCGCGCCATGTACCCTGATTGCTCGAGGATCCCGATGAAGCCGAAGAGGATCGCGATCAGCGGGAGGAAGACGAGGACCGACCCTACACCGGCAAAGATGCCGTCGATCACCAGCGATCGCAGGTCGCCCTCGGGGAGCACGCCGCCCACCAGGTTTCCCCCGGCGGCCACTCCCCATTCGATCGCCGAGACGAAGGGCTGCGCCCAGGTAAAGACGGACTGGAACACGAGCGCCATGAGGGCGAGGAAGATCAGCGGCCCCCACACGCGATGCAGGATGATGTGGTCGATCTGGTGGCTGCGCCCTCGCCCCGCGGTCGCGGCGCTCTTGACCGTGCGCTCGGTGACGCCGGCAATCCATGCATAGCGAATTTCCGACTCCAGGCGATGCGGCGCGAAGCCCTGCTGCTGCAGGGCGGCGATGGCCGTCTCGACCTCGCGGTGCAACGCGTCCTGCCCGGCGAGGTGCGGCTCCGAACGCGATGCGGCGAGGAGGCGGAGCGCCTCCATGCGCGCGGCGGAGCTGAGCATCCCGGTCCCCTCGAGGCGCGCGACCACCGGCGCGAGCGAGGCGCTTACCGGCTCGGGAAGAACGAAGCGTCGTTCGGGCGCTGGAAGCCCCGACGCGATTTCGATCGCGCGCTTCACGCTCTCGATGCCCTCGCCGCGCTTGGCGACGGTAGGGATGACGGCGACGCCCAGCTCGTGGATCAGCTCGGGGACGTCGATCGACAGTCCTTCTTCCTGCGCGACGTCGAACTGATTGAGCGCGATGACGACGGGTATCCCGAGCTCGATGACCTGGCTGGCGAGGAAAAGATTGCGCTCGAGGTGCGCGGCGTCGGCGACGACGAGCACAACCTGCGGCGTCCAGCGATCGTAGTCGCGCCCGAGCAGGACGTCGAGGGCGATGCGCTCGTCGGGAGATCCTGCACTGAGCGAGTAGCTCCCGGGAAGATCGAGGATCGAAACCCGTCGACCATCCGGCGTGCGGAAACTTCCCTCGACGCGCTCGACGGTGACGCCGGCAAAGTTGCCGACCCGCTGCCGCAGCCCGGTGAGGGCATTGAACAGCGTTGTTTTCCCTGTGTTGGGATTGCCGATGATCGCCACGCGGAGCGCGGCGCGCGCATCGTCGGTTCCGCCACGCGGCGGCGGCCCGTCGCCGGCACGATTCGGTTGTTGCAGGGTGCTCACGCCGGGATCACCACGACCGACACGAGGACGGACTCCTCACCTAACGCGCGATCAGCCGCGCAGGCGATCCGGCTGGACCGTGATGCCCGCGGTGAGTGCCTGGCCGAGCGCGAGGCGCGTCCCACGAACGTCGAGCACCATGCAATGGCGCGAGTCGATGACGCAGACCTTGCTCCCCTCGTACAACCCCAACGCGCGAAGGCGGCACCCTTCGTCCGGTGAGCACGCGATGTCGACCACCGTCGCTCGGCTCCCGGGGAGACAGGCCGCCAGCGCACACGTGCGCTCAGGCGCAGTGGCGTCGAGTTCGGCGAATGCCGGCAGCTGTCGGGATGAGGACACGAGGGATTAGTTGAGAATGGTTCTCAATCGTTACTACTGATACTACGCGATCAGTAGGGGTCGTTGCAATGGGGAGTTTCTGACTCGGTAAAATTTCGCCGCCGACGCTCTCGAATCGACACACTCCGCCGTCCTTGCCCCGCATCGGACCCGGGCGCAGCTTCGCCGAATGTCCACCCGAAGATCGCACGGGGGCAAGGACCGCACCCCCCGACAGGACTCACCCCCCCACACTTCTGCCCATCCCGCCATGGCCGTCCTTCGAGACACCCCCTACGGGAATTTCAACTTTCTCGTTGATCTGGGTTCGGGTGAAACCGGCGCGCTCGACGCCGGCTTCGCCGAAGTAGTCCTCCCCCAGACGTGGGTCGACGTCCTCGAGTATCGCAACGGGAACGACAAGGTCGACGCCGTCCGCAAGCTCACCGGGTTGGAGCACACCGGGAACGTGGTGCTCAAGCGCGGCGTCATCGGCTCGCTCTCGCTCTACTCGTGGTACGACGCCGTGCGCAACGGCGACATCAATGCCGCGCGCACGGTTCGCATTCATCTCCAGAACGAGGATCGGAGCGCGGTGGTTCTCACGTGGAAGCTCCTGCGCGCCCGCCCAGTGCGACTCTCCTGGAGCACGCTGGTGGCGGCGTCGAGCGAAGTGGCGATGGAGTCGCTCGAACTCGTCTGCGAGCGTGTGGAGCTGGAGTAGGCTCCCGCTCAGGGGACCTCGATGACCATTACCCCGCTTGGCATTTCGCGACGCCGAGTCTCGTGTGCAACGGGGGCGCAGGCAAAGAAGGCTGCCTTGCACCGGCCGACGACGGTGAAGTTCTCCATCACGTACGGGAGTCCCTCCGAACCCAACGGAGAGGGAGCGTCGCTCACGTGAAAGTGCAGGTGCGGTTCGGTGGAGTTGCCGGAGTTGCCGACGAGTCCCAGTGCCTGCCCGCGCTTCACCTTGTCGCCGAGCTTGACCTTGAGCGAGCCGGGTTGCAGGTGCGCGTAGAAGGCGTATCGCCCGCCGCCGATGTCGATGATGACGTGATTGCCGCCGACCGTTTCGAGGGTGATCGGGACGGCGCGCGACGTGGCGCCGGGAACGTTCTCGGGAATCGAGTCCTTGCGCTCGACGACGATCCCGTCGGCTACGGCGAGCGCGTCGACGCCGTAGGCGTAGTAGTTGGCGTTCACCAGCTGGTCGCCGCGATAGGTCTTGCCGGCGGTGTCGATCTTCACGTAGTCGATGGCAAAGCGCTGTCCGATCGCCGGCGTCCCGTCGACGGGGACGATGGCACGGCGGTGCCCGGAGACGGCGAGCGGACCGTTGGCAGCCATCCACGGTCCACCGCGAAACGGCGGAGCGATCGTGGCCACCGCGCTCGAGACGATGGCGCTCCCGCCGACCACGCTACGGGTGACAGCGCTGTCGCCGCTCCCCTGCGCGATGGTAATGCGATGCATCACGCGCTTGGGGGGCGCAGACTGATTGACCGGGGTCCAGAGAAAGACGACGGCGCGATACCCTCCGCCGAGCCGCGCGCGATCGACGGTCGCAGGAGGGGGGGCGATGCCGGGACGCATCATCGCGTTGGCGAGCGCCGAATCCTCGAGGGTGGCGAGGACGTGTGCCGGTCTCGCGTCGTCGAGCACCTCCACTCGGCGAATGTCCTGCGTCACCGGGGAGAAGTTGGTGATGTGCAGCTCGTAGACGAGTACCGCCTGGCCGTCGAGGCTGGCCACTGTCGGTGGTTTGGGGACCCGGAGCTCGAGCGGTGAGGCGACCTGTGCGACGACGGAACGCGCCGTGGCGAGACAAGCGAGCGACAGCAGCGTCGCGGCGAGCGCCAGGCGCGCGTAAGGGCGCGCGCGAGCGAGCGCGTAAGGGCGAGCGTGTGGGCACGCGTGAGGGCACGCGTGAGGGCGCACGTGAGGGCGCGCGACGGATCGATCGGCGAGGGAGGGCAGGCGGCGGGCAACGGTGTGCATGCGGCAGTCCCGGTCGTGAGAATTGTATACAATATAGCATTCTCCCGGGTGAGCCCGCAGGAGGTACCGACGAAGCGGGGGAGCGGGGCCGCGGGGCGTCGCAAGGTTCTGTGCGTCCAGGCAATGGCGGAGAGGACGCATGACGAGTACTTCAACTGGCGGTACGCGACGGCTCCGCTGGATTGCCGTCGTCGGCAGTGTGGTCGTGGTGGCGTCGGCGCTCCTCTGGGCAAGCTGGGAGTTGCATGCGTCGCGCACCTACCAGCTCTTCGGCGAGTTCGTCCCGTCGGTGGAGACGAGCGACTCCGTCGTCGCACTCACCTTCGACGACGGCCCGGTCGAGGCGTACACCGATTCGGTGCTCGACGTGCTCGACGCACACCACGCCGTCGCGACCTTCTTCGTGGTGGGATCGTCGGTCGAGCAGCACCCCGAACTGGCGCAGCGCATCGTGGCGCGCGGACACGCGCTGGGGAGCCACTCGTACTCGCACCAACGGATGATCCTGCATGGGCAGTCGTTCTATCGCACCGAGGTCGAGCGCACCGACTCGCTCATCCACGCGGCCGGGCAGCGCGGGGCTATTCCCTTCCGCCCTCCGTACGGCAATCGGCTGGTAGGGCTCCCGTGGTACCTGCGCCAGACCGGGCGCACGACGGTGCTCTGGTCGATCGAGCCCGACACGTGGTACCGAGAGGCCGACTCGATGGCCGCGCACGTGCTTCGCGAAGTTCGTCCGGGAGCAATCATCCTGATACACGTGGAGATCGCCTCGCGACGCGAAGGGCGCGCCGCGCTCCCGGCGATCATCGACGGCGTTCGCGCGAAAGGGTATCGCTTCGTGACGGTGCCGGAGCTCCTCGCACGCGATGGGCGGCGAGCGCCTCGGTAGCGCTCAGCATCACTCGCTCGACGGCGGACCGATCGGGACTGCTAGCTTCTCCTCGCGAGCGGCGTCCTACCTCACCATGACGCATCTCACTCGTCGCGCATTCATCGTCGCGGTGGCGGCGCTCACCGCGGGAGCGGCGGGGTGCTCCGACCCCGTCGGTGTCGAGGGCGGGGTTCAGATTCGCCTGGTGAACAACTCGCCGTTCGCCTTCGATGAGGTCGAGGTCAACTTCTCGGCGCAAAACGAGTCCTACGGCTCGCTCGCCGTTGGCGCCGCGACAGGGTATCGCAGTGTGCGGCTCGCCTACCGCTACGCCTACGTGCGCGTGCGATCGGGGAACAAGACGGTCGTGCAGCAGCCCATCGACTACGTTGGCGAGACTGCGTTGGCTCCTGGGCGCTACAGCTACGTGATCGAGTTGACGACGCTCGACGAACCCTTTGCGGCCATCACGCGATTGCAGCCGGAATGAGCGTGCTCCCCGTCGCGCGAGTGCCGTCTCGGCAGCGAACCTTGAGATGACGTCGACGCCCGCGCTGCCGACTGCAACGCGGGCGTCGATGCCGTTGCGAAGCGCCGCAGTGCGCTACGGCTGAAGCGCCGGACGCCTCGCCTGCTCGAGCGTCACTCCCTTCTCCCCACGCACCCCCATGTACACCACGCCATCCGGTCCGAAGCCGGCGATCACTCGGCCGGCCGGGAGTACGACGCGATCGACGAGTGCGCCGCGCGCGTCGACCACGTCGTAGATCGGGCCGCCATTCTGCACGATGCTGGTGCGGACCCAGACGTTGCCGTCCATGTCGGCGCGTGCAGCGCCAGCGGTGAACGGCGGGACGTAGTCGGGAAGCTCGTTGGGCTCGACGAACATCAGCGGCGGCATGGTAAAGTTAGGCGGCGGCCCCGAGGCCTGGTCGCGCGGGCGCGGCGAGTCGCCACCGCCACCTCCCGGCGGTCCCGCCTGCATCCGGAAGACCATCACCGGCGGCATCGAAGCGCCGTCGCCCATCCCCGGCATTCGCGGCGGCTGCCCCGGATTCGCGGCCATTTGCGCCATTGCAGCGGCGCGCAGCTTCTCCATTTGGACCTTGGTCGAGTCGAGGAACGCCGCCTTCGACGAATCGTTGAGCGGGCGCCACTCAAAGGGGAGCTTCCCGGTCGATGCCTTCGAACCATCCGGTTTGAACCAGTCGATGTGGTAGTCCAAGCCGCGAACCACGGCGATCGACCCATCCGACAACACGGCCCAGTCGTCGAGCTGCGGGAGCGGATTGATGACCGAGGTCATCATCGTGCGACCGCTGGTGTCGGTCGTCGACGTCATCCGAACTCTCGGCACCTTGATGAACGTGACCGTATCGAGCTTCCTGGTCGCGAGTTCGATGCGCACGATCGGCGCACTGTCGGGGAACTCGGGGATGACCATCGCGGGTCGCTCACCCGGCGCGCGATTGGCCTCGATACGAACGCGTCCCCCTTCTCCTCCCCCTGGCCCACCGGCACCGGGGCGCACGGGTCCGGCAAAGCGGAAGTTCGACGCCCGATACACGAGGCGTCCGCTCCCGTCAAATGCCGGAATGCCTGCATTGCTCGCGACCAGCGACTGCGCCTCGTTAGGGCGCGGGACGCTGATCACCCGCCCGACCTTGCCGGCGGGATCGATCACCAGCATCGACAACGACTGCGGATCGACGAAGAGCGTCGAGTCGCCGCGATAGGCGATCAGCCCGCCGGTGCGACCGGCGTAGGCGTTCCCAGTCGCGGCGGTCGTGTCGGCCACGACGGTGAAGCTCCCGAGCCCCTTCTCGAACAGGAGCACGCGACGCCCGATGACGTCGTTCACCAGGACGCGCCCGCCAGGAAGCGCGCGCGTCATCGAGACCGCACCGAGCATCTCGCTGGCGGTCGCCTCGACAGGACCGAGCGGGCGAGGAGCGGGTGGCTTTCCCTGGGCGCCAGCGATTGTCGCGACGAAGCCCGGGGTGAGGGCGGCCAGGAGCCACTTGGATGTGGGATGCATCGGCGGAAGGGGAACGGGGAGGGCGTGCCTACGCAGCGGAAACGAGAAGCGCAACTTGAAAGGGCGACAGGCGGGGAGCGGACCTAACGGGAGATGCTGATCGTGCGCGCGCCACCACCGCCGCCGATGAAGATCGGGCCACCGCCGGGAAAGCCACCGCCGCCACCGGCGCCGGCGGTCCCTGAACGGATCGAGGTGAGGTAGCGCGGGTCGAGATAACTGGTCACCAGCGCCGGGAGCTTGCGCCGCTGCTCGGCGCTCAATACCCCGCGCACGTCGGCGGCAACCTTGAGCAGGAGGTCGATGGTCGCCCGGCGCCCCGTACGATACATCGCATAGGCGTCGCCTGCATCGTACTGCTTGGGGAGCTCGGCGAGCTTGTGCGAGATCGGCGTCCAGATGGAGTCGGCGCGAATGAGGTACCAGCGGTTGAGCGTCGCCAGCGAGTCGGCCTGCGGGACCGTGAGCTGCAACGTGTCGGACTGCCGGAGGATCGTGGCGAGCGGGTTCACGAAGCCGCCGGTGCCGTAGATCGCCTTGAGCATCTGCTCGGGGATCTTGTTCCCCTCGATCGAACGCCCGAGGTTGAGTTGCTGCGTCAGCGCCTGCCGCTCGCGTGTAGGGCCGACGTCGAAGCGCAGCATCGCGGTCACGGTCACCGGCATGCGGAACGCCGAGAACTGCGGATTGGTCGCGCCGAAGCGCTGGTTTACGTCGTACTTGTAGCGGTTGGTGGCCGGATCGAAGCCGCGCACATAGAGGAGCGACGGATCGGGGGTCGGGGACTGCCCCCAGCCGCGCAGGTGCGCATTGTCGTGCAGGAGCATGTCGGCGGCGCCAAGCGGGTTGGAGACGCTGAACGAGAGCGTCGCCCGCTGCGGCATGCGCACCTTGATGGGGTTGAACGAGATCGAAAGGTTGGCCGAGTGCGTCCACGGCCCCTGGCACGAGTTGCGCACGGCGATAGTACCGAGCTGCGAGGCGAGACAGTCGTGCACGCGCCCGGTCGACGACGCGAGGAGCGCCTGCATCGATGCGGCGACGGCGGGGTCGGTGGCGGTCGACGGGTTGAAGACGAAGGCGCGGTCGTTGCTGTAGCCGTCACCGTTCACGTCGCCCGAAACGGTGGGGGTGAACGGCGTTCCGGAGCGCACGCTCCCGAACCAGTTGATGCGGATGAGGTCGAACGCGTTCCAGTAGAGCGAGTATTGCACCTGATGGCGCGAGTCGAAGTTGCTGCGCGCCCACTCCTCGTCGAACGGGTTGCCGGCGGTGTTGGTCCCGAAGCCGCGCACACGCTCCCGCACGTTGGAGTAGACGTAGGAGATGTTCCAGGAGTAGTTGCTGTTGAACGAAAGCGGTGAGAGCGAGGCGCGGAGCTGCCGGCTCTCGGAGCGGAGGTCGGAGCGCTGCTCAGTGACGCGATTGAAGTCGTCGCTTACGCGGGCGTCGCGCACCGCGACCTGTCCGGTGAGCGGATCGATGCTGGTGGGTGCGACGTAGACCGGGCGAGCGTCTTCCGCGCCTAACGCGAAGCGCTCAGTGGCGAGGAAGTTCCGGTCGACGAATCCCTGCTGGTGCAGGTTGAGCGAGTACGTCCCCTCGAACGTCGCGTTGAAGCGGTTCCCGAGCACCGGGCCGCTCCACTGCAGGTTGCTGCGGATGCTGCGCGGCGCGACGAAGTCGGGAGTGAACAGCGTCACGTTCGGCGCGCCGCTGGCGAAGACGGTCCCCGACGTACCGTCGGCGCACTCGGCGGGAATCAACGAATTGTTCGCGAGATACTGCGCCCACTCCGGCGACGGAACCGCGAGCCCGGCGCAGTTGACGAGCTGCACGCCGCTCGGAAGCCCGGTGTTGTCGAGCGCCGATCCGATGAGCTGAGCGCCGGGCGTCCCCTGGAAGACACCGATCCCGCCACGCACCACGGCGCGCGGACCGCGGAACGCTCCCTCGAAGGCGCCGACCTGCGCCGCCTGGCCGTACGTCCACGAAAAGCCCATGCGCGGCGAGACGTACAAGCCGTTAGGCACCTCGGAATTGCTGCTGCCGAACTGCTGCTGCACGAGCGGGTTGCTCGTCGGGCGATTGCCATATCGGTTGCCGTCGACGCGAAGCCCGTATTGCAATTGCAACGACGGGCGCACGCGCCAGGAATCGCCGAGCGCCAGCGCGCCGGTCACCTCGCTCCCGTCGCGCACTCGGCGCTCGAGCTGGCGCGAGTACGTGCCGGCACGCCCTGCCTCGAGGTCGGCGAGGGAGTTGAAGAAGAAGTTGCCGAGGAGGTTGTTGCTCTGGTCAACCTCGAAGGCGTCGCGCCGCAATTCGGTGGAGAGCTTGATGCGGTGCTTGTTGTCGGCGCTGAACCAGGAGAGCTGGTTGGAGAGGTTGATCCCGCTGGTGGTCGACGAGGTGTTGAGGAAGGCGCTCCCGCCGAACTGCACCGTCTTCACCCCGTTGGTCCCGTCGTCGAGCGTGGAGTTGATGCGCACGCTCCCGCTGGGGAGCGAGAGGAAGGGCGTGCTTTCGGTGTGATTGCGGCTGACGGAGAGCGCGGTTTCGCTGAGCGCACCGAAGCCAAAGTACGTGGAGTGCCGCCCCTGCAATCCGGCGTTGAGGTTGGTGCGGTCGCCGCTGTGCCCCGGAAGCTCGGTCACCTGTGCGCCGACCGGGTTGAACCGGTTCCACGACGCATTGCCACCGAGCGAGTACGACGAGCCGGCGCGGGACGACGGCGGGGCGATGTCGATCCCCCCGAAGAGCGCTCCCTGGTCCGAGAGTCGATTCGACGGAACGCCGCCGGTGGTCACCGGCACGGACAGACCGCTGAGAATTCCGAGCAGACGCGTGACCGAGTCCGGCGCGATCCCCGATGCCTCGAGCCCGACCGGCGACGTGTTCAGAAGCGTCTGCAGATCGTTGGAGCGGCGCCCGAGCTGGTAGGCAAGATTGTAGAACGCCGCGTTGTACTTGAGCGGCCCCGACACGAGCCCGCCGAGCGACGCGCTCGAGTACTGCTGTCCGAGCGCCGATGCCGCCGGATCGGTCCACTGAAGGGCCGGCGAATCCAGATTGAGCGAGTTGGTTCGGAGGATGAAGTTTGTCCCCGAACGGGTGCGAATATTGAGGTTCCCGCCGCTGAATCCGCCGCGCGACACGTCGTACGGCGACGAGTTGAGCGAGGCGCTCACCATCGCGTCGCGCGGCAAGTCGGAGCCGCTGAAGTTCTGCCCGTTGAGGGTGGTGCTGTTCTGGTCCGAACCGAGTCCCAGCACCGAGAATCCGCTCGGATCGCCGTCCTGTCCGGGGATGTAGAGGACACCCGGCGTGTTGGCCGCCATTGCCGCTAGGTCGCCCTGTTGCGCTGCCGAGAGGTTGTTGGGGTTCACGACGCGCTCGGTGCCGGCCACGTCCTGCGCCTGCTCGTTGCGGTTCACGCGATTGCGCTGCGCGGTGATGCGCACCTCGTCGAGCGTCGTGCTCGTGCGCGACAGCTGAGCGTCGGCGACGAGGATCTCCTCGTCGGCCACGCGCTTGATCTCGAATCGGCGTGGGGCGAAGCCGATCTGCCGGAAGCTCACGAAGTAGTCGCCGTCGCCGCCGGGAAAGGTCACCATGAATCGCCCGTTGCGATCGGTGGTGGCGTTACGGCTCACCGCCCCCGAGAGCGTGGTCACGGTGACGGAGACTCCCTCGAGCGCTTCCTTTTCCGGTCCGGTCACGCGCCCCCGGATCACGTCGACGGTCTGCGCGTGCAGCGTCGCCGGGACGGCCAGAACGAACAGGAGCAGCGCGAGGAAGGCCAGCAGCAAGGCACGAGTGCGCGAGATATCGCGCGACGCCGTCGTCAGCGAGCGGCGAGAATGCCGGAGGGAGTGCCGAAGGGAGTGCCGAAGAGCCATCGACATGAGGGGGACCTGAAGAACGATGCGACGCACGAGCCGAGCGGCGGTGCCCGCCGCCGCATTCAGACGGAACCTTAGACTCCTCAATCGCGCCGAGGGATTCCCCTCGACGACACAAAATCGACACGCGTCGGACGAGGCGCCCCCCCTCTGGCCGATATGCGGGCGACGGCACAGCTTGAGCCCCTCCCGTACTCCTCCCCCAGCGCTCTCCGCCATGTCCGCGACTCCCAACTTCAGACTTCGGTTGGTCCCGCTCCTCCTGGTCGCCGTCGCCGCCTGCGGGGGAGGTGGCGAGCCCGCGGGAGGAAAGGCGAAGGCGGCGAGCAGCAACGCTGCGCGCGAGGCGCTGGTCAAGACCATCGACTCGATCGTGAGTGCACCGATCACCGCCGGCAAGGTCGTCGGTGCATCCATCGCCGTGGTGAAGGGAACCGACACGATCGCCGTCCAGGGCTTCGGACGGGCCAACTACGAGCTCAACGTCCCGACGCCGGCACGGGCCACGTACGAGATCGGCTCGGTCACCAAACAGTTCACAGCTGCGGCCATCATGCAGCTCGTCGAGCAGGGGAAGCTGAGCCTCGACGACGACGTCAACAAGTACGTCAAGTTCGACCTGCAGGGGCACAAGGTGACCATCCGTCAGCTCCTCAACCACACGTCGGGGATCAAGGGGTACACGGAGATTCCCGAGTTTGCCGCGATCGCTGCGCGCCGCCTCCCGCGCGACACCCTGCTCCGGATCGTCGAGAAGAAGCCGTTCGACTTCAACCCGGGAGAGGAGGAGATCTACAACAACACCGCGTTCTTCCTCGCCGGTCTCGTGATCGAGAAGGTGAGCGGGATGTCGTACGCCGACTACGTGCAGAAGAATCTGTTCGACAAGGCGGGGATGAAGGACGCGCACTACTGCAGTGAAGTGAAGATCCACATGGGGAAGGTGACGGGATATGACTCCGACTCGGCGGGGCCGACGCTCAAGGGGCCGATCTCGCACGTGTGGCCGTACGCGGCGGGGTCGCTCTGCTCGTCGGCGATCGACCTCGTGGCGTGGAACGAGGCGCTGCACCAGAAGGGAGTGATTCTCGGGCCGCAAGCGTACCAGGAGTTCATCACCCCGGGACAGCTCAACGACAGCACGCGGCTTGGCTACGCCAAGGGACTGGCTGTCTATCCCCGTGTTGGCCATCGCGCGCTGCACCACGGCGGCGGGATCAACGGCTTCCTCTCCGAGAACATCTACTTCCCCGACGACTCGCTGAGCGTGGTGGTGCTCTTCAACACCGCCGGCCCCGGAAGCCCCGACGAGGCAGCGGAAGCGATCGCCGAAGCGGTGCTCGGCAAGGCGCCCGACGCGAGCCAGAAGGTCACCGGGAGCATCGCTCGTTATGCAGGGACGTACACCGGGCACGGGCGCGGGCGCCCGACCGAAGTGACGATCTCCGTGCGCGGCGACACGCTGATGGCGAAGGGAGGGACGCCCGACGACTCTTCCCACGCGCTGATCTACATCGGCGACAACACCTTCGCGCGGGACTACACGCACTACGTCTTCCTCGAGAAGAACGGCGCGGTGCGCGGGCTTCGGCTCGACGCCGGGTACGGCAACTATCGCCTGAGCAAGAAGTAGGGGACGGACGATGCCTGTGTTTCCCCGGGCGGCGCGGGCAACGCGTCGCGGGTTCGCGCTCGCGGCCTGCACCGCGCTGTTTGCTGCGTGCCACCATGCGCCGCCGACAGTGCAAGCCGGCGCTGCGGCATCGCTCGACCTCCCCGCCCCCGATTCGTTCGTGGTGCGCTTCGCGACGACGCGCGGCGACATCGATCTCAAGGTGCACCGCGACTGGGCACCGCGAGGCGCCGACCGGATCTACGGGCTGGTGCGACACGGCTACTTCGACGGCGCGCGATTCTTTCGGGCCGTGCCAAACTTCGTGGTGCAGTTCGGGATCGCCGCCGAGCCGGCGGCGACTGCGGCGGTGCGCGAACGGCGCATTCCCGACGACTCGGTGCTGCGCAGCAACGTGCGGGGGACGCTGAGCTTTGCTTCGGCAGGACCGAACACGCGAACCTCGCAGCTCTTCTTCAACCTCAAGGACAACCAGCGCCTCGACCGGCTCGGCTTCGCCGTGTTAGGGCAGGTGGTGGCCGGGATCGAGGTGATGGACTCGTTGTACACCGGGTACGGCGAGGGTGCGCCGCGCGGGCAGGGGCCGACGCAGGATCGCATCACGAAGGAAGGCGAGGCGTACCTGGCGAAGGAGTTTCCACGGCTCGACCAGATCAAGCGCGCGACGATCGTGCGGCGGTACGGCGCGCGACGCTAAGCGCGCTGGGTGTAGCGCGCTGGGTGTAGCGCGCTGGATGTAACGCGCCGGGTGTAGCGCGCCGGGTGTAACGCGCCGCGTATTACGAGCGGCGTCGCGCACTGAGCGACGCCTCAGCGGGCGGCGCTTCCTGGCGCAACGGTACCGCCTAACGAACTACAGCGCGCCGGATCGCCTTCCCAGGGAGCGCGCTGCGCACCAACTCTCCATCGCGGATCACCGGGACGCCGTTCACCACCACGTGCTTCATCCCGACCGAACGCGCGTTGGGCGCGGTGAAGGTCGCCTTGTCGCTGACGGTGGCGGGATCGAAGACCACGATGTCGGCGTCCATTCCCTGCTGCAGCCGCCCCTTCTTCTTCATCTGCGGGACACTCTCCCCGAGGATCTGCGCGGGGATCAACGTCATGCGCCTGAGCCCCTCACGCAGGTCGACCTTGTGCCGCTCGCGCACGTAGTCGCGCAGGAAGCGTGAGAACGTCCCGGCGCTGCGCGGGTGGGCGAAGGCGTCGTCGGGGAGCGGCCAGACGTCGCCGGTGATCGGCTCCCCCTTGGACGTCCACGGCATCGCATCCGAAGCGATCGCGCCGCCGGGAAAGAGCACCGCCTGGTCGAGGTACGACTGGTCCTGCGCGTTGGTCTCGGGACGCATGAAGTGAATCACGATCCACGTGCCCGGCGCCTTCTCCTGCACCTCGGCGAGCGTCGAATCGTTGTACGGCTTGCCATTGAGCTCGATGTCGCTCGCCTTGGCACCTCCCATCCGTTCGCGCCAGTTGCCGCGGAAGATCTCCGCCCCTACCACGGTGCTGCCGGCAGCGTAGGGATACGCCTCGGTGGTGACGTGCACACCGCGCGCCTGCGCCCCCTTGATCAATTCGGCGACGATGGGGATGTCGCGGGCGCTGGTGCTGTTGAGGTGACTGATGTGCATGTGCGCCCCGGTCGATGCGGCGAGGGCGACGAGTTCTTCATACGCCTCGAACGACGACTGCGGCTCGAGGACGCTGATGTAGCGGATGTGCGTGTATGTGGGGACGTTGTACTTCTTCGCCAGCTGCGCGAGCGCGTAGTACTCCTTGTGCCCGTAGCCCGGGGCGTAGCCGGCGAGGACGCCGATGCCTAACGCCCCTTCCTTGAGCCCCTGCTCCACCCGCGCCATGATGCGGTCGATCTCCTCCGGCGTGGCGATGGTGTACTGCCACCCTTTCTTCTTTTGGGCATTCTGGAAGAAGGCGATGTCGCCATCGGGCTCCACGTGCTCCTTCTCGGCGATGCGCCCGAAGAGCCAGGCGGCGGAGAAGCCGTAGTTGATCGGGCGCCCTTCCTTGGCGACCGACTCGTAGGCCTTGGCGATCGGGAGCGTCCCCGCTTCGAGCTCCAGCGCGGTCGTCACCCCATCGAAGGCCTGCATGCGCGCCGAGGCGAGGTACTGGCCGTGCGCGTGCATGTCGATGAAGCCCGGGGCGACGACGAGTCCGCGCGCGTCGAGCGTCTCCTTGCCGCGAAGGGCGGTCGGCGAAATGGCGGCGATCGTTCCGTTGCTTACGCCGATCCAGCGTACGGCATCGAGCCCGGTCTCGGGGTCGATGGCGCGTCCGTTGGCGATGACGAGGTCGTACGTCGCCCCCTGCGCGTGGGCGTGGCGGGCGACGAGGACAAGGGCGAGCGCCGAAGCGAGGACCATCGCGCTTGCATAACGCGTGCGGGCGACGGCCGCGCGTGCACGGGCGCGAGGGGGGATTGAGCCGATTGGTCGCATCGTGGCCGGGGCGGAGTGAGTCGGGGGAGTCCGGGCCTAACGTCCGGGGATTCGGGGTGCGTCGCAAGGGGAGTCGTGCTGGCGCCGGACGCGGCGCCGGCGCATTGTCGGGTGCGGCGAGGAGCCCGACGCGCGGGTGACGTCGCACGACCTCACGCCCGTCGAACGCCCGCCAACCCCACCAATCGCTCGCCCATGTCGCTCCTCAAGTGCCACGGATTTCTCTTCGACATGGACGGCGTCCTCGTCGATTCGCGCAGCGTCGTCGACCGGACCTGGCGCAAGTGGGCGAAGCGTCACGACATGGACCCCGATGCCATCATCGACGTGGCACATGGGCGACGCGCGAGCGACACGCTGCGAGACGTCGCGCCGGACCTCGACCTTGCCGCCGAGGTGAAGTGGCTCGACGAAACCGAGCGCGCCGATGTAGAGGGAGTCGTCGCGCTCCCTGGGGCGGCCGCGCTGCTGTCGCACCTCCCCGGCCTCTCGTGGGCGATCGTGACGTCGAGCGGCGATGCGCTGGCGCGCGAGCGGCTCACCGTCTGCGGGCTGCCGATCCCGCGGGTGCTCATTGCCAGCGAGCGCATCACCAACGGGAAGCCTGCACCTGACGGCTATCTCGCGGGTGCACGCGGCCTTGGACTCAGCGCGTCGGACTGCGTGGTGTTCGAGGATGCACCCCCGGGGATCGAGGCCGGTCTTGCAGCTGGCGCGAAGGTCGTCGGGGTGGCGACGACGTATCCGGCCGATCGACTGACGCGGGCGACACACGTGGTGCGCGATCTGTCAGCCGTGCACGTGGGGCACGACCACGCGGCAACGCTGGCGGCGATGGGGCACGAGGTCTTTCACGTCTTGCTGGGGTAGTCGCTCCCCCTACCGCTTCTTCGCCAGAATCGTCCCCCGACAGTTCTCCGCCCCGCAGTGACACGGGA
Organism: Gemmatimonadaceae bacterium; assembly: GCA_044225935.1. Taxonomy (GTDB): domain Bacteria; phylum Gemmatimonadota; class Gemmatimonadetes; order Gemmatimonadales; family Gemmatimonadaceae; genus SCN-70-22. The sequence goes on from JBGAHX010000046.1 coordinate 16,409, forward strand.
AGCGCCGCTTGGCCGCCGGCGTGTGCCGCTCCTCCAGCACGTAGGCGTAGTCGTACGCCAGCTCCTCGCCGGCCACGATGTCGCGGATGCTCTCGATCCAGATGCGCCCGTCGTCGATCACCGCGTCGCAATTGGGATCGCACGAGTGATTGATGAAGCGCGCCTCGTTCCCGTCGACCGCCGCGTCCACGACCACATCGTCGTCGATCGCGAAGAGGAAGGTGTGGTGCCGCTCGCCCGGGACCTCGGGGTAGCGCGCGTCGGCCTGGGCCGGCGTCAGGCGCTCTCCCGCATACTCGATCAGGCGCACCCCCGGCGGGATGTAGCGCGTGGCGAACGCTCCGAGCCCCTGCATCGGCGACGGTCGGATCGCAAACGGGAGGTCGGTCGATCCGGAGGGGGAGGAGGAGTCGTTCCGGGGGACGGGAGCGCGCTGCGGCATCGCGAGAAGATACGGGACCCGCTGCCGCGAGGGGGGCAGTCCCGGTAGGATTAGGGGCGTCGGCGACTCGACGCAGCCCGTCCCACGAGACGCCAGGAGCCGGGGATGAATGAGAAGCAGTTGCAGGCGCTCGCCCGCAAGAACGCCGCGAAGGCGGTGAAGGCCGACAAGAAGCCTCGCCCCTCGTACGACCCCACGCTGGAAGCGACGCGCGGTCCCGAACGCGCCAACGACAGCGACACGCAGAAGCTCTTCAAGGAGATGAAGAGGCGCGAGTTCTAGCGCCGCGCGATGTCCGTCCTTCGTGCCGTACTCGCTCCGCTCGCGCTGGGCGGGGCGCTGATCCTCGCCGCCTGCACTCCGCGGGGGCGCGAGTCGAGCGATAGCACAACCGCCGACGCCCGCAGCGCCACCAACGACGCGAGCGGCTTTCGCGGGGTGATCACCTCCCCCGCCCGCGAGAAGCCCGACTTCACGCTCACCGACTTCAACGGCAAGGCGTTCGACTTCCGTCGCGAGACGGAGGGAAAGGTCGCGCTCCTCTTCTTCGGCTACACGCACTGCCCCGACGTCTGCCCGCTGCACGTGGCCAACATCGCAGCGGTGATGCAGAAGCTCCCGTTCGAGGCGCGCGACGCGATCCGCTTCGTCTTCGTGACAACCGATCCGGTGCGCGACACCCCCGCGCGCCTCAAGGAGTGGCTCGGGAGCTTCGATCCGTCGTTCATCGGACTCCGCGGGAGCGTCGACGAGGTGAACCGCATCCTCTACGCTCTCCGCATGCCTGCCATCCAGCAGTCCGACGCACCGGCTGGATCCGCCGAGTACGACGTGGGGCACGCGGCGCAGGTGCTGGCCTTCGGACTCGATGGCCTCTCGCGCCTCGAGTATCCGTTCGGGATCCGGCAGGAAGACTGGGCGCACGACCTTCCCAAGCTGGCCCGCGGCGAGCTTCCGGCAGGTGCAACGCCGGTCGCGCCCCCCGCCGGCGCCGCAACTTCCAGCGCTGCAGCTGGCGGCGTATCGTCACCCGGTGCTCCCATCCGCATCGCCGCGGCGATCGTCCCGCAACCCGCCACCCTCACCGAGGCCGCGCTCTACCTCGTGCTCCGCAACACCGGCGCCGAGGACACGCTGTACGCCGTCTCGAGCGACATCGCCCAGCACGCGGAACTGCACGAGACGGTGCACGCCTCCGGCGGAGGGATGGACCACATGTCGCAGCGCAACGCCGCGATCGTGGGAGCGGGGCAGCCGTTGCTCCTCATGCCCGGGGCCAATCACGTGATGTTGATGAACCTCTCGCGCCGTCCCGAGATCGGCTCCACGATTCCCATCCGGTTGCGCTTCCGGCGCGCGGGAGACGTCCTTCTCCCGGCCAGCGTGGTCGCCTACGGCGACGTCGAACGCCTCCTCGCCGCGGCGACCGCCTCGATCATGAAGTAGCCCGCCATGCAATTCTGGTGTAGTGCCGGCCCGCTCAACCTCCCCTGGACCTGGACCTGGACCGCGTACGTCGGCGTCTGGCTCTTCCTGATTCTTCTCGTCGTGGGAATGACGGCGTGGAACCGCGCCGGCGCGCGGCGCGCGGGACTCGCGTCGACGCCGCCCGTACACCCGCTGTTCGTGCTTGGAGTCGTGATGCTCTGGATGGCGCTCGACTGGCCCGTCGGTCCGCTCGGCGCCGGCTATCTGGCGAGCGTGCACATGCTCCAGTTCCTCCTCATCGGCCTGGTGGCGCCACCGCTCCTCCTCCGCGGCATCTCGCCGGCGGCGCAGGCGATGGTTGCCGGCTCGAAAGTCATCAAGCAGGTCACGTCGCCCATCTTCGCCCTGTTGGTCTTCAACGCCACGGTGCTGGTGACGCACCTCCCGTTCGTGGCCGATGCGCTGATGCAGTCGCAGCTCGGGTCGATGTTCATCGACCTCGCCTGGCTCGCCACTGGGCTCTTCTTCTGGTGGCCGGTGGTGGTCGACCTCCCGGTGCGCGCCAAGTTTCCCCCGCCGCTCCGCATGCTCTATCTCATAGGGGGACTGATGTTCTCCCCGGTGATGTTCGGGCTCGCCGGTTTCCTGGCGTACAGCGAGACGCCGCTGTACGGCTGGTACGAGCTGCGTCCGCCGGTGGCCGGGATCTCATCGCACGCCGACCACCAGGCGGCCGGTGCGCTCATGAGCATCGGCGGCGCAACGATCGCCTTCGTGGCGATGTCGGTGATCTTCTTCCGCTGGTCCAAGACCGAGGGATGATGAGCCGCGTGCGCGCCCTCCCGATCACCGCAACGTTAGGCGCGCTTGGCGCCTTTCTGAGCGTCGCGCGTCCGGTTGCCGCGCAGCAGCGCACCTACCACGGGCGAAAGGGAGAGACGACTGCCGCGGTTCCGCGGCTCGAGGGCGACAGCGTGGCGATCGACGGCGTGTTGCGTGAGGACGCGTGGCGCAAGGCCGCGCTCCTCACCGGCTTCTCGAGCTATCTCCCGATCGACGATCGCCCGGCCGACGACTCCACCGAGATCTATGTCTTCTACACGAGCCGCGACGTGTACTTCGGGGTGCGCGCCTTCGAGCAGCACTCGGCGGTGCACGCCACGCTCGCCGCGCGCGACAAGATCGACAGCGACGACTACATCCAGTTTGTCCTCGACCCCTTCAACGATCGCCGGCGGGCCTTCGTCTTCGGGGTGAACCCGCTCGGCGCGCAGGCCGACGGGGTGCGTACCGAGGGCTTCAACCCGCCGCAGCCGCGCGGGCAGACGTTCGGCGGAAACCCGCCCGCCAACATCGACCTCTCGCCGGACTTCGTCTTCGAGTCGCAAGGGCGCGTGCTCGACGACGGCTACGAGATCGAGGTGCGCATCCCGCTCAAGAGCATCCGCTTCCAGGGGAGCGATGCGCAGAAGTGGGCGCTCAACGTGGTGCGCTACGTGCAGCACACCGGCTACCAGCAGACCTGGATGCCCACGCGTCGCGGCGCCGCATCGTTCCTCGTGCAGTCGGGGACCCTCACCGGCTTCTCGTCGTTGGAGCGCGACATGGTGGCCGAGATCAACCCCGAGGTCACCGAATCGCTGGCCGGCGAACCCGCTGGCGACGGATGGCACTACAGCTCCGATGCGCGCCTTGGCGGGAACGTGCGCATGCGCCTCGCCCCCAACATCACGCTCAACGCCACCGTCCGCCCCGACTTCTCGCAGGTCGAGGCCGACGCGGCGCAGGTCCCGGGCGACACGCGCTTCTCGCTCTTCTTCCCCGAACGGCGCCCCTTCTTCCTCGACGGGAGCGAGTACTTCGACGCGCCGAGTAACCTGATGTACACGCGCCGCATCGTGCAGCCCGATGCGGCGCTCAAGCTCACCGGGCGTGTGGGTCGCACGACGTTCGCCTACATGGGAGCGCTCGACGCGCGGACCGCCTCGACCTCGGGCGAGGATCGCCCTCTGGTGAATCTTTTCCGCGTGCGGCGCGACCTTCTCGCCGCGTCGACCGCGGGGCTCAGCATCACCGATCGCACCGAGGGAGGAAGTTTTTCGCGCGCCGCGCTCGCCGACACGCGCATCGTCTTCGCCAAGGCGTACTCGTTCACGGCGACCGCTGGCGGGAGCGCGCGGCGCGTCGCGAGTGACTCGAGCGTGAAGACGGCGCCGCTGTGGGACGCTTCGATTACCCGCACCGGACGCACGTTCGGCATTCGCTATGGCTTCGCCGGAATCGGGCCCGACTTCGATGCCGCGGCCGGATTCGTTCCGCGCAACGACTACGTCAGCGCGAGCGCGTACAATCGCTACTCGTGGTACTGGAAACCCGGCTCGCTCGTGGAGTCTTTCCTCATTCGTCAGGGGTACGACGCGCTCTGGCTCTACGATCGCTTCTGGAACGGGGCGAGCGTGCAGGAAACCAAGCTGCAGTTCGAGACGGTCACGAATGTTCGCGGCGGGTGGGTGGTGAGCCTAACGCCGGTGCGCGAGTCGTGGCTCTTCGACGGGCGGAAATACGCGGACTATGCGCGGGTGATCACCGTCGGCCCGGGCGACGAGCCCGTCTCCGACACCGTCGCCTTCACGCCATCGCCGCGCACCGCCACCTACGTCCTCCTCGCCCGCGTGAACACGCCGCAGTACCGGCTGTGGACGGGACGCTTCTCGGCGTTTGTGGGGCGCGACGTCGACTTCTTCGAGACGGCCCCTGCGCATCGCCAGGACTACTCGGCGGACATCGACTTCCGCCCGTCGGCGCAGTTGCGGCTGACGACGTCGTACCTCTACAGCCGCTACCACCGCTGGCGCGACGGCTCGCTCCTCTCCTCGGCCAACGTGCCGAGACTAAAAGCCGAGTACCAGCTCACTCGTGCGCTATTCCTGCGACTCGTCGGGCAGTACGATTCGCGCCAGCGCGATGCGCTGCGCGATCCGGCGACCAATCAGCCGATCGTGATCCGCAAGGACGGCGTGTACGAGCTCGCCGACGCCAGTGCGACGCGCGACCTGCGCATGGACTGGCTGGTGTCGTATGTGCCGAGCCCGGGGACGGTGTTCTTCGCTGGCTACGGGAGTTCGCTCACCGAGCCCGAGGCGTTCCGCTTTCGGCAGGTGGAGCGGGTGCGCGACGGCTTCTTCGTCAAGCTGAGCTACCTGCTCAGGCGGTAGTCACGCGAGCATCGGTGCGGCGCAAGGGGCGTCGCGGCGCCGCTGACGTCCCTTCTTGCTTGATTCGTCACCCGCAGCTGATGTCGCGAGCTACACGGCGATGCACGCCTACCTTCGCGCGCGCGCCAGGTCGGCGTAGATGAGCCGCACCAGCTGCCCGGCGCGACGCTCTCCCCCCATCGCTCCTTCCCACTCGCGCGCCGGTCGCGCGGCGACCACGGCGTCGGCCGACTCCCCCTTCGCCGCGGCGGCGCGCACCCGTTCCCCAACCGTCTGCAGCATCACGCGGTACTTCGCGAGGTCGGCGCGCGAGGAGACGGCGCCGTGCCCGGGGACGATCGACGTCTTGTCGTCGACCATCGCCATCACGCGATCGACCGCCGCGATCATCCCGGCAAGCGACCCGCCCGACCAGAGGTCGATGAATGGAGGCGCCCCAACCTCGAGAATGTCGCCGATGTGGAGGACGTTGCTGCGCGGGAACCAGATCATCGCGTCGCCGTTGGTGTGCGCGTTCGGCGCATGCAGCACGACAACGCGTTCCTTCCCGAAGTCGAAGGCGACCGAATCGTCGAAGGTGCGCGTGGGGAGCGCTTCGGTCGCGAGCGGGGTGCGGTGCCAGTTTCCCCAGTCGGCGATCACCGTGTCTTTCTCCGCCTCGATGGGGACGGTGCGGTGCGCGAGCACCTGCGCCCCCCGCGCGCGATAGTACGCGTTCCCCTCGACGTGGTCGCCGTGATAGTGCGTGTTGATCACCAGGCGCACGGGGCGAGCGGTGAATGCGCGGATGGCGCTGTCCAACTCTGGGACGCGCTTGACGCTCTGCGCATCGATGATGAGGAGCCCGGTGTCGCTTTCGAGGATCAGGACGTTACCGTTGGCGAACCCCGACGCGACGTGCATCGTCGGGCGCAACTGCGCTACGGTGATCTGCATACCGGGTGCGGTGTCCTGCGCATTGACTACCCGCGCCGACAGACAAACGACTGCCAGCATGATCGCGGAAGCGGCGGCGGCGCGCGCGTATCGGCGGATCGAGAGAGCGTACGACATCGGGAATCGCCTCGCCCGGAGGGGGAAGAGCAATGCAGTCATTCTGCGGAAGCATCGCGCCGCGTGCCAGCGCCGCACACGCTCCCGGGGCCGAACGTGTCGCGTCGGGGTGAGCGGTTGCGCACGCGCGTCCTGACGGTCCGCTCGCACCGCTCGGCCGAGTGCGTGCCGTTAGCGACGCGTCGCGCGCTGCGCAGACAGCAACGACTCCGCATAGTCGATTCCGGCCGGCGTGCGCGAGCCGTGCCACGACAGCATCTCTCCGTCGCACAGCACCACGCGCCCTGCCTCGATCCCGAGTTCCTGCGCCACCTCCGCCGCGTGCACGCCGGCAAACGGGAAGGGCTCGCTCGACAGGAAGACGACGTCGGGTGATGCGGCGCGCAGCTCCTCGATCGTGATCGTCGGGTAGCGCACTGGATTCTTCCCGAAGACGTTGCGCCCGCGCGGGAGCGCGAGGAGTGTGCTGATGAAGGTGTCGTCGTTGATCGTCATCCACGGCGCGCGCCAGATGAGATAGGCGTAGGAGACCTCCGCCGCCGAGCGCGACGCCTCACGCACGCGCGCGGCGCGCGCCATGATGTCGCCCGCGATGCGCCCCCCCGCCTCCACTCGCCCGATTGCCGCGCCGATCTCGCGCACCATCTGGGCCGTCTCCTCGATCGTGCGCGGAAGGGAGCTGAGCACGCGGACTCCCGCCAGCCGCAACGCGTCGGCATCCTCGCGGCGGTTCTCCTCCTCGTTCATCACCACGAGGTCGGGGGCCAGTTCTACGATGCGCGCAATCTTGGGGTTCTTCGTCCCTCCTACACGTTCGATCCCGTCGACCCAAGGCGAGGGATGGACACAGAAGCGCGTGCGCCCGACGACTTCGGCGCCGGCGCCAAGGTCGTGGAGGAGTTCGGTGAGCGACGGGCAGAGCGAGACCAGACGCATGCCGAAGTGTAACGCGCGCTCGTCGCGTCGCGCGACGGCGCGTCAGCTGGCGGCGCCCTGTCGCTCGCGCTTTTTCTCTCGCTCCTGCGGTCGCTCTCGGTCGCGCCCCTTCTCCCCCTGCGTCGCCAGCTGGCGGAGCGGGCTCAGTTCTGCCTCCGACGCGTCCCCCTCCTCGAATCGTTCGCGCGTCTCGAGGATCTCGGGCACCACCGCGAGGAACGCGTCGACGCAGGTGGGATCGAACTGGCGGCCGCGTCCCATGCGAATCAGGTCGAGTGCCTCTTCGACGGTCCACGCCTTCTTGTATGGGCGGCGAGAGAGGAGCGCGTCGAAGACATCGGCGATGGCGACGATGCGACCGGCGAGGGGGATGTCCTCGCCGGCGCGGTGGTGCGGGTAGCCGGCGCCGTCGAATCGCTCGTGGTGCGTGAGTGCGATGTCGGCCGCGAGCTGCAACAGGGGCGAATCGCTCCCGGCGAGGATCCGGTGACCAATCACCGTGTGCTGCTGCATGATGGCGAACTCGCTGTCGTCGAAGCGCCCGGGCTTGAGGAGGATCTGGTCGGGGATCCCGATCTTCCCCACGTCGTGCATCGGCGAGGCGAGGAAGAGTTGCTCCTGCTCCTCGACGGGGCAGCCGAGTGCGCGCGCGATCGACACGGTGGAGTGGGCGATGCGCGTGATGTGCGAGCCGGTCTCGAGATCGCGAAACTCCGCCGCGCGCGACAGGCGCAGCACGATCTCACGTTCGCGCTCGATGATCGACGCCGTCGCCACGCGCACCTCGTGCGCCAGGACCTCGGCGCGACGGAGCTGCGCCTTCTGCCCCTGCGCGACTGCGAGCATGTTGCGCACGCGGGCGCGCACTTCGGGAGCGTCGAGCGGCTTGTTGAGGTAATCGTTGGCGCCGCACTCGAGGGCGCGGTAGCGAATCTCGCGGTGCTCGACGGCGGTGATCATCATCATCGGAACGTCGCGCGTGCGCGCCTCGGCGCGCAGCGTCGTCACCAGCTCGACTCCGCTCACCTCCGGCATTTCGTAATCGGTGATGAGGACGTCGATCTCGTGCGAGCGGCACCAGTCGAGCGCCTCGCGCGGGTCGCTGTAGGTGAGCACCTCGACGTTTCCGACCGACGCGACGAGGGTCTTGAGGAGGGCAAGACCGAAGATGTCATCATCGACGATCACCACGACCTGCGGCGTACCGGCACTCGTCATGCCGCACTCGAGGAGTGGGGACTCATCGTGCCGGCCAGCGCCCCGATGCGGGCGAAGGCGTGCGCGAGTTCGTCGGCCAAGGCAGGGAGTTCGGGGATGGCGGCGTCGTGCGCGGCCCGCTCGGCGCGTTGGGCCACCGCCGCGAGCTGGCGCGCTCCGGCGCTCCCGCACGAGCCCTTCAGCTTGTGCGCCGACCGGCGCACCCGCTCGAGGTCACCGGCGCGCACGGCGTCGCCGAACTCACCGACCAGCGGCGCCGTGAGGGAGACGAACGTCTGGACAAACTCCCGGATGCGGTCCTTGTCGCTCCCCACGATGGAGCGCAACTGCGCGAGGTCGAGCACCTCGGCGTCGTCGATTGCGGGAGAGGCGACGGGCGTGGGCACCGTCGGCGTGCCGCGATGTGTCCAGTGCTGGACGATCTCGTACAGGCCGGCGCGGGTGATCGGCTTGGCGAGGTAGTCGTCCATCCCGGCGTCCAGGCAGCGCTGGCGATCGCCGCGCATCGCGTTTGCCGTCACCGCGATGATCGGGACGCGGGGATTCTCCGGTCGTTGCAGCTGACGAATGCGCGCCGTCGCGGCGAAGCCGTCGACCTCCGGCATCTGCACGTCCATCAGGACCAGGTCGAACGATTCTTCCCCCGCCAGGCGCACCGCTTCCTCGCCACCGCTCGCCAGCACCACGCGACACCCCATCCGGCGGAGCATCTGGTGCGCGACGTGGCGGTTGACGTCGTTGTCGTCGACCACCAGGCATCGCGGCGCGTTAGCACTCTCGGGAGGGATGGCCTGCGCCCCCGACGGCGTCCCGACGCGCGTCACCAGTTCGGCCGGGGGCGCGGGCGCGCCGGCGGCGACGACCGCCTCGCGCATGCGACGCTCGGCGAGCGAATGGCGAGTGACGAGAGTGCGCGCCCCCTCGACTCGTTCGACGCGCCACGCCATCTCGACCGCCTCGCGGATATCGTCGCGATGCAGCGGTGGTGCGAGGTACGCCGTGAAGCCGCCGTCGAAGAGTCGCTTCGCGTCACCAGGCATCCCCAGCGTCACGACGATTACCAGCACCGTCCGCTCGAGCATCGGGTCGCGCTTGATCACGCGCGCCAGTGCGTCACTCTGCAGGTCGCTGCTGCGATCGTTGACCACGCAGATGTCGAATGGGGCGTCGGCGCGCGCGGCGTTGCGCAGGGCAGTCAGCCCGCTCGCCGGCGTCTGTGCCCCTTCCACCTGTACACCTAACGACTCGATGTCGCCGCGCAGGCGCGACTGCGAGTCGGGATCGTCGTTCACCACCAGCGCGCGCAGCCCGGCCATCGCCGCTGTCGTCGACGAAACGCTCTCCTCGACGGGGGTGCTGGCGCGGAGTGGAATCCGCAAGGTGAAACGGCTCCCCTTCCCCACCTCGCTCGTCGCTTCCACTCCCCCTCCCATCAGCGTCGCGAGATGATGGCTGATCGCGAGCCCCAGCCCGGTGCCGCCGTGCCGCCGTGTCGACGCCGCGTCCACTTGCGTGAACGTCTCGAGGATGTGCGGGAGGCGATCCTCGGCGATTCCGATCCCGGTGTCGCTGACACTGAACGTGACTTCGTCCCCTTCACCGACCGACACTTTGAGCGAGATCCCGCCCTGCGGCGTGAACTTCACCGCGTTCCCCAGGAGGCTCATGAGAATCTGTCGCAGTCGCCCGGGATCTCCAACGACGCGCTGCGGGATGTCGGGATCGACGACGAGCGACATCGCCAGCTCCTTGGCCCGCGCCTTCGGTTCGAAGAGCCGAAACGTCTCGTGCACTGTCGTCGTGAGGGAGAACTCGATCGGGGCGATCACCAGCTCGCGCGCCTCGATGCGCGAGATGTCGAGCAGGTCGTTGATCAGCGCGAGGAGCGAACGCCCCGCCTCGAGCATGCTGTTGGCGTAATCGCGTTCGCGAGGGCGCAGCTCCCCCTCGAGCAGGAGCTGGGTAAGTCCGAGCACCGCGTTCATCGGCGTGCGGATCTCGTGGCTCACGTTGGCGAGGAATTCGTTCTTCGCGCGGCTCGCCTCCTCTGCCTCGTCGCGCGCCCGTTCGAGCTCCTGTTCTTTCGCCTTGATCTCGCTCATGTCGCGGATCGAACCCGCGAGACGAGTGGGTGCGCCGTTCTCGTCCCAAATCGCCTGCCCGCGGAACTGGAACCACTTCCACCCATCGTCGCCCACGCGCAGGCGCGCGATCTCGTCGAACGGTCCGTTCCCGGCGAAGTGCGCGTTCACCGCGTTCCACACGCGCTCACGATCTTCCGGGTGCAATCGCGACTCCACGGACTCCATCCGCTCCGGAAACTCCTCGTCGATCACGCCGAGCAGCTCCTTGAAGCGCGCCGAGTAGTGCACCACGCCGGCTGCCGAATCCCAGTCCCAGAGCCCATCGGCAGAGCCGTCCATCACGAGTTGGAGACGTTCCTGCGACGCGCGCAGGCCATCCTGAGCGCGCGTGCGATCGCCGATGTCGCGCGCGATCGCGGTCGCCTCGGCGTCGGACGCACGCTCGAGAAGCTCCCTGGACGACAGGTCGAGCGACCGCTCGAGGATCGCGCGATCCTCGTCGGCGCGCATGTACGCCTCCTCGACCGTGGCGAGAAACGGGGCCAGCTCGGGTGGCGCCGACTCCTCACTGCCGAAGTGACGTCGCAACTGCCGCACAAGCAGCTGGTGCACGGTCACGCCTCCCGGGGGGCGTGGATGCGCATCGTCGAGTTTGGGAGCCTTACCGTGGGGCTCGCGGAAAGCTCCCGCGGGCCCCATCCATACGAGGAGGACCACCTGCGCTGCGTGTGATGCATGACGGCGGGAGCTCCGGCGACGGTTGCTGACGCCGGCGGTGCCTCGCGAAGCAGAATCGGCGTCTCCCCATCAAGTCTCGTCCAGGACGTCCCTGCGCTTCAGCGGCGATCGGCGCAGAAAAGAGGCGGCGCCCCCCGGGTGAGGGAGGGGCGCCGCCGGTGGTGGAGCAGGCGCGTGAGCGGCGAACGCTGCCGACCGCGCGCCCAGGGAGAGCACTACGGGTAGTTCGGGTTGGTCTGCTTCTCGGAGAGCGGGGTGTTGAAGCAGAGGTCACGTCCCGGCAGCTCCTCGAGCGGATCGTATGACCCCGGCCGACTGGTCGCGGCCCAGCGACGCATGTCGCCAAGGCGTCGCGACTCGAGCCAGAGCTCGATGCCGCGTTCGCGCTTGAGCGCCGTCCATGCTTCGCTGATGTTGGCCGCAGTGAGGGCTGAGAGGCCGAGCCCCGTGCGTCGCGCATTGAGAATGCTCATCGCGCTGTTGAAGTTGCCGTCCACTAGTAGTTTCTCGGCCTCGATGAGACGCATCTCCCAACCCGAGACGAGGTTGATCCCCGACGTGAGGGTGGCGTACTTGGTCTGGAAGTACCAGCGCACGCGCCCGAGGTTGCCCACCGCGGCATCGCCCACCAGGACGGTGAGGCTCGAGTCGAACGGGACGCGCGGATCGCGAGTCGCCTTGCGATACGCGTCGTTCGGCGTGTTCCACACCGTGTGCGCGCGATACGGCTGGTTCGCGCTCGCCCAGTAGATGCGATTGTACTGATCCAGTTCGGTCTGGTAGTACGGCATCTTGTAGGTGAAGGCGTTGTTCGTGATCAATGCGGCGTCGGTGACGGCGTTCGCGAGGTTCCCCTTGTCCAGCCGCACCGACGCCCGGCCGGCCGTGGCCGCCTGCACCAGCGCGGTGTTGTTGGCCGCCGTCGCCACCGCGATCGCTTCGGTGAAGGCCGCTTCGGCGCGATCGAGGTAGACGGTGGAGGACCCTGGGGCTCCGCCGTTGATCACCCCCTCGCAGAAGTTCTCGCCGAGGTGCCGGTTGGCGAAGCCGGCCCACACCAGGGCTTGGGCGAGCGTTGCGCTGTTCGCCGACGCGGTCCCCAGCACCGTCTTGGCGCGGGTGACCACGTCTTCCGCGGTCCAGCGCGCGCGCTGGGAGAGGTTCCAGAAGGTGTCGTCATCGTCGTCGGCCAGCTTCCCCGACTGCTGGCGCACCGTGATGCCGAACGAGCCGGTGGAGCCTGCTGGGAAGATCTCGCGCGAGACGGCGCCGCCGGTGTAGGAGGTCCAGTTGATCGCCTCTGCCAGGTCGCGTCCCGCGCCGTTCACCAGCGAGGAGAGCGCGCCGACATTGTTGAGTTGGTCGGCCTGGATCGGGCCGGGGTTGGTTGCATCGAGCGTGCACCCGCCCAGCACCGCCGACAGGGCCAGCGCGGCGGCGGCGCGCGTGATGGTCGAGGAATTCGTCATGGAAGTCATGGGCGTCTCCTCTTAGAACGACATGCGGAGGGAGGTCAGGAAGACGGCCGGTGCCGGGATGTGCTCCGAGATGTAGCGCACCGTGGCGTTGAAGCCGTCGTTCCCTGACATTTCGGGATCGAAGAGGGGCATGCCGTAGTTCTTGCGGAAGAGGTTCTGGGCCGAGAAGACGAACGAGCTGCTCGCCGTCCCCGGAACCAGCCTGCCTAACGGCACCGTGACGGTGATGTCACGTACCTTGAAGAAGTCGGCCTTGAAGATGAACATGTCCGGGCGCACGTTGGCCGGGATGCATGTGAGCGTCTCGCGCACCGTGATCGGCTTGTTGGCGGCGATGTTCGCGTAGGCGTCAAAGCACGTCGGCCACAGCACCGAGCGCGAGAGCGCCTGGTACGACGCGTCCTCGTTGATGTAGTGCCCGGCCTGGTACTCGCCGCGCGCCGAGATGCTGATGTTGCGCCACGTGCGCAAGTTGACGCTGCCGCCGATGATGCGCGTAGGCTGCGCCGGCCCAAAGTCGTAGTTGGAGGAGGTGTCGGCTGCGACACCGCGGGCGTCCGGGTTGCGGATGATCTTGCCGCGCAGCACGGGGGCCGGCTTCCCTTCCACGACCCAACCGTAGTTGCCCACCGTGAAGGACGGGGCGCCTCCAAGGCTGAGCACCTCGCTCTTGTTGGTGCTGATGTTGAGTCCGGCGCTCAGCCCGAACTTCGGGCGCTCGACGATCGTCCCGGTGATCGCCATCTCGATCCCCGACTTCTCCATCTCGCCGACGTTCTGCAGCGTGTTGGCGAGGAAGCCGTTGCTCGGGACAGACCGCACGCTGAAGAGCGCGTCGGTCGTTGTGGCCTTGAAGTACGTGAAGTCGATGCCGAGACGCCCTTGGAAAAGACTCTCGTCAAAGCCGAGTTCGAGTTCGTTTGTCCGCTCCGGGCCCAGGTTCGGATTGCCAAGGTTGCTCGGGCGCACGGCCGTGGCCGTCCCCCAACCCACCTGGTTGTACGTCCGCACGGCTGCGAAGGCGCCGGGCGCGCGCCCCGCCTGCCCGTACGCGGCGCGAAGCTTGAGCGTCCCGAGGTTCTCATTCCAGAAGCGTTCGTCCGAAATGACCCAGGACCCGGACACCTTCGGATAGAACTGGAAACCGAAGTCCTTGCCGAACGCGCTGTTGCCGTCCAGGCGCCCGCCCACGGTCAGGAAGTAGCGATCCTTGAAGCCTACCAGCGCTTGTGTGAAGGCGCCACCGGTGATCACGCGCTGGCGGTTTTCGTCCGCGTTCTTGACCCCGCCCGATGCAACGGTGGGCGGAGAAGGCGTGGCGAAGTTCTCGGAATAGGCGATCGCGTCACCGACCAGCGAGTTCACGTACTGCGTTCCGGCAGAGGCTGTGACGCGCAGGTCGTTGCCGAGCTGAAACTCGTAGTTGTTGACCCAGTCAGTGCTCAGGGTGTTGTTCGACCACCGCTGGTTCTGGATCACACCGAGCGGCTGACGAGGAAAGCCGAACGGTCGCAAGTTGCGGTTCTCCAGCGCAGCCCGATCATAGCCCAACGTGAAGCGGCTGGAAAACCTGGCGAGCGGCGTCCACGTGGTGGTGAAGCCCGAAATCGCGCGGTCGATGTAGCTGTCGAGCTGCTGCATGAACACGAGGCTCAGGGTGTCGACGTTTGTCGTCCCGTAGTAGTTGCGATCGCGCCGAAATGCGTTGAGTGTGATCCCCTGCGCGTTGTTTCCGGCGGGAGTCTGGTTGATCAGGTTGTTCGTGTAGGCGCTACTCCAATTCACGGCGACGTTCTTGATCGGCGTGAAGTCCAGGTTCGCGCGTATCTGGTACTTGCGATCCTTGTCGTTGGGCAGGACGCCGTCGGTGTTGTCCGCCTGTCCAGAGACGAGGTAGCGGAGGTTGTCGCCTTGCCCACCCGAGACCTGCGCCGACATGCCGTAGCGCCACGCGTAATTGTCTGGGCCAAACCTCCCCTCAGGCTTCGCCTCGCTGTGCGCCGTGGTGTTGCGAAGGAATGGATCCATGAAGAGCAGCGGCGCCGAATCGGTACCGAACTTCTGGAGCGTGCTGATTCCGGTGTTCAGCTGCACGTTCCATTTGGCCGCTCCCGACGCGCCCCGCTTCGTGAAGATCTGTATAACGCCGGCGGCAGCGTCTGTACCGTACAGCGTGGCGGCTGCCGCGCCCTTCACGACTTCGATCCGCTCGATGTCCTCGGGATTGATGTCGTTGAGCGGACTGCTGTTGACGTTCGCCCCGCGCTGCGTGGTGCCGGTGAAGACGCCGTTGCGAGGATATTCGTCCGAGCGCGTACGCACTCCGTCGATGAAGATCAGCGGCTGGTTGGTGAGCGCTACCGACGTCGACCCCCGCAGTCGGATCGCCGCGCCGGCGCCGGCGTTCCCCGTTCCCCCGCCCACCGAAACGCCCGCCAATCGTCCCGTGAGCATGTTCGACACGTTGCTGGGGACTTCCGGTACTTCTGAGATCTTCACCGAGCCGATCGAATTCCCAACCTCGCGCTTGCGTGCCGAGCCGCCCGTCCCCGTTACCACCACCTCGTCGAGCGAGACTGCGCTCTGCGTGAGCGCGAAGTCGACGTCGACTGTCCCACCATCCGTCACCGTCACCGTCTTCTCGGTCGGCTGATAGCCGATCAGGCGCACCCGCACGACGCGCGACCCAGCCGGTACCGCGACGATGGAGAAGGTCCCGTCGGACTTGGATATCCCGCCGAGCGTGGTGCCCGCCACGAACACCTGCGCGTTGCCGAGCGGCGCGTTCGAGGCGGCGTTCGTCACAGTGCCGCGGATCGTCCCTGTCCCCTGCTGCGCGCTCAGCGCGGCGGGTCCAAGTGCGAAGAGCAACGCGGCTGCCGGGACTGTCACGAGCGGGAGCCGTCCGATCCTCCAACCTGGTGTTCGACGACTGTTGTGCATCACGACCTCCGTGGAGAGGGGATAACTCGTGCGCGCCTGCGGTGCGGTGGGGGGGAGGGTTTTCGCCGGTAAGGACACCACAGTTGGTTCGATCGCGCGACGCCAGAGCAGTCGGGCGAAATTCGAGCGCGGCACGCGGCATAGCATCCCATGCAGTTGAGGGGATGTCAACACAGCGACTGACGTATTCATCGTCGTGGCGAAGAACCTGTACGCCGGGAGCGGAGCGCGCGTGATGACCCGCAACGCGTCGTCCCCTCATTCGTCTTGATTGATGGCATCTCACAAATCGTCGACGGCCTCCGTCCGGCGCTGGGCGCCGCCGCGTCCGGCGACTATTTGTGAGATGACTTGTATTGTCGTTTCATCCCAGCCGAACCCGCGTCAATGACCTCCCCTGCACCCGCTCCCAGCTGGCTCGGGGCGCTCCTTGAACAGGGGCGTCTCGCCGAGGCGCGCGGGCAGGTGCAAGAGGCGCGCGAGTTGTACGAGCGTGCGCTGCACTCGCTCACCACCGACACCCCGGCGTGGGGAATCGCCGAGCTCCTCCTCGGCGCCGGCCGCACTCACCTCGCGTCGCGCAACGCGGGGGCGGCGCTCGATTGTGTCGAGGCGGTCTTCGCCCTTCCGGCCGAGGACGGGATGGACGTGGCCACTGCGCAGGGCATCGAACTGCGCGGCTGCATTCGGTGGCTGGAAGGCGATCCGGCAGCTGCACGCGCCGACTTCATCGACGTGGAGCGTCGCGCCACCGGCCTCGGTCGTCCGAGCCTTGCCGCGACCGCCTCGGCTCGCCTCGCCGACCTCGCCGTCCTCGATGGCCAACTCGGCGACGCCGTCACGCTCTACGAGGGGGCACTGCACGGCTACCGCTCCGCAGGCGACGAGGCGGGGATCGCCGCGACCGCCACGCGCCTCGCCGGCTGCCTGGCCGACATCAAACGATGGAATGCCGCCGAGCAGGCGTTTGCCGACGCGGCGAGCGCTGCGGGCACCATCGGCGACGATCGCCTCCTCGCGACGATCGAACTCGGGCGCGCCGACATGGCGCTCGACCGCGCCAACATCGAACGTGCGCACGCCGCAGCCGACCGCGCGCTCGACTTCGCGCGACGCGCCGACAATCGCACGCTCGTCGCCCGTGCACTCCTCGTTGCCGGCATCGTCGCGCGCGAACTCGGTGACCTCCCGCGTGCCGAACGGCATCTCGAGCAGGCCGCACGTCTCGCCGACGAGACCGAAGACGTGCTCCTCGTGGCCGAGAGCGCGCGCGAACTCGCCGACCTCCTCGCGCGCAGCGATCGGCACGCGCCCGCGATGCAGTCGCTCAATCGCGCCTATCGTGCCCTCGCCCAGCTCCGCGTGCGCGGCGTCGAGGGCGATGCCGCCCGACGCATGCGACGCATCGACGACGGCTTTGTCGATGTGGTGCGGCGCATGGCGCAACGCATCGAGGGGAAGGACCACGCCACCACTGGTCACTGCGATCGTGTCGCCGACCTCACCTGCGAGATCGCCCGTCGCATGGGCGTCGAACAACCGGCACTGCGCTGGTATCGCGTCGGCGCGTACCTGCACGACATCGGCAAGCTCGAGGTCCCCCCAACGATCCTGAACAAGTCAGGACGCCTCTCGCCCGAAGAGTGGGCGCTGGTGAAGCGGCACCCGGTCGCCGGCGCCGAGATGCTGCGCGAGCTCGATCTCCCGTGGGAAGTACGCCCCATCGTCGAGTCCCACCACGAATGCTGGGACGGCTCGGGGTATCCGCACGGCCTCGCCGGCGAAGAGATCCCGCTCGCCGCGCGCATCTTCACGGTCGCCGACGTTTACGACGCGCTCGTCTCGCGTCGCTCGTTCAAGGTCGCGCTCCCGCACGACGAAGCGCTCGACGTGATGCGGCGCGATGTCGGGCGGCAGTTCGATCCCGCGGTGTTCAAGGTCTTCGAGGAGGTGGTGCGCGAGGGGATCGCGATCCCCGGCGTCACCTCTCCCGCGTCGATGCCGCCGCGCACCGAATCGCGCGAACCGCCCATCCTCGACGACGCGCTCACCTCGGTCGCCGATCGCGCCTCGTGGTGGCAGCGCGCAGCGCGCCTCCTCGCTGCCCGTCGCGGCGCCGACCAACCGGTCGCGTTGCTCCTGCTCGACGTCGATCACTTCACGCGCGTGAATGCGGCGTACGGTCGGCTGCAAGGCGACGACCTGCTCTGGGCGATCGCCAAGGTGCTGCAGCGCGGATTGCGCACCGGTGACCTCATCGGGCGCCGCGGCGGCGACGAGTTCCTCGTGCTCCTTCCCGGCACCACGCCGCAGCTCGCGCTGGAGATCGCCGAGCGGTTGCGCGACAGCTGCGCGCAGTTGCGCTGTGCGCGTCGCGATGCGCCGGGACAGGAGCTGTCGATCTCCGTCTCCATCGCCCTCGCCTGCGCCCCGGTCGACGGCGAGTCGGTCGAGGTGCTCGTTGCAGCTGCCGACCGTGCGCTCTACCGCGCCAAGCGCGACGGGCGCGATCGCGTCGTCGTCGCCGATCACGGCGATGCCACCGCGGCCCGCACGCAACTCGACTTTGGAGCCTTCGTCGCGCGAGAGGAGGAGCTGCGCACCATCGTCGGCCTCCTCGACCTCGCCAACCGTGCCGACTCGCGCCTCCTTTTCGTCGACGGCGAGGAAGGAATCGGGAAGACGGCGCTCGTGCGCCACCTCGAGCCGGAGATCCGGTTGCGCACCGGATCGTTGGTCACGGCGCAATGCCTCGACGGCGACCAGACGTCCCCCTACGCACCGTGGACCGAAGTCCTCACACGCTTGCACGCCGACGGGCGCATCGCGGTCGACGCCTGGCGCGCGCTCCCGCAGCTCATCCCCGGTCTCCCCGCTCCGGCCGACGGCGACGACTGGGCGCTCACCCCGTCGCTCCTGCAGGAAGAAATCGTGCGCGCGATCCGCCGCGTGGCGCGCGAACGCCTCCTCGTGCTCGTCTTCGAAGATGTGCAGTGGGCCGATCCGGCGAGCTGGGGAGTGCTCGCCGCCCTCGTCGCCGCGCTCGACACCGAGCGCCTCTTCATCGTCCTTACCTCGCGCCCCGACGAAGCGCGCGCTGCCGCCGATTGGCGCCGGCGCCTCATGCAGCACACGCGGACGACTCATCTGGCGCTCCGCCGCTTTACCGTCGAGGAGCTGCGCCGATGGACGCAGGTCGTTTTTCGCGACGCCGACCCCGGCGACGAATTCCCGCGCGTCTTGCACGGCTACACCGAGGGCATTCCCCTGCACGTCGTCCAGGTCCTCCACGCACTCGCCGATGCCGGCGGGATCTGGTACGGCGGCACGCGCTGGGAGTGGCGCCCGCTTCCAGGATCGGCGCTCCCTCCGGGCGTCGCCTTCGTCCTCGAGCGACGGCTGCAACGCCTCTCACCCGGCGCCCGCGCGATCCTGGCCACCGCCGCGGTACTCGGCTCCCCGTTCTCCGTCGAGTTGCTGCTGGCGACCGCCAATGTCCCGCACACGCAGGTCACCGCAGCGCTCGATGAAGGAGAGGCGGGGACTGTCGTCTCGCTCGTGCGCGAGGGCGAGTACGCCTTCACGCATGCGCTCCTCGCCGAGGCGGTCCTGCGCGACATCCCCGAGCGGCAGCGACAGCGGCTGCACGAGATCACCGCGCGCCTCCTCGAGCTGCGCGCCCCGTCGGCGGTTGGCGAGATCGCCGGCCATTATCACGCTGCGGGCCTCGACCCCGAAGCCTTCCGCTATGCGCGCCTTGCCGCCGAGCGTTCGGCATCGGTCTTCGCGCACGACGCCGCGCTCGAGGCATTGCAGCTGGCGCAGCGCTACGCTCCATCTGGGCGCGACCTCGCCCTCCTCCGCGTGCAGCTGGCGGAGTGCGCCGCCAACGCCGGGCGCTACGAGAGCGCGGAGGCGTGGTGCGACCTCGCGCTCGAGTGGCTGGGACGCCAGGCGCACGACGACTCCGCCGTCAGCGCCGCGCGGGCGCTCCGCGAGCGAGCCCGCGCCCACCGCGGCAAGCCCCCGCGTCGTGCCCTCGACTCGCTCCGCGCGCTCCTTGCCGATTCGAAAGACACCAGCAGCGCCGCGCCGGTCGTCGCCGACGTGCAGCTGGCGGCCGGCGCGCTCGCCCTCGACGTTGCCGACTGGCCGCTCGCGTCGTCGCTCGTGGTCCACATCGCCGAGGCGCCGCCGACCGAGGTCACGCCGCTGCAGCAGGCGGAGGCCCGGCGCCTCCTCGCCGAGGCCCGCTACGGCATCGCCCCCGCCGAGGCGATCTCCATCGCCCGCGACGCCGCCACCCGCGGCGCTGCCAGCGGCAATCGCCTTGTAGCTGGCGGGACGCGCCTCACCCTCGGCGAACTGTACCTCCGCGCCGGCCACCTCGCGCACGCCGAGGAGGCGCTTGGCGAGGCACTCGACTCGGCGCGCGCGGCGCACTCCGCACCGCTTGCCGCGCGTGTCTCGCGCGCACTCGCCGAACTGCGCGGCCGGCAAGGCGTGTACGGCGAGGCGTTGCAATGGCTGGGCGACGCCGAGCGGATCTTCTCGGCGTTAGGCGATCCGCCGGAACGGGTGCGCACGACGCTGCTCGCCGCGCACGTCGCCCGCGACCTGGGCGAGCGCACGCGTGCCCATGCGCTCTACGACACCGCCAGCGCCGAAGCGCGCGCGCTCGACCTCGACTGGGTCGAACTCACCGCGCTGGCCGGCGCGGCGCTGAGCAACGGCGGCCCCGACGCCCCGAGCACCGCCGTGCGCTGGGAACGCGCCAACCAGATCATCGCTGCCGCTTCGCCGGACTGGTGGTTCCCCGGGCGCGAGGTCGTCGACGCGCTCACCGTGCAGCTGGCGCTCGGCGCCGGCCACAGCGGCGCCGCCTTCGACATCTTCACCCGCGCGCAGCGCCGCTTTGAGGCCGTCGACCCGTACGCCGGCGCCTGGATCGTCGCCGAGTGCGCCGATGGACTCGAGGCGCGCGGCTTCCCCGCGGTGGCGGTCACCCGCCGCATCGCCCGCGACCGTGCGCGCGCGCTCAGCTTCGCCCCGCTCGTGTCGCGCCTCGATGGAGCGGAGGACAGCTAGCGCGATCGCGGTACGAGGACGCAGCGCACGCGATCGATGGTGAAGTGCATTTCCCGCGTTGTGAGTCGTGGGAGATTCTCTCTGGCGGATACGTTCGCGATGCCGGAGTTTAGGTGACCCCACACGGCACTGGAGGCACCTGATGCGCACCTCCCTGTCCTTCGCCTTGCTCGCGTCGCTCGCGTTGTCCGTCGGTTGGCCGATCCCGCATCGGCTTTGCGCGCAGGCCACCAAGACGCGCCCGGCACCCCCTGCACAGAAGCGCGCGGTATCGACGCCGGCGGCCACTCCGGGCGCCGAGCTGGTCATCGTCGCGACCGACAAGTCGCTCGAGGTTCCCGAGCAGGTCGATGCCGGACTGGTGAACGTGCGGCTCTTCAACCGCTCCAGCGGTCCGCAGCACATCTCCATCCTCAAGGTCGACCGACTCGACCGCGTCGCCTCCATTTCCGAGTACCTGCGGTCGGGCGACTGGAACGTCCCGTGGATCAATCGCATGGGCGGTCCCGAGCTGGCGCCTCCGGGGGGTGTGTCGTCGGTGGCGATGGTGCTCGAGCCGGGGCGCTACGTCGTCGCACATCTCCCAATCGGCTCCAAGCCGGGGGGGCCGCTCATCCTGCGCGACGTCGAGGAACTGTCGGTCAGCGAGCGTCCTGGTGCCTCCGCCAAGGCGACGCTCCCCCCCGCAGTCGCCACGATCAAGATGGCCGAGTGGAGCTTCACCCTGGACGGACCGCTGCACGCCGGGCGCCGGGTGATTCGCATCGACAACATCGGCCAGTTCGAGCACCAGATGCAGATCGTTAGGCTCCTCCCGGGGCGCGGCATCGACCAGGCCGTGAAGTGGGCCGAGAACCCGTCGGGCCCGCCGCCATTCGAGCCGGCGGGGGGCACCACGAACCTCGCGCGCGGACGCTCGGTCAACGTCACCGTCGACCTCCTTCCCGGCGACTACGCCCTCCTCTGCACGACCTATAATCCGCTGTCGAAGCAGCTGCACTCGCAGCACGGAATGATCAAGCAGATTCGCGTGACGCCGTAGTCGGCGTTAGTGCGCCGTGTGCCCTGCGCGCGGCGCCCCTTGCGTGCGCCGCGTGAGCGACGGCGCGCGCGCATGCACGACACAGCAAGTCCAGCCATCGGTGCGTTCTGTTGGCGAATGTGTCGGCCTACCCAAATAGGGCACAGCTGGCGCATGCCCGCGGCACATCGCGCTAGCGCATGGTGCCGTTCATGACTTTTTCATTATTACCCCATGCCTCGCTCCGTCTCGCGTCCGCTCCACCGTTCGCGTGCGCATCTGCTCGCGGCGTCCGCTCTCCTGTTCACCGCGGCATCGGCAGCGCTGCAGGCGCAAGGCGCCGCCCCCTTCGAGGTCGACTCGTCGACACTCGCCGCCTTCAAGTGGCGCCTCGTCGGGCCGGCGAACACGATGGGGCGCGTCTCCGACGTGACCGGGATCCCGTCCCCGTCCAAGACGCTCTTCGTCGCCGCTGCGGCTGGCGGGATCTGGAAATCGACCAACAACGGGACCACCTGGCGCCCGGTCTTCGACCATGAGCGCGTCGTCGCCATGGGGATGCTCGCCATCGCCCCAAGCGACACGATGCAGGTGTGGGCCGGCACCGGCGAGCCCAACTCGCGCAACTCGGTGTCGCCCGGCGGCGGGATCTACAAGTCGATGGACGGCGGGATCACCTGGAAGCTCATGGGGCTGGAGAAGACCCAGGCCATCGGGCGCATCGTGGTCCATCCCACCAATCCCAACATCGTCTACGTCGCCGCGTTAGGTGCGATCTGGAACGCCAACAAGGAGCGCGGCCTCTACAAGACGACAGACGGCGGGCAGACCTGGGAGCTCGTCAAGTTCGTCTCCGACAAGGCCGGCGTCGTCGACGTGCAGCTCGACCCGTCGAACCCCGACGTCGTCTGGGCCGCCAGCTACGAGCGCGTGCGCGGCCCCTACTTCCTCAAGTCCGGAGGCCCGGGCTCGGCGCTCTGGAAGTCCAACGATGCGGGGAAGACGTGGACCGAGATCAAGGGGCACGGCTTCCCCGAGACGATGAAGGGGCGCATCGGGATCGCCATCTCCCCGAGCAACCCCCGCATCATGTACACCCTCGTCGAGGCCGACACCGCGCCGAACCCCAAACCGGCAAAGGACGCCAAGCCGCAGGAGAAGCCGAGCGGGCTATATCGCTCCGAGGACGGTGGGGTGACGTGGACGCGTACCAGCGACGAGAACGTGCGCCCGTTCTACTACTCGCAGGTGCGTGTGCACCCCAAGAACCCCGATCGAGTCTACTGGTCGTCCACGCCGGTCAAGGTTTCGGACGACGGCGGCAAGACGGCGAAGAACGCGACCGTCGGCGTGCACGTCGACCATCACGCCATGTGGATCGATCCCGTCGACCCCGATCGCATGATCGTCGGTGACGACGGCGGCGTGGCGATCACGTACGACCAGGGTGGCAACTACCAGGTCGCCTCGGTCCTCCCGATCTCGCAGGCGTACAACGTCTCGTTCGACATGTCGGTCCCCTACCGCGTCTGTGCAGGGCTGCAGGACAACGGCTCCTGGTGCGGCCCCTCTCGGCGCCGCCAGGGTCCAATCACCAA
Organism: Gemmatimonadaceae bacterium; assembly: GCA_044225935.1. GTDB lineage: Bacteria > Gemmatimonadota > Gemmatimonadetes > Gemmatimonadales > Gemmatimonadaceae > SCN-70-22. Next base: position 39,651 of record JBGAHX010000046.1, read on the forward strand.
CGCCATGTGGGCGACCGTTGCCGGCGGTGACGGATTTGTCACCCAGCAGGACCCGACCGACCCCAACACCGTCTATGCGGAATCGCAGGGCGGCAACATCTCGCGCTTCCTCTTCAACACGAGCGAGCGCACCTCGTTGGTGAAGCCGTCGTGGCGCCCGTTCTACTCGCAGTGGGAAGACTCGATCCTCGTCGAGCGCCCCGACACGACCGCATCGATGTCGCGCGACCAGAAGCGCCGCATCGAGGACCTGCGCGCCCGCCAGCGCGCCGATTCCGTCGCCTTCGACCTGCGCTGGAACTGGAACACCCCATACATCATCTCAGCGCATAACCCGCAGGTCCTCTACTTCGGCGCCAACCGGGTGCTCAAGTCGCTGAGCCGCGGCGACAAGATGTACCCCATTTCGCCCGACCTCACCTACGCTGACGCCGAGAAGATCAAGGTCTCCACTCGCACCACCGGCGGCATCACCACCGACGCCACCGGCGCCGAGACCTATGCGACGATCGTCTCGCTCGCCGAGTCTCCCATTCGTCCCGGGATTCTCTTCGCGGGAACCGATGACGGGCGTGTGTGGGTGACGAAGAACGACGGCGGATCGTGGGACGAGCTCAAGAGCTTTCCCGGTCTCCCGCAGAACGCCTACGTGAGCGAGATCGAGGCGTCGCCGCACGATTCGATGACCGTCTTCGTGACGTTCGACAACCATCGCGTCGGCGACTTCAACCCGTACGTCTACATGTCGACAGACTACGGCAAGTCGTTCCGCTCGATTGCCGGGACGCTCCCGACCGGTGGTCCCGATTTCGTCCACGTCATCCGCCAGGACCTTACGAATCCGGACCTCTTGTTCGTCGGCACCGACGTGGGCGTCTACATCTCGTTCAACAAGGGACAGAGCTGGCAGCGCTTCATGTCGGGGCTCCCGACGGTTCCGGTCAACGACCTCAAGATCCACCCCCGCGACCGCGAGCTCATCGCCGCCACGCACGGGCGCTCGATCTGGATCGTCGACATCAACGCGCTCGAGCAGATGAACCCGACGTCGGTTGCAGCTGGCGACATCCTCTTCCAGCCTACCGTCGGTTACCAGTACGGCGACATGGCCTTCGAGGGACAGTCGACGGGACAGCAGTGGTTCGAGGCGCCGAGCCCGCAGTACGGCGCCGAGATCTCCTACAAGCTGGCAGCGCGCGGCAACGGGCAGCTGCGCGTCGTGATCCAGGACGTCGCCGGCGACACCATCCGCACGCTCAACGGCTCCTCGGCGCAGGGGATCCACACCGTCACGTGGGACTTCCGCGGCAAGGCCCCGCCCCCACCGCCGCTCTCTCCTGCAGGGCGGCGCGACTCGATCATCACCGCCCGGCGCGCCGACTTCGTCTTCGACTCGCTCGGAAAGTCGGGGATGGATACCGTCGCGCTCGGGCGGTTCCGGCGCATGCTGCAGGGGGGTGACATGGCGCAGATGGCGCAGATGTTCCGCGGTGGTGGCGGGGCGGGCGCATCAGGGGTCTGGGTCCCGCGCCCGGGCGAGCAGAACGCCGCGCAGCGGGGTGGTGGCGGTGGTGGACGTGGTGCCGCGGCGGGTGCGGCGGCTGCGGCCGGGATCACCGACCCCCAAGTCGCGTTCCAGATCATCCAGCTCCTCAACCCGCGCGGCGGGGGGGGCGGAGGCGGATTCAACATCCCCGGCGCTCCGCGCACCCAACCGCCAATCGTGGATCCGGGCGACTACCTCGTCTCGATCACTGTTAACGGGAAGACACTCAAGCGCACCCTCCGCGTCGAGCGCGCGAGCGGTACCGGGACCGTGTCGTCGTTCTTCCAGGAGGACGATGGTCACTAGTCCCTTCTATATGAAGGGGAGAGACAATCGAGGGTGTCAGATGGGGGGCGTCTCGTCCCTCCGGCGTAGGCCGGAGCGGAACACGGGGCGCCCCCCGAGTTTACGCAGTCCGTACGCGGAACATGAGCGGTGTTGTCGTCTGCCCGGTTGCGCGAGACATTGTTTGTTCGGGAGAGACGCGCAGCGTCGGCCGCGCCAGGGCGCGCCCCCTCCTGAGTGCCGCCCGTCCGGGGTGCGGCCCTTCCTTTCATCAGGTTTGCCGTGAGCAAGAGCGTGTCGTACCGTCGTCCATTCCGCCGCCCCCGCGCTGTCGCAGCTCCCGCGTTCGCGATCGCCGCGCTAACGCTGGCGTGTGCCGCCAGCACGCTCTCGGCACAGCAGCGCAAGCCGCCGGTCAAGGCCGATTCGGCCAAGAGCGACACGACGAAGAAGCCGGCGGGAGCTCCCGCCGACTCGGCAGCCGCGCCGACCGCGGCGCGCCCGGCGATGTCGGCGATCAACGGTGTCGTCTTCGATTCTCTGCATCGCATGCCGCTGGGCCGGGCGGTGGTGAGCGTCGAAGGCACGAACCGCGGGACCGCGACGACCGCGCTTGGAATTTTTGCCATCGACAGCGTCGTGCCGGGTGAGCATCGGTTGCGAGTCGATCATCCCGTGCTCGATTCGCTCGGCATCACCATGGTGACCGCGCCGTTCCAGCTCGGCGAGGGGCAGACCGGAACCGTGCAGTTGTCGATCCCATCGGCCGCGTCACTCATCGAGATCTCGTGTCCCGCCGCGCGGCGTAACCTCGGGCCGGCTGCCGTGATTGGCAGGTTGCTCGATGCCGATACCGATGCGCCGGTGAAGGGAGCGCGGGTGTCGGTGGCGTGGCTCGAGGTCTCGATCAACGCCGGATTGCGGAAAGTGCCGAGGCTGCGTGAGGCGCTGAGTACCGACGACGGGATGTTTCGCATTTGTGGACTCCCCGCCGGGTTCGAGGGGACGCTACAGGCGCAGCTCAAGTCCGTGACCACGAGTGAGGTGCGGGTCAAGGACGAGGGCGATCTGCTGGTGGTGCAGGGGCTAAAGATCGGGAACGCGAATACCGTCATCGCCGCGGAGACCGACAGTGCTGCACTGGCGCGCCAGAAGGCCATCACCACCGGTCCGTCGTTCTCCGCCGCGCGCTTGCAGACCGGGAATGCCGTACTGACCGGGCGCGTGATCAATGCCGCGGGGCAGCCCGTCGTCGGCGCGCGCGTCGACGTCATCGGGACGCCTGGGGCAACGCTCACCAAGGAGAACGGGCAGTTCACCATTAGCAGTCTCCCGTCCGGGACCCAGTCCGTCGTCGTACGCCAGATCGGCTTTGCGCCGGAAGAGAAGGCCGTCGAGCTGTCGACGCGCGGTCCAGCGGAGGTGAGCATCACCATGGCGCGCCCGGCCACCATGCTGAACACCGTGGTGGTCAAGGCCGACCGCGATGTGGGGCTGGAGAAGGTCGGATTCACCCAGCGCAAGAAAATGGGTGGCGGCTACTACATGGATGGCGACCAGATCACCCAGCGTGCGCCCAACCAGCTCACGGATCTCTTCCGGACCATCCCCGGGCTGCGCGTCGTGCCGGCGGGGAACGGGATCGACTACACCGTGGAGAGCGCGCGCAACGTGACCGGGAGCTGCGTGAAGTATTACGTGGATGGTGCGCCGTTCGAGGCCGTTTTCCCTGGGGACGTGGACCGCATTCTTCCGCCGAACGAGATCGCCGCGATCGAGGTCTACAACGGGATATCGGTTCCGGCGCAGTTCCAGGCGCCAGGGCAGAGCTCGTGTGCTGCGGTGGTGATGTGGAGCAAGACGCGAGTGGATCGGCCGTTGGGGGGGAAGTAGGTCGCGGTCCCGCCACGCGCTGCAGAGCACTAGACTTGATTGGTTGACGAACGGCCGCCCTGGGGCGGCCGTTGTGTTTCGCGGGTGAATCGTGCGGCGACCTTCTCGAAGCGCTCTAGCAGCTCGCACCTTTCCTCGTCGGAGCTCCGAGTGTCGAGTAGGGTGCCTCCCAGCCCGCTCCCGTGCTCATTGGGATTATCACGCGCTGCACGAGCGGATAATGTTTATCACGCTTGTCGTGCCGAGGAGGCAACTGGAGTGCTGTCTGGTACTTGCACGACCTCTGGTTCGACGATCGAATTGGCGTTATCGTCGCCTAGGCGTGTAGATAAGACCTAGTCCGCTTGGTTTAGCAGGTTATTAGGAACTGGATAATTTGCGTTACACCGCGGAAGCTAGCATTTCGATTGTTGGGTTGCTCGGACACGCGGCGCGCGCCTCGAAGCTCGTCGGCACTTCGCTGAGACGCGGTTTGGGTTGCCCTGGGCTAGCGCCGGAACTGCCGACGCCGGCGCTTTCCACGTTGCGGGAGATGCACGTCGCGTCACGGTCCTGGGGCGAACAACGCGCGATGACCTGACTCGCGGGACACTTCATGAGGGAGGGCGGCGGCTCTTGCGCCACGCATTCCGCAGCTGCCTCGTTACCTCGTCCGTGCCGTGCACGGCGCCTCCAAACCCCAGACGGCGACGACCGGGCGAGCAGGCACCGCGGCTCCCCTGCTCCACGGTGTAACAGTTGTTGGAGCAGACGGCCGAGCTAGTGTACGCGCGCTGCGCGCGCTCTATTTCCTTCGGCCGCAGCTCAACATTAGCGTTACGCTGCGGGAGCTGGCAACTCGAGGCTAGGGTAACGCTGCGTGGTGGGCGCGTCGCTGAGCGGCGACGAAGGGTCGACTTTAGTCGTCGCTTTTGCTTTTCGACTCGGTTGACTTCGCAGTGATACGCGCATCGTTGGAGGCAACGTGTGGACCGCCCTGCGCCGCGCGGCCCACGTTTGAAGGTTTGCTCGCGCTTACCTGTTGCAGACGCGAAGGTTTAGGCACGAAAGACGGCGAGCCGACTCCAAGTTGTTCGCCGAGACGTCCGCCGCGCTTTCGCACGGGCGCACCGGCCGCCAGGCCATTCGCGTGACGCCCCTTGCGCGGCCCAGTCGTGCCCCGCACCGTAACGATCGTTGCAGCAGACAGCGGAGCTATGGAGTGCGCGCTCCGCGCGCACTATTACCCTCCGCTGCAGCTGAACTTCTGCGTTACACCGCGGAAACTTGCATTTCGATTGTAGGGTTGCTCGGACACGCGGCGCGCGCCTCGGAGCTCGCAAGCACTTCGCTGCGACGCGGTTTGGGTTGCCCTGGGCTAGCGCCGGATCTGCCGACGCCGGC
>JBGAHX010000047.1:0-43619 GCA_044225935.1 Gemmatimonadaceae bacterium
CAGATCCACGTCAACGGCGAGAGTCCAGTCTACGGGCGCCAGGCGAGCCGGTCAGCGGGGGGACTACCACCACTCTGTAAGGAAATGCCTGCCGCGGCGTGCCACGACGAGGCGTCGAGTCGGACGAGCGTTGAGGGGCGAAACGAACGACGGGGGCGCCATTCAGCGCCCCCGCCACCTCGCCTGATTCCCAGCAATCCTCAGTTGGGAATCGTCTTGACGAGGTTGTAGAACGTCATCACCACTCCGCCATCGTTCGAGAGCCCCGATGTGAGGGTACGGGCGTTCAGGTCGACCGTCGACATCGGCGGTGTTGCCGGATAGTTCGCGCCGAAATTGAAGAAGCCGTGCGCGAGATAGAAGTTCGCCGGTGGATCCTCCTTCACCACGGCGAGATAGTGTCCACGCACGTCGGTCGGAACGGTGGCCGCCAGCACACAGTCGCCGATGTTCACGCCGTGGATCGTCCCCTTGGCGACGACCATCATCGTGGCCTTGTCGGTCACCGTGTACTTGAAGTGGAAGTCCATGCCCGGCTGGTTGCCGGTCGCGCAGACCCACAGCTGTCCGGACATCGCCCGGAAGTCGCCCGTGTCTGGCATCGCCGCCACGCCGACGCGATCAACGCTCACGACGTCTGCGTTGACTGGCGGCGCAACCGGCGTATCCGCACAGGCACCGAGGAAGGCGAGTGCTCCCGCCATCACCGGCAGCGAAACCCATTTGCGCATTGACATGGTGTCATCCTCCCCTGCGGTTCTCATGATGCGGGTCCGTCGTTGGCGCCTGGGAGGCGCGCGTGTCGGTCGCATCACTCGGGAGGAAAAGTACGAACGCCTCGACATCGCGTCCGTAGGGGAAGGGGTCAATCCGCGGAGCGTTTTGCTGATGCCACCGCCGCGGCGCGGTAGGGGTCACGCTGCACACCCCCTCTTCCCACTATGAGGATGTAGTCACCCCCCGGGCTTGTGGCAAGCCCGGGGGTATGCCCTACCATGCGCGCCTTCGGCGACGCCACTACCTCGTCGCTGAACACACCGAGTGCGGAGAGTTCATGCGAGATTCCACCGACAATACGATCGAGTACATGGTCGACCTCAGCGACCTCGGTCGCACCGATGTCGTGCGCGCCGGCGGCAAGGGGGCGAACCTCGGCGAACTCGCGCGGATCGACGGCGTGCATGTCCCACGCGGATTCTGCCTGACGACAGCGGCGTATCGCCGCATGTGCGCTGCAGCAATGCGACTCGATGCCCAGTGGGATGAGGGACTCGACTCGATTTCACGCCTCGCGCCTGACGAGCACGCGGCGATCGAGCATCACAGCGCGGCGGCGCGTCGCACGATCGAAGGCACGCCAATGCCCACCGACGTGGCCGACGCGCTCGCCCGCGTGCTGGAGCGATTCCCGCGCGAGACGCGATGGGCGATTCGCTCGAGCGCGACTGCGGAGGATCTCCCGACGGCATCGTTCGCCGGTCTCCACGACAGCTTCCTAGGCGTGGCGGGCCTCGACGACGTGTTGCGTCATGTCGTGAAGTGCTGGGCCTCCCTCTTCAACGCGCGCGCCGTGGCGTACCGCCGCCGTCACGGAATGGACGAGCGCGCGATCGCGATGGCCGTGGTGCTGCAGGACATGGTGCCGGCGGAAAATGCGGGCGTGCTGTTCACCGCCGACCCGGTCAACGGCAATCGCCGCACGTCGTCGATCGACGCCGTGGTGGGGTTGGGCGACGCCCTCGTGTCGGGGAGAGTCACGCCGGAGACCTACACGTTGAGAGATGGCACGGTGCTCTCCCGTACACCTCATGGTGTGGGCCGCCAGCTGCAACCGATCCTCGACGACCGCACCTTGCGGCGACTCGAGCGCGCGGGGCGAAGCATCGAGGCGCACTTCGGCGCACCGCAGGACATCGAATGGTGCATCGCCGGTGACACGATCTTCGTGGTGCAGAGCCGTGCAATCACGACGCTCTTTCCGATTCCCCGCGCAGCCGACAACGCGAACCGGGTCTATCTCTCGGTAGGGCATCAGCAGATGATGACCGATGCGATGAAGCCGCTCGGTCTCTCGTTCTGGCAGATGACCACTCCGCGCCCGATGGCCGAGGCGGGAGGGCGATTGTTCGTCGACGTCACGGCGATGCTGGCGTCGCCGCCGAGCCGCGCCAACCTGCTGGAGATGATCGGGCGTTCCGATCTGCTCATGCGCGACGCGCTGGATACGATCCTCGAGCGCGAGGATTTCATCGCCCCCGCCACGATCGACGCGCCGGCGGCGCCGCTTGCGGTACCGCCGACCGAACCGCTGGAGCCCGATCCCTCGATCGTCGCGGAACTGATCGCCACCAATCGAGCGTCGGTCGAGCGCCTGAGGGGCGAGATCGCCCGCAAGCGCGGGAGCGAGCTTCTCGACTTCATCCGTGACGACATCGAGGAACTCCGCCGCTTCCTCTTCGGCGCGCTCAGTCACCGGGCGGTGATGGCCGGCATCGAGGCCACCTGGTGGCTCAACGACCGGCTGCAGGAGTGGCTCGGCGAGGTGAATGTCGCAGATTCGCTCGCGCAGTCGGCGCCCGACAACGTCTCGTCGGAGATGGGGCTCGCGCTGCTGGATGTCGCCGACGTGATGCGCCGAAACCCTCGTGTCGTGGAATTCCTCGCGCGGGCCGAGGGCGACGACTTCGTCGAGCGCCTAGCCGGGATCGCCGGCGGCGAGGAGTCGCACGACGCGCTGCGCGCCTGGCTCGAGCGCTACGGGATGCGTGGAACGGGCGAGATCGACATCACGCGCCCGCGATGGAGCGAACACCCCTCGGCCCTCCTTCCGCTCCTGCGCAGCAACATCCGGAACTTCACCGACGGCGAAGGGGCGCGCCGCATCGCCCAAGGGCTCGACGTGTCGTCACGCGCAGAGGCGTCGCTCCTGGCACGCGTACGCCTCCTTCCGGACGGCGACGCGAAGGCCAACGACACGAAGCAGACGATCGACCGACTGCGCACGTTCATCGGCTACCGCGAATATCCCAAGTTCGGAATGGTGAGTCGCTACGCGCTCTACAAGGCGGCGCTCCTGCGGGAGGCGGAGGCGCTCGTCGCCAGCGGAACTCTCGAAGCGCGCGATGACATCTTCTTCCTCCGTTTCGACGAGATCCGCGAGGTTATGCGCACGGGATCTGCCGACGCGGCACTCGTCAGGCAGCGACGCGAGGAATATGCGACCCACCGTGCGCTCCGCGCACCGCGTGTGCTCACCTCGGAAGGGGAGGCGCTGGATGGAGCGTATCGCCGCGCCGACATCCCGAGCGGTGCACTCGCTGGGCTCGCGGTGTCGGCAGGAGTTGTGGAAGGGATCGCGCGCGTCGTGCGTGAACTCTTCGACGCCGAGCTACGCGCGGGCGACATCCTCGTGACGGCGTATACCGATCCGAGTTGGACGCCAGCCTTCGTCTCGATCGGCGGGTTAGTGACCGAGGTCGGCGGTCTCATGACGCATGGTGCAGTGATCGCCCGCGAGTATGGCATTCCCGCGGTGGTCGCGGTCGATCGGGCGACGTCGAAGATCCGTGATGGCGACCGGATCCGCGTGCACGGGAGCGCGGGGTACGTCGAGATTCTGGAGCGCCGTGGCGCCGACCGTGTGACTGATGCGTAACGGTTGACCCGCGCGTCGTCGCTTGAAGGGCGAACGCACGAGCGCCGTCTTCCGCGTCGCCCTCGGGCGTGCGTCGCCTCGCCGCCTACGCCGCGATCACCCCGCGCGCATTGCGAAGCGTCGACGCCGTCCACGCGGCGCTCAGCGCATCGATTGCCGCGAAGAGGAGGAGCGGCACAGGCATCTGCGACGTCGCGACGAGGGCGGCCATGCCGAGGGCAACGGCAAACCGAACCGCCACGCTGGCGCGCACGAACGGGATCAGCTCATGGCGCGCGGCGGCAAGGTCGTAGGCGCCGATCGCCATCGCGAGGAGCCCGGTCACCCGCACCCACCCTTCGGCGGTGGGTGGGAACTGGAGGATTCCGAGAACGAGGGAGGGCGTAAGGACCAGGCCGAGCCCCGCGGCCATCGCGTAGCAGCCGAAGATGAACAGACTGCGCGCCGGTGCACTCATGCGTCTCCGCTCCTATGGCAGGGATGGATGCGACCACGACCGTTGGGTAGAGTGCGACCATCTGGTGAGCGCCGCAAGGACGGTCGGGTTCGCGCGCCACCGTGGGGACACGACGGATCCGTCGACCTCGAAGGTGGCACGTGCGTCGTGAGCTTGTGGGACGGCGCGGGAGTGCCGAAGAAGGGCGGGTGGTGGCATGCGGCGCCGCTGAATCGCCCGACGCGGTTGCCCGCTCGGAGTACGGCGCCCCACATTGGCGTCGGCACAGACTTCTGCGGTAGCCTCTCGCTCGGAGCCCTCCCATGGAACGCAAGACCGCGCACGACTTCGACCAGGAATTGCTCATCCTCTTCGACGCCTACGTCCACGGGGGGATCGACCGCCGCACCTTCCTCGACAAGGCCAAGAAGTTCGCCGTGGGTGGCGTCACCGCTGCGATGCTCCTCGAGCAGTTGAGTCCCAAGTTCCTCGAGGCGCAGGAGGTACGCACCGACGACGCGCGCATCGTGCAGGAGTACATCGAGTATCCGTCGCCTAACGGGTCGGGGACGATGCGCGGGTATCTCACGCGTCCCGCGAATGCCAGCGGACGCTCGCCCGGCATCCTCACGATCCACGAGAATCGCGGGCTCAATCCGCACATCGAGGACATCGCGCGGCGCCTGGCGCTCGATGGATTCGTCGCCTTCGCCCCCGACGCCCTCTTCCCGCTCGGTGGCTATCCGGGCGATGAGGACAAGGCGCGCGAACTGTTCGGGAAGCTCGACCAGGCCAAGACGCGCGAGGACTTCGTCGCCGCCGCACACGTCCTGATGAAGCGTCCCGAGTGCACGGGGAAGATCGGCGCGGTCGGGTTCTGTTACGGCGGGGGGATGGTGAACTACCTGGCGACGCGTCTCGGCGACGAGCTGTCGGCCGGAGTGGCGTTCTACGGGTCGGCACCCGATCTCGGCGACGTCCCGAAGATCAAGGCGCCGCTCCTGATCCAGTCGGCCGAGACCGATCCGCGCATCAACGCGAGCTGGCCGGACTACGAGGCTGCCCTAAAGGCGGCGAACGTGAAGTACGAGCGGCACCTGTATCCGGGGACACAGCACGGCTTCAACAACAACACGACGCCGCGCTACGATGCGGCGGCGGCGAAGCTGGCGTGGGAGCGGACGATTGCGTTCTTCAAGGCGCACGTGCAGTAGGAGGGTCGCGGTCGCGGCCGTCGGCGCGCCCACAGGCCCATGATGCGGGGGCGCGACGAGCACCCGCCCCCCTTCCCGAGTACGCGACCTCGCACGCAGGTTGGTCGCATGCCCAACTTCCGCCGATTCTCCCTGATGTCCGCGGCCGTGATTGCGGCCTGCGGCGGCGCCCCGAAGGCGCCCGACACCGCCTCGTCGTCCCCGGACGCGTCGCGTCCCGCGCCAGCGACCGTCACCGTCCCTCCCCTCGACGCAGCGGCGATCGACTCGCTGATCCAGCGCGTCGTCGCCGACAAAGGCCTCGTCGGTCTCTCGGTCGGCGTGATGCAGAACGGCAAGGTCGTGCTGGCGCGTGGCTACGGCTATCGCTCGCTCGACCCGAAGTTGCCCGTCACCCCGACGACGATGTTCGGCATCGGCTCGGTGACCAAGCAGTTCACCTGCAGCGCGGCGCTTCTCCTCCAGCAGGACGGCAAGCTCTCGATGCAGGACAAGGTTGCGAAGTACGTCCCGACCGTCACGCGTGCGAATGACATCACGCTCCTCGAACTCGGGCAGCACGTCTCGGGATACCGCGACTACTATCCGCTCGACTTCGTGGTGCGCGAGATGGCCAAGCCCGAGCCGACCGACACGGTCATCGCTCGTTATGCAACGCGCCCGCTCGACTTCGAGCCCGGGTCGCGATGGTCGTACAGCAACACGAACTTCCTCATCCTCGGCAAGGCGATCGAGCAGGCGTCGGGGAAGGACGTGGCGACGGTGTTCAAGGAGCGCATCTTCGGGCCGGTCGGGATGACGCGCACCGCCTTCGATCGCGTCCCGGGAGACACCAACACGGCGAGTGGCTACACATCGTATGCGCTCGCGGCGCCTTCACCAGCTGCACCCGAAGGGCAGGGGTGGATCGGCGCCGCCGGGGCGATCTGGTCGACGCCGACCGATCTCCTCGCCTGGGACCTGGCGCTGATCGACGGCAAGGTGCTGTCGCCCGCGTCATTCGCCACGCTCACCACCCCGCGCCTCCTCACCGACGGACGCGAAACGACCTACGGCTGCGGACTCGGCGTGCAGCGCACCGGCGAGTCGCTCATCTACTCGCACGGCGGCGGGATCGCCGGGATCGTCACGCAGAACATCGTGATCCCCTCGACGCGTTCGGCGATCGTGACGCTGGCCAACGCCGACTTCGCCGCCACCGGCGATCTCATCCCGACGCTGGTGCAGAAGCTCACGCCGCACGCCGATGTGCCGAAGATCCACGGGCTCTCGGCGGTCGATGCGGCGAAGCAGTTCCTGGCATCGGTCGAGCAAGGAAAGGTGGACCGTTCGACACTGGGCGACGACTTCAACGCGCTCCTCACCGACGAGCACCTGGCGAAGGACCGCGCCGCCCTGGCTGCGCAGGGGAAGATCTCCGACGTCACCGTGACGCGCACGTCGGAGCGCGGCGGGATGGAGGTGGCGCAGGTGCTCTTCATGGTTGGGAAGACGCCGGCGCGATCGGCGATGTATCGCTCGCCCGACGGGAAGATCCAGCAGTTCCTGATCAATCGGCGGTAAAGACTTCTCCGACAGCGCACGAGAGGGGACGATGAATACCGTGTTGTGGGTGCTGCAGGCGCTCGCCGCGCTCGTCTACGGCGCGTCAGGTGTGATGAAGGTCTTCATGTTCGACAAGGTCAGCCACGACGTTCCATCGTTTGGGGCGCTCCCCCGCAACGTGTGGACGCTCCTCGGCATCATCGAACTTGTCTCCGTCGTGCTGCTCATCGTCCCCGGCGCGCTGCACTGGCACGCGGGGCTCACGACGCTCGCGGCGATCGTGCTGGCGCTGGAGAGCCTGATCTTCATCGGCGTGCACGTGAAGTACCGCGAAGTCCCGCCGATCATCATGAGCGGCGTGCTCGGGCTCCTGATGGCGTTCATCGCCTACGGCCGCGAAGTCCTGCAGCCGTTCGTTTGAGTCCCCGTCCCATTCCTCACTGCTGACCGTCGTGGTCGATCTTCGCGAACTGTACGTCCGCTACCAGCAGGTCATTCGACCGGTCCTGCGCTTCGGTCCCATCCTCGGGGGCGTCGTGCTCCTCGCGTGGCGTGTGCGCGAGACGCGCGTGCCCGTCACCAAGAAGGCGATCATAATCCCGCCGGTGGCGATGAGCAGCGCCTTCTTCATGTTCCTCTCGCCGCTGACTCGCGTTCCCTGGTCGTGGGCGATCGTATCGCTCCTTTTGGGCTGGCTGGTGCTCTCGTATCCCTTGGTGCGCTCCACGCGACTGGAGGTGCGGGGCGGGGTGATCTACATGACGCGCTCGCGCGCCTTTCTCGCGATCCTCCTCGGGCTCCTGGCCGTGCGCCTCCTGCTGCACGACTACATCGGCCAACTCATCTCGCCGCTGCAGACCGCGTCGGTCTTCTACCTGATGGCGTTCGGGATGATCGTGCGCTGGCGATCGCTGATGTACCGGCAATTCGTGGAGCTGACGGAGAATCGACCGACCGCCAGCCGCAACGCAGGGGGAGGCACGAATGATCTGAACGCCTCTGTCGACTCGCACGGCACCGTCCAATCCTGACACCGACAACCGGAGTTCTCATGCACAACGCGCGCTCCTGCACGATTGCGCTCCTCGTTGCGTCTCTCCCGCTCCTTGCTGCCTGCGAGTCGAAGCCCGCGGCGTCGGGCGACAGCGCTGGGGTGTCGCCCGCAGCGGCACCCGCGGCCGCCGCGATCGATTACACCGGCGACTTCAAGGGGCCACTCGGCGTTCAGCTCTGGAGCTTTAGAGAAGCGGCGGAGAAGGATCCGGTGGCGATGCTGGCGATGACGCGCGGGCTCGGACTCACCCACGTCGAGACCGCCGGCACCTACGGCAAGTCGGCGGACACGCTGGCCACCTGGCTACGCAACGCCAACCTCAAGGCGACGTCGATGCACGTCCCCTATGAGATGCTTCGCGATTCGATGCCCAAGGTCATCGCCGACGCGAAGACGCTCGGGGTCACCTACGTGGGGACAGCATGGTATCCGCACGATGGACCCTTCACCGAGGCCACGGCGCGCAAGGCAATTGCCGACTTCAACAACTTTGGGAAGGCGACAAAGGACGCGGGGCTCCGCTTCTTCTATCACAACCACGGCTATGAGCCGGAGCGTTACAAGGATGGGACGCTTCTCGACCTGATCATCGGGGAGACTGACCCATCGCTCGTGTACTTCGAGGAAGACGTGCTCTGGACGTATCTCCCGGGCGTTGACCCCGCTGCACTCATCAGAAAGTATCCCGGGCGCTTCAAGCTCATGCACATCAAGGACATGAAGCCCGGCGTCGCACGCGGTTCGCTCTCTGGCGGACTCCCCGCCGAGCAGCAGGCGGTAATCGGCGAGGGCCAGGTGAATTGGGGAGAGCTGCTCAAGACCGCGACGGCGGATGGTGTGGAGCACTTCTATCTCGAGGACGAAACGCCCGCGCCGCTCACCAACGTCCCGCTGAGCATCAAGTACCTTGCGCAGCTCAAGTACTGAGCCCACTCGCCGTCACGTCACGCAGGAGCTCTCCGCATGATCCCGCTCAAGGTGAACGGTTCCAGTCGCGAGGTCGACGTCGCCGCCGACACGCCGCTGCTCTACGTCCTCCGCAACGACCTCGAACTCGTCGGCCCGCAGTTCGGCTGTGGACTCGCGCAGTGCGGCGCCTGCTCGGTCCTCCTCGACGGGAAGGAGGTGCGCTCGTGCGTGACGCCGGTCTCGCAGGTCGGCGACAAGGAGGTCACCACGCTCGAGGGACTTCCGGCGCGCTGGGCCAGGCAGAAGGGGCTCTCGGCGATCGAGGCGAGCGGAATGCTGCACCCCGTGCAGCAGGCGTGGATCGACGAACAGACCCCGCAATGCGGCTTTTGTCAGAGCGGGATGATGATCAAGGCGACGGAGCTGCTGGAGAGCAACCCGTCGCCGAGCGCGAGCGAGATCACTGCGGCCTTCACGACCTCTGGACCGTCGCCGCACCTCTGTCGCTGCGGGACGTACGTCGCGATTCGTGAGGCCGTGCAGCGCGCTGCCACCCTGATGACCAAGGGGGCGTGACCATGTCGTCCGATCGCGAAGGATCAGGAAACGTCTTCGGTGCCACGCTCTCGCGGCGCACCTTCGTCGTGACTGGAGGCGCGCTCGTCGTGGGTGCCGCAATCGTCGGCCCGCGACTCATGCGCAAGGGCGCGGCAAAGGGTGCTGCAGGAGGTGCGAGCGGGAAGAACTCGCTCGATCCGTCGCTCGCCAGCTCGTGGATCGAAATTCACGCCGACAACACGATCCTCATCCGCACCGGCAAGAACGACTTTGGGCAGGGGACGACGTTCACCGCGTACCCGCAGATCGTCGCCGACGAATTGCGCGTCCCGTTCGAGGCGATCACCTCCGTCGTGCAAGGCGACACGCACCAGACGCCCGATGGGAGCGGCGCGTTCGACTTTCTCGGTGGCGGGACGCCGAATATCCGGAAGGCGGCCGCCTACACGTATCAGGCGCTCCTCGTCCTCGCGTCGACGAAGCTCGGCGTTTCCAAGGAAGCGCTCACGGTCACGGACGGTGTGGTGAGCGGCGGTGGCAAGAGCGTCACGTACGGCGAACTCGTGAAGGACCAGCAGCTCGCGCTCACGATCCCGGTGAGCGGCGACCTGCACGGCATCATGGGGTTGCGCGTCGAGGGCGACCCGCCGATGCGCCCCGCGAGCGAGTACACGGTTATCGGTAAGTCCTTCGCCAATCCGGTGATTCGCGAGAAGGTCTCGGCGAAGAAGACGTGGGTGACCGACGTGCGACTTCCGGGAATGCTGCACGCGCGCGTGGTGCACCCGGCCACCCTGGGCTCCACCCTCGTTGCAGCTGGCGAATTGGACAAGGGCAAGTTCCCGAACGCGCAGGTGATCGTGAGGGGGAACCTGCTCGGTGTCGTGGCGCCGACCGAATGGGAGGCGATCCAGGCGGCGAACCAGGTGGCGCAAGCGACCAAGTGGTCGGAGTGGAGCGGGCTCCCCGCGCACGACGCGCTGCACCAGCACCTGCGCGAGAAAGCCGACTGGAAGACAACTGCGGTCGCGAACGGTGGATCGAATACAGGCGACGTCGCGAGCGCGACGTCGTCGGCAAGCAAGCGGTTGTCGGCAAGCTACGAGATGCCGTACATGAAGCACGCTCCCATCGGCCCGACGATGGCGGTCGCCGATGTCAAGGACGATGGCACCGTGCACCTGTACGTGCACAACCAGAATCCGCAACAGCTACGCGGCGAGATCGCCATGATGCTCGGCACCTCGCCCGATCACGTCATCGTGCACGCGTATCCCGGCGCCGGGCACTACGGGCGCTCCAACGGCGGCAACTCGGGCGCGGAGGACGAAGCAGTGATCCTTTCGAAGGCGGTGGGGAAGCCGGTGCGCGTGCAATGGATGCGCGCCGACGACATGCAGTGGTCCACACAGTCGCCGGCGGCGTTCTCCGACGTGGAGATCGCCCTCGACGCCAGCGGGCGCATGTCCGCGTACCGCATCGACCATCACATGCCGGCGATGCAGGACGATCGTCTCGTAGGCGCGGTACTGGCCGGCTTGCCGACGATGTCGGCGCCAAGCGCCAAGGGCGAGTTCATCGGGTCGACGGTGAACAACCTCTCCGATCCGTGGCTCTATGCCGGCGTGCCTAACGTGGAGGAGCTGGGGCACGGGACGATGCAGCTCGGGCAGGAGGCATCGCCGATCGCGGTGGGGCTTCGCGACCACAGCATGCGCACCCCGGGGCAGTACCAGCAGAACTTCCCGCGCGAGCTGGCGATCACCGAGGCGGCAGCGCTCGCCGGCAAGGATCCGCTGCAGTTCCGCATCGATCATGCGAGCGAACCGCGGGTGAAGGGGGTGCTCGAGGCGGTGCGCGATGCCTCGGGATGGGAGACACGCCCGTCGACCGAGCGCACGTCGGCGCGAGGCGGATCGGCGCCGCTCCGCGGGCGTGGTGTCTCACTGATGTTCCGGAGCGGGACGTATTGGGCCTGCGTCTGCGAGGTCGCGGTCGCGCCGGACACGGGGACCGTGACTGTGGAACGCTGCACGGTCGCTGTAGACCCGGGGATCGTGATCAATCCGCAGCAGCTCAAGCGCCAGGTCGAGGGCGGGGCAGTGATGGGGATTAGTCACGCACTCTACGAGGAACTCCCCTTCGACGAGAAGGGAGTCACCGCGACGAGCTGGGCCAATTATCGCATCGCGACGATGGCCGACGTTCCGCCGATCAAGGTCGTGCTGATCAACAATCCCGAGGTCGGGAGCTACGGCGGCGGGAGCGAAGCGGCCAACGCGCTCGCGGCTTCGGCAATCGCCTCGGCGGTGCACGACGCGACGGGAAAGGTTGTGCGGCGCCTTCCGCTCAAGCCGGAGTATGTGAAGGGTGCACTGCAGGTGTAGGTCCGGCTGCGAATTCGCGCACTAAAGAGGGCCAGTCGAGCGTGAGATCGGCTGGCCCTCGGCGTGCATTCAAAGATCAGTTCGTCGCTGCTTCGCAGCCGCGGGTGACGCTCATGGCGGGAGTTCCGGTTCTCGCCTTGCTCGTCACGCGCTGACCACCGACCAGCGCGTATGTCGCTCCAACGGGAGCATCAAGGACGACGCGCTGGGTGCCCGGGGAAACGGTGCCGAGGAAGCGAGCATTCCCGCCGTCGGGTGGGTAGCCGTACAGATCGAAGGCCGTCTCCAAGGAGTTGTGCACCTCGAGGTATCGCTGACCTGTGCAGGGTGCGGCGGCGGTGTCAGCCGGCGGCTGGAACCAGCTCCCGCACGCGCTGAGGGAGACCAAGCCCGCGAGCGCCGCCGCGGTACGAAGGGCGAAGCGTCTGTTGCGCAGCATGATCCCTCCTCCAGTCGTGAGCATGTAGGCGCCTGTGTCCGGCGCGAAAATGTTCGGTGCGACGACTGCTACACCAGTCGCGGAATGCCGGTCCCTCAGTCGATTCGCTGCCAACGCGCGGTGGCAACCGCGAGATAGTAGCCGATGATCGGCGATACACCATAGCCGAGGTAGGGGACGGGGAAATTGCCGAACCAGGGGGCGAGCGCCGTGAGGGAGATGTAGGCCGCGAGTACGCTCCCCTGCAGGCGATTGCTGGAGCGCAGCCAGGCGAGGGGAGGAAGCGAGAGGCTCAGCATGGCCAGCACCCCCCATCCGACCCCCTGGTGCGTGGCCATCCCCACGATCCCCTCCACGTGCGCCACGGGCGGGAGCGGGTCCGCCCGCAGCGCGGTGGCGACCGCGAGGAGCAGCGCGATCCCCACGGGGACCAGTGCGGCGCGCCCGCGCGCGCCCCACTCGCCGACGCTCCACGCCACCGCGAATGCCGCCGCCTGCGCCGCATCGGGCTGCAGCCACAGGATGCAGAGCGTCACTAGCGCTGCGACCTGCGATGCCGCCCGCCCTGCAGAGAGGAGGATCAGGAGAATCGGAGGAAGGACGATAGCCGCCGCGTGCAGCTGCACCGGGCCGGCCGCGACCCAGCGCCGAACGCCGTCTACGCCGCCGTGCAGCAGCGTTGCGGCGAGTAGCGCGATCCCCATCGCCACAACCCCGAACATCTTCGCAGGTGACGGCGCCCCCGGTTGATCGCGACGCGTCGCCAGTAGCAACGCGGTAGAGAGCACGGTGACCGCGACATCCTGTCCCCACGCTCGCGCGGGCACACCGCCGCCGATCATCACGACCACGCCGATGACGATCGCCGGTATTGGCGCAAGGAGGAGGCGCAACGTCATCGAGGGATGAACCGGTGATCGCTGATGCTGGAATGGTTGAGACGCCATCGGCGCTAGGAGGGCCTCAGAAAGCCGCGAAGATGCAGCTGGCTGGAAGGATTCGCCGCACGAAAATGCGCTTAATTGCGTATCCAATGACCAGTGGTCATCCTGAAAGAGTCGAACTGGATTCGCTCGCACCTGGGTTCGCACTCGGCGCACGATGGAAGTGTGCCCGAAGGCAGTCCACAGAGCCTCCGGCGGACCGCCCCGCCTGCGCGGGCCTCTTCACCATCCCACCGACCAACGGGAGGAATTGACGTCATGAATGTGTCTCGTCGAACGCGTTGCGGCCGCCAGGCCTGGCGCATTACCAGGGTGCTGTCGCCCTCGCGAGCAGCCGCGCGGCTCGTCGCGCGAGTGCTGGCGCTCTCGGTGCTGGCTGTGCCGCTACACACCCTTCCCCTGCTCGCGCAGGGGACCGGAACCATCACCGGAACGGTGCGCGACCGCGCCGCCGATCGCCCACTCGACGGTGCTCGCGTCACCGTCGTCGGGACACGACTCGGCGACATCGTCAATGAACAGGGATCCTTCACCATTCGCGACGTCACGGCGGGCCAGGTCACCGTGCGCGCGCAGTTCCTCGGCTTCGAGCCGATGGAACAGTCGGTCACGGTGCCGGCGTCGGGAAGCGTCACGGTCAACTTCACGCTGCAGCGCGCCGCGGTCGCCTTGTCGGGCGTCGTGATCACCGCAACCGGTGCGGAGCAACGGCGCTCCGTCGGGACCGCGATGGCCACGCTCGACACCGCCGACATCGCACGGAATGCTGCGGTCAACACGCAGCAGCTTCTCGCTGGCTCGACCCCGGGCGTGACGGTGCTGGCAAACTCGGGACAGCCGGGCACGGGCGGGAGCATCCGCCTGCGCGGCGTGAACAGCGTGAGCCAGGGGAACAACCCCCTCATCTACGTGGATGGCGTTCGCGTCTTCAACGGGCGCACCCCCACCAACGTCGGCGGGCGCCAGTACTCCTCTCCGCTCAACGACATCGCCGCCGAAGACATCGACCACATCGAGATCGTCCGCGGTCCGGCGGCCACCACGCTGTACGGGACCGAAGCGTCCGGAGGTGTGGTTCAGATCTTCACGAAGCAAGGAGCCAACGCAGCGCCATCATGGCAAGTCGGCTATACCGGGGGGATCAACAACATGGGGCACGTCGGCCCCAAGTCCGATCCCACTGGGCTCTTCTTCAACGAGTGTCGCGGCGACAACCTCAAGAACGGGCTCGGCGTGGTGTTCGAGGATCCGACCTGTCCGAGCAGCGGTTCCTGGCTCAGCAACGGGCAGATCTCGCGCATCAACCTGAGCGTGCGCGGCGGGGCGCCTAACGGCGTCACCTACTTCGTGGCCGGCAACGCCGACAACGAGCGCGGCGTGCTCCCCACTGGCGCGTCATACGGGCGCGGGTTGCGGGCGAACGTCTCCTTCAAGCCGGCGAGCGCCTTCAAGGTCGACGTCAACTCGTCGGTCTCTTCGAACAAGCTGGTGGGATTCCCCGACGGCAACAGCTCGAGCGGGGCGATGCTCAACATCTCGCGCGGCCCCAACGGCAACTACAAGGGAGGCGGGTGCACCAACCCGAGCGCCACCTGCGTGCTCAACGACTCGCTCTTCAACAACGACGTCACCAACGCCACGACGCATTACATCACCGGCGCGACGCTCACCTGGGACCCCACGACCACGTGGTCCAACCGCTTCGCCCTCGGCTACGACTACAACAACGCAGAGATCAACTACATCTCGCCGTTCGGTGACCTGCGCGTGCCATTGGGCCAGTACTTCCAGACGCTCTGGACGCGCCAGTTCCTGTCGGCCGATTTCGCCAGCACCTACCGTCGCCCACTGGGCACCAAGTGGACGACCAGCACGTCGGTCGGCGCGCAGATGTTCGACTCGCGCGTGTATTCGACCGACCTGCAGGCGAACAACTTTGCCGGTCCCGGCTCTCCAACGCTTGTCTCCGGCTCGCTGCGACAGATCACCGATGTGAACCAGCAGCGCGTGATCAACGCCGGCTTCTTCGGGCAGGAGCAGATCGGCTGGCGCGACGTCTTCTTCGCGACGGTGGGCGTGCGCGTCGACGGAAACAGCGCGTTCGGCAAGAGCTTCGGCTTGCAGACGTATCCCAAGGTGAGCGCGTCGTACGTCATCTCCGACGAGTCGTTCTGGCCGAAGAACTTCATCGAGTCGCTCAAGCTGCGCGGTGCGGTTGGTGACGCCGGCAAGGCGCCGGGCGCCTTCGACGCCGTGCGCACCTGGGTGCCGGTGGCCGCCGAGAACGGGCAGCCCGCCTTCGAGCCGTCGCAGGTCGGCAATCCCGATTTGGGGCCGGAGCGCACGCGCGAAGTCGAGATGGGATTCGACGCCGGAGCGCTCGATGGTCGCATCGGCATGCAGTACACGTACTACAACCAGAAGACGCTCGAAGCGCTCATCCCCGTCGCGCAGGCGCCGTCGCTCGGCTTCGCCGGGACGCAGCTGATCAATGCCGGCGAGCTGCGCAACCAGGGGCACGAGATCCAGCTCACGGTCGAGCCGGTGCGCACGCGCAACGTGAACGTTTCGGCGCGCGTGGGGCTCACGATGCTCAAGAGCGAGGCGGGGAACGTCGGTGGCGAGACGCTCACCATCTTCGCGCTCGGCCGCACTTTCGTGCGCGAAGGGTACCCGGTCCCGTCGTACATCGGGCTCAAGGTCGCCAATCCGTCGGAGATCGCCGATCCGGTGATCGAGCAGGACACGTACCTCGGCTCCGTTTATCCGACGCGCATCTGGACGCCGGCACTCACCGTGCGTTTGTGGGATCGCCTCACCTTCGATGCGCTCGGCGAGTGGCAGCTCGGCGGACACAACATGAACGCCGTCGGCTACCAGAACGCCAATCTCAAGGTCTGGCAGCCGTGCTACGCGATCCAGACCAAGTTGGCGGCAGCTGCGGCGGGGGACGCCGGCGCGCTCAGCGACGTTACGGCGTGGCAGCGGGCCCAGTGCACGATCGTCTCGTCGCAGCGTGATTACTCCTTCTGGGTGGAGCGGAGCGACTTCTTCAAGCTGCGTAGCGTCTCACTGACCTACGCCCTTCCCAAGTCCATCCTCCACGGCATTGCGCGCAACGGATCGTTGGTGCTCATGGGGCGCAACCTGCTCACGCGCACGAGCTACGGCGGCACCGATCCCGAGGTCTCGGACCAGCGCGACGACACCTTCGCGCGCCGCGACTACTACGTCTTCCCGACGTCGCGCTCGTTCACCGCCAGCCTCCGCCTGACTTTCTGACGATGACGAACCTACGATTCCATACAGCCTTCGCTGCCGGTGCCGTCGCGCTCTTCTGCGCCGCCTGCAGCCTCTCCGTCACCAATCCGGGTCCATTGCAGGACTCGCAGCTCGACACTCCTGCCGCCATTCCCGCGTTGGTCAACGGGATGTCGGGCGACCTCTCGTTCGCCCTGGGCAACTACATCGACCGTGGTGCGCTTGCCTCGGGCGAGCTCACCGAGGCGGGCAACTTCGCGGCTGAGCAGCAATTCTACAACGGCATCATCCGTCCCGAAGACGTGAATCCCGACTGGGCCAACATGCAGACGGCGCGTTGGGTCGCCGAGAGCGGGTTGCGCCGCATGCAGGAGGTGTTAGGCGCCGGATTCGAGACGAACGTGGACACGCCGCGCGCCTATCTCTACGGCGGTTTCGCCAATCGCCTCCTTGGCGAGAACGTCTGCACCGGGATCATCGACGGCGGTGCTCCACAGAGCGACAGCGTCTACTTCCAGCGTGCCGAAAGCCTCTTCACGCGTGCCAATACCATCGCGGCTGCGCTGAACAACACCAAGGTTGCCACCGCCGCGCTCGCGGGGCGCGCGTCGGTGCGGGCGTGGCTCGGCAACTGGGCTGGCGCGGTGACCGATGCGGCGGCCGTTCCCGCGTCGTTCCGCTTCGATGCGATCTTCTCGACGAACACCGCTCGCGAGAACAACGACCTCGCCGTGCAGACGATCTCGCGTCGCGAGACGACGGTGTACGGGACCGTCTACGCGCAGATCTTCAAGGATCCTCGCACGCCGTGGGACACGATCAAGACGAGCGGTAACAAGGTGCAGACCGGGCAGGACGGACGTACGCCCTTCTTCCGCCAGACGAAGTACACGACGCTCGGCAGTCCTGTCGCATTGGTGAAGGGGGCAGAAATGCTCCTGCTGCGCGCCGAGGCGGCGCTTCGGACGGGTGACATCGCCGGCATGACGACGTTGGTCAACCAGGCGCGCGCGCAGTACGCGCTCACCCCGGTCGCCACGCCCGCCAACGAGAATGATGCCTGGACGCTCCTGATGGCCGAGCGTGGCTCGGTCACCTGGCTCGAAGGGCGCCGCCTGTGGGACCTGCGGCGTTGGCTCGTCGCCGGCAAGAACAACTTCCTTCAGGATCGGAGCACCTGCATTCCGCCAAGTGCGAACGAGGTAGCGTCGAACCCGAATCTCTGACCGCTGTCCTACGCGAGACGAAGCCCGTGAGGAGCAACACTCCTCGCGGGCTTTGTCGTGCAGGTCCGCAAGCGTTCACGCCTGTTGGGGTGCCGCCATTTTGTAGTTGGGCAGTTCGATCTCGTCACGCACGGCGCGCCCGAGCGCGAGGTCGGCGACAATCGGGACGTCCATGACGCGCGTGATGAGATTGCGGAAAATGAGCCCCGCCGCAGTGTCGGGGGCAAACGACGAGGCGAACTTCTTCGCCGATTCCTGCTTCTTGTGCAGGAATGCCTTGAGTCGATCTTCGTACTGCCGGAAGGCGACCGCATGGTCACCGAGTGCGGCGTCCAGTTCTCCAGCGAGCACGTAGGCCTCGGCGATCGCAAGTCCGGTCCCCTCGCCGCCCATGAGTGAGACGCAGGCGGCCGCGTCGCCGATGAGCGCCACGCGTCCCTTCGTCCAGTGATCCATCCGGATCTGGCTCACGGTGTCGTAGTAGAGGTCGCGTGCACGATCGAGGTTGTCTGCGATCTGCGGCCACTCCCAGCCGGCATCGGCGTACACGCGTCGCAGGACTTGAACAGGCTCCTCGTCCCCCTCGAGAAACCGGTCGCCGAAGATGAAGAGGAAGAGCGTGCGATCGTCGCGCATGGAGAAGCGCGAGATCTGTCGCCCGGGGAGGCCATGGCTCACGTAGATCAGCTCTTCGCGCGGACGATACCCCTGCACCTCGAACGCCGCGACGTGATAGCCGAGCGGTACGTCGTACTGCGATTCTGGTCCAAAGACGATCTGCCGCACTCGGGAGTGCAGGCCATCGGCGCCGATGACCAGGTCGGCATCGCGCGCAGGGGCGTGATCGAACGTGACGTGGACGTGATCGCCTCGATCCTCGATCCCCGACACGGAGTCGCCGAAGATGGTCTCGACCTTCCCCTCGACAGCACGAAAGATCGTCGCCGAGATGTCCGACCGTCGCACGCTGGTGTACCGGCCGTGGGTCAACCGGCGGAAGACATCGACGCCGAATCCGCCATCGCTCTCGCCACGCCGGTCGACGAACTTGACCTCCTTCATCTGGTAGCCGAGTGCGCGGATCTCGTCGATCACTCCCATCCGCTCGGCGATGTCGTAACCGATCCCCCAGAAGTCGATGACGTAACCGGCGGTGCGCAGCTTTGTCGCCGTCTCGACCAGCGTGACCTCGTGCCCCGACTGATTTAGCCAGAAGGCGAGCGCGGGGCCCGCGACGCCGATTCCGTTGATGATGACTCGCATAGTCCTTCGCAATGCTCGAGTGGAGACACTCCGCGAGATGCGCGCACCGTGGTGCACGACATTCGCACATTGCATCTATGCGGCGACCACCTCGTCGAACGACCAGTGAGGGCGTGAGGATCTCGCGAAGAAATTCCACACAAGAGCCCGACGCCCGTGCACGGACGTCGTCGTCAGAGACTGTACCCCGCGCGATACTCCCGTGTGAGGTAAGCGTTGGCCTCGGGTGCGTTGAGCACCCGCATCGCTGCGCCGTCGTAGTGAATCTTGCGCCCCTGTCCGGCGCGCAGCGCCACCAGTCCGAGCAGCATCGTTTCGGTCAGTCGCGCCGAGTACTCGAACGGCGCGCTCGACTTCCCCGTCCCCTTGCAGGCGTCGAACCAGTTCTGCTCGTGCGAGGTGGTGATGCGCGGGATGGACTGCGGTACGCGATCCGCTGCTGCGCGCGTTTGGTCGGGGAAGATGCGCGGGTTCGTGCCGTAGGTGTCGTAGACGAGAAGTCCCTTCGACCCGACGAAGATCCCGCCGCCGTCGCCATTGAGCACGACGTCGTCGGGGAGCATGGCCGGCCGCGGGGGGAGGAGCCCGCCGTCGTACCAGCGCAGCTCCACCGGGCCACGCGATCCGCGCGCGGCGAAGTCGTACTGCACCGTGGAGGCGAGCGGATACGAGGCCGGGTTCTTCGCGTCGCCTCCCCACTGTGTCGACGACGCGGTGATCCCGGTCGGGAGGTCGAGGTCGAGTGCCCAGAACGGCTGGTCGAGAAGGTGCGCTCCCATGTCACCCAGCGCGCTCACGCCGAAGTCGACCCACCCGCGCCATGCAAACGGATGGTAGGCCGGGTCGTACTGGATCTGTGGTACGGCGCCGAGGAAGAGATCCCAGTGGAGGCGATCGGGGATTGCAGGTGCAACCGCCGGTGTGGGACGCGGGACACCCTGCGGCCACCATCCGTGCGGGCGATCGGTCCAGACGTGCACCAGCGATATCTCGCCGAGAACGCCGCTGGCGATGATCTCGCGAATGCGGGCCGTTCCTTCCGACGAATGCCCCTGGTTCCCCATCTGCGTGACGACTTTCGTGTCGCGCGCGGTCTTGGCCATCGCCCGCGCTTCCATCACCGACCAGGTGAGCGGCTTCTGCACGTAGACGTGCTTCCCCGCCTGCATCGCCCGCAGCGCGATCATCGCATGCATGTGATCGGGCGTGGCAACGACGACGGCGTCGATATTCTTCTGCTTGTCGATCATCTCGCGATAGTCGGCGTACTTCGGCACCTTCGCGTAGATGTCCTGCATCCTTTGGGCGTTCTGGTAGCGCTCCTGCGCTTCCGCGGTGCGCTTGGCGATCCACGCCGGCGCGTCGGCAGCGCTGATGTTGGGGGGCGCCTTGATCGTACCGGGCGGCTTGAGCTGTTCGCCGAGCGACTTCTCGACGTAGGCAAAATCGACGTCGCAGAGCGCCACGGTGTTCTGGCTCAGCATCGCCCGCCAGTTCTCCATCCCCATCCCGCCGACGCCGACGAAGGCGATGTTGAGCGTGTCGCTCGGCGCCTGATAGCCGCGCCCGAGGATGTGGCGCTCCACGATCATCGGGGCACCGGCGAAGGCCCCGAGCATGAGGGACGCACTGCCCGCGACGAAGTCGCGACGGGAGACGGCGTTGGAATCCATGGGCATCTAGCGCTGGGGTCGCGGGAGCACGCCACCGCGTCTCGGTGCGCGCGCCGGAGAAGCTACGCGTCGCCGAGGCGACGTGCCACCGATTGCCGAGGCGCGGTACCGCAGGCAGAATCACGCTCGCCGTTGACCCACGGAGACGGAGACATGGACGCGATGATCGGCCGAGTGAGCGAAGGCGTCCGCTGCATCCTGGCGGCGGCGCTCCTGTCGAGCGCGGGATGCAGCGTGGAAGCGGTAGTGCCGTCCGTCGCGATCACGCACGTGAGCGTGATCGACGGTCGTGACTCGGTGGCGCGCGACGACCAGACCGTCGTCGTGATCGGATCGCGCATTGTGAAGGTCGTCCCGGCGGGCGAGTGGTCGCCTTCGCCAGGTGCAACGGTGGTCGATGGTCGCGGCAAGTATCTCGTCCCGGGCTTCTGGGACATGCACGTGCACACGGCGATCTCCGGCATCCCCGAGGCGCGAACGCTGCTCGGGCTCTACATCGCGAATGGTGTGACTGGCGTTCGCGACATGGCGGGGGAGTGGGACACGCTCACCGTGTGGCGGCGCGCGATCGCGCGCGGCGAACTCGCCGGACCGCGGATTGTCGCGTCGGGGCCGTATCTCGAAGGGGGGGACGTTCCGGTGCCCCACATCCTCACCCGCAACGCCGCCGAAGGGCGCGCGGGGGTGGATTCGCTCGTCGCACTCGGTGTCGATTTCGTGAAGGTGCACTCGCAGCTCACGGCCGAGGCTTACTTCGCGATCGCGCGGCGCGCGCGCGAGCGTGGGATCGTCTTTGCCGGGCACGTGCCGCGTGTGGTCGGGAGCGAGGCGGCGTCCGATTCGGGACAGAAGAGCATCGAGCACCTGCTGGCGATTCCCGTCCCCTGTTCGCCGGCGGACTCGATCGCGCTTCGGCCGCGGTATGCCGTACAGGGGGCACTCGGTCGCTGCTCATCCGAGGATCTCACGCCGCTCTACGCCAAGTTTGTGCGCAACGGGACGTTTGTCACACCGACGTTCACGGCGCAGGTCGAGGTGGCCACGTGGCCGCGGCATGATGTACCGGGCGACACGCTCGCGCACTACCTCCCGCTCTCGCTGCGCAACTATGTGGCGCAGCTCTTTCCCATGCCCGACAGCATTCCTCCCGGCGCCGATTCAGTCGGGATGGCGATGCTCGATCGACGGTTGCATCAGGTCGCGGCGATGCGGCGCGCCGGCGTGCATATCCTGACGGGGACCGACGCCCCGCTTCGCAACAGCCCGCCGGGGTTCGGGATCCATGAGGAGATGACGTTGCTCTCGCGCGGTGGGATGACGCCGTGGGAGGTGCTGCGCGCCGCGACGTACGAGCCGGCGGAGTATCTCGGGATGCTCGACTCGGCGGGGACGATCGAGACGGGGCGGGTAGCGGACCTGGTGCTGCTCGAGGCGAATCCGCTCGTTGACATCGCGAACACGCGGCGGATTGCGGCGGTGGTGGCGAATGGGCGGCTGATTGCGGGAGAGGAGCGGCGGCGGTTGCTGGGGGCGTCGACGGCGGCGAAGCGTTAGGCGAGGGGCGTGCGGGTCACGCCGTCGGCGGGGCCGGGCGCCCCCCCCGCGCCAACCGCTCCAGCGCCGCCAACCGTGCATCCATGGCACCCGGAAGTTTGGGGACGAGCTCGGCGATCCCATCGACCACGAGGATCGCACGCGCCGCGAGCGGGACGAACGGCTCCAATTCGTGCGTGGCGATGACGACCACGCGCCCTTCAGCGGCAAGCGCAGCGACCCAGGCAACGATCGTCTCCTGCATTCCGCGATCCATCCCCTCGAGCGGCTCATCGAGCAGCACGCATTCCGGCCGCCCCACGAACGCCATCGCCAGGAGCGCGCGCCGCCGCTGCCCCATGGAGAGTTCGCGGACCGTGCGATCGCCGAGCTGTGCGAGGCCGGCACGCGCGAGCGCGTCCTGCCCGGCCGAGAGCGGCTCGCCGCGGATGGCGCAGACGAGGCGCGTCACGTCGGCAATCGTCGCGTAGGGAGAGAGATCGGGCTGCTCGGGGACGTAGGCGAGGAGTCGTCGCGCCGCGACTTCGTCGACCCACAAGTCGTGCTCCCCGACGAGGACGCGCCCGCTCCGTGGCCGCTCGACCCCCGCCGCGAGCTTGAGGAGCGAGCTCTTCCCCGCGCCGTTGGGGCCGAGGAGGAGCGTGACACCGGGAGCGATCTCGAGGTCGGTGGGGAGGAGGGCAGGGCGCCCGCCCCCGTAGTCGAAACTGGCCTGCTCGAAGCGAATCATGCGTGCGGTCTCATCGTGCCGTCCACGCGAGTGCGTCGCCCGCGGTGCTGTGGTGACGCTCGTTCCACTGCGTGGGCGACAGGGCGCGATCGCGGCGCGCCGCCAGGTGCAATGCGGCAGGAGTGAGGGCGACGACCGCCAGCGTCGTCCACCATGAGAACCCGACGGCGACGACGATCGCCGTCCCCAGCGCCCAAACCTCACCTTGCGTCCCGGTGATGCGCGTGCTCGACCGACGCATCGCGGCAGCGGCGACGAGTGCGACCAGTGGGGACACGCTCATCACGGCGATCCCCGCAAGAGGGTGTACCAGCGCGACCGCGAGCCAGACCGGCACGAGCGGAACCAGCAGCGCCAGCGCATCCTGACGCACGCGCCCCGACGCCGACGCAGGGAGGCTGCGCGCCCACGCCCACGCCGGGCGCCGCAGCTGCAACACGCTCGCCAGGCTCGCGAGTGCCATCACCACCGCTATCGTCCCCGCGGTGCGCATCACCGTCGCCGATTCCTCCCCCGTCATTCCGTTGTTGTCGCACATGAGCCAGGCGAAACCAAGGGGAAGCGCTGCCGGGATGAGCGCAACGAGCGCCTGCCAGCCGACCGCGCGCCACGCGATGCGATAGGGAAGGAGGGTTGCTGCTGACAGGAGAGGCGTCCGCCGGCGGCGCGGCGCTGCGGCTACGGCGTCGCCAACGCGATCGGCGAGAACAAGAAGGGCGAGCGCCCCCGCGAGACCGACTGTGCTGGCGGTCGTCGCGGCCGCAAGCGCAAGCAGCGAGACAAGCGACGACGCTCCGCGACGATTGGCCGGCGCCGCGTGCATCGCTGCGCCGAGCATGATGAGCAGCGACGCGGCGAGCTTCGGGAACGACAGGTGCGACTGCGGCGCGAGTAGCACGACACCGCACGCACAAATGAGGAAGAGCATCAGTGGCGCCTGGGCGAGGAATAGCGCCCCGGCGAGCGCGCGCCGGTGCGTCGCCCGCGTCGCGGCGAGGCTCCGCAACCACCCGGCGTGCCCAGCCGCGAGTTGCGGCGCTGCCTGACGCGCGAGGGCGAGTCCGACCATCGCCACGATCACCAGCGACCAGGGCGACGACTCGGCGCCGGCGACGCCAAGCGAGAGCGGGCGAAAGAGGCCAGGAGGGCGCGGCGCCGATCCCATCACGAAGACCGCCCCCATCGTCCCGAGCACGCTGTTGCGAAGCGCGACGCGAGTCCCCGCGGCGGCGTGGAAGCGCAGGGTGGCGCGGAGCGCGGCGTGACCGTCGCTCAACCCATGATTCACGCTCACATCATCCGTCACGCGCGTATCGCTCCGCCATCCGGGAAGAGGTCCGACGCCAAGCTACTTCGCGACGCTGCGAATGACGACTGTGCACTCGCGAGATGGCGCTCGGGCGAGAATCGAATCGAACGATTCCGGCGCGGCCGCATGACGGCCGGACGGCGTGTACCTTGACGATGCTCCAACGCGCGCAGCAAGGAGCGCGTGTCGAACTCGGTTCCACGGATCGCACATGTTCAGGCATTCCGGCGGGCGGCGCGGCGCAGGCGCCGTGCTCGCGTTAGGCGTCGTGGCGCTCCTCGGGGCGAGCCACCATACCGCGATCCAGCGCACCCCTCCCGCCTTCCGCGTCCTCGCCTTCTTCACGGCGCAGCGCGACCAGGCGCACATCTCGTTCGTCCACGAGGCGGTGCCCTGGTTCTCGGGGGAGGCGGAGAGTCGCGGCTTTGCGTTTGACACCACGTCCAACTGGGGAAAGCTCGACACCGATTCGCTCCGCCGCGTCGATGTCGTCGTCTTCCTCGACACACGTCCCGAGGATCCGGCGCAGCGCGCCGCCTTCGAACGGTACATGGAGCGCGGCGGCGCGTGGATAGGATTCCACTTCTCCGCGTTTGCCCTCACCCCCTCCGACTATCCTGCCGACTGGCCCTGGTACCACGACACCTTCCTCGGGAGCGGTCAGTACGTCAGCAACACCTGGCGGCCGACGTCGGCGGTGCTGCGCGTGGAGGATCGCGCGCACCCGGTCACGCGCGCGCTCCCCGCCACCTTCGCATCGTCCCCTAACGAGTGGTACCGCTGGGAGCGCGACCTTCGCGCCAACCCCGATATCGACATCCTTCTCTCGATCGATCCGTCGAGCTTCCCCCTTGGCACCGGTCCCAAGCCGCACGAGATCTGGCACGACGGCTACTACCCGGTGGCGTGGACCAACCGGCGCTATCGCATGGTCTACTTCAACATGGGGCACAACGACATCGACTACGAGCACACGATCGACAGCACCAACCGCACGCTCTCGCACACGTTCGGCAACCCGGTGCAGGACCGGATGGTGCTCGACGCGTTGCGCTGGCTCGGTGAGGGAAAACGCGCGACGCCCGACACAGGGCCGGGCGTCGTCAGGCGTTAGGCGGTCGATGTCGCGAGTGCGCGTCGGTGACCCACGCGCACTCGCCTGCAGCACTACACTTCCCAGCCCGCGCGATACTCGCGCGTGAGATACTGGTTCCAGTCGTTGTCCCCGGTGCCGGCGTTGGTGATCCGCATGTTGGCGCCGTCGTAGAGGATCTTGCGCCCCTGGCCGGCGCGCAGTGCCACGACGCCGAGGAGCATCGTCTCCGTCAGCTGCGCGGCATACTCGAGCGGCGAACTGGTCTTCGCCTCGCCCTTGATCGCCCGCACCCAGTTGAACTCGTGCGTCCCCTCGATGCGCGCCATCGACTTCGGTACGCGCTTCGCCACCTGCATCAACGAATCGGGATAGATGCGCGGATTCGATCCGTAGGTGTCGTGCATCAGCACCCCCTTCTCGCCCACGAAGATCACCCCTCCCTCGCTCTTGAGCACGGCGTCGGTCGGGGAGTTGTCGGGGATCACGTCGGGGCGCGGCGGAAAGAGCCCGCCATCGTACCAGAACATCTTGACCGGGGGCTGCTTCCCTCGCGCTGCGAACTGGTAGTGCACCGTCGACGCGAGCGGATACGACACGGGGCGCATCTTGGGGCGCGGCGACGTGTCGCCGGGCACCGCCATCATCCCGAATGGCGACGATGTCGCCTCGATGCTGGTGGGATAGGTGAGACCAAGCGCCCAGAACGGGTGGTCGATGAGGTGCGCTCCCATGTCACCTAACGCCCCCATGCCGAAGTCGGTCCACCCGCGCCAGTTGAAGGGGTGATAGATGGGGTGATAGGGGATGTCCTCCTTCACCGGGCCGAGGTAGAGATCCCATCGGAGCCCGTCGGGCATGGTGTTGTCCTCCATCGCCCTGGCCAGCGTCGCATTGATGGTCGCCTGCCCCCACGGCGTCCCGAAGCCGTTGAGCGTCCCCTTGGGCGGGAGTGGGAGCGTTTCTCCCGGGCGCGGAACCCCCTGCGGCCAATAGCCCGCCGGGCGATTGGTCCAGACGTGCACCTCGTGTACCGGACCGATCACGCCAGCTGCAACCCACTCGTTGATCAACCGCGCCCCTTCGCTCGAGTGCCCCTGGTTCCCCATCTGTGTCATGAGCTTGGGGTTCTTGAGCGCCGTCTCGCGCAGCACGCGCGCCTCGTGCACCGACCACGTCAGCGGCTTCTGCACGTAGACGTGCTTCCCCATGTCCATCGAGCGCTTCGCAACGACGGCATGCAGGTGATCGGGAGTGGCGACGACCACGCCGTCGATGTCCTTCTGTTTCTCCAGCATCTCGCGGAAGTCGGTGTACTTGGCCGCCGCGGCGTACTGCTCCTTGAGGCGCTGCTGTGCGGGCGTGAGCGTCGTGTTCGGGCGCGGCGTGGTGCGTCCGTCGACGCTCTTCTGCGAGTAGGCGAGATCGGCGTCGCAGACCGCGACGAGCTTCTCGGTGGCGGAGAGTGCCATCGCGTTCGACCCTCCCATGCCGCCGAACCCGACCACGGCGTAGTTCACCGTGTCGCTCGGGGCCTGGAAGCCTCGCCCGAGCACATGGCGCGGGACGATCATGGGAAAATCGGTCGGGAGAAGGGCGGCGCCGAGCGCCACCTTCCCCGCGCCGGCCACGAAGTCGCGTCGGCTGAGATCCTTCTTCGACATCACGCTCTCCTTCCGGGGGATGAGGGGTCTGGTATCTGGGTGATCTATCACGCGAGGAGAGGTGACGGTAGGGCGCGCCTTCGGACGGTTCGCACCACTTTCTCTGCGTCGCGCGGCGAATGCCTAGCGCCTCCGCTCAGCGACGCGAACCCTCACGCGTGCGCGATTGTCGGATCCGCGGGGGGCGCGTCAGCTGCAGTCACTTCCCGTTGCCCCCGCCCGCTCTGTTCTGAATCGATCGGCCCACTCCCCCCGGCCTCCCAGCATGCAATCGGCTCATTCGCAGCACGCGCTCTCCACCTCCGGCGGCTCGCTCCTCGCGACCGCATGGCAGGACCTCAAGCACGGTGCTCGGCTCCTTCGCCGCTCGCCGGGCTTCGCGATCATCGCGGTGGTGACGATCGGGCTCGGGATCGGCGCCAACAGCGCGATCTTCTCGGTGGTGAACAGCGTCGTGCGCAAGCCGCTCGCCTATCCGGCCCCCGACCGCCTGATGTTCATCACGAGCCAGTTCCCGACGCTCGGCTTCGACAAGTTCTGGGTCTCGCCGCCCGAGTACTTCGACTTCGTCGATCATACGCGGGCCTTCACGGGAGTGGCGGCATATCGCATGGGTGCGGTGAACCTGAGCGGGAGCGACCGTCCGGAGCGCGTGAATGTCGCGTCGGTCACCGCCAACATGTTCACGATCCTTGGCGCGCACGCCGAGCATGGACGCGTCTTCACCGCCGAGCAGGACGTGCCGAACGGCGAGCCCGTCGTGGTCCTCGCCCACGAACTCTGGCAGCGCACCTTTGGAGCCGACCTCGCCATCATCGGCAAGCGCGTGCAGGTGAACGGCGTTCCCACCACCGTCCTCGGGGTGATGCCCGCGGGCTTCGACCTGCACGACGCCAAGGCGCAGCTCTGGGTACCGCTCGGACTCGATCCGGCCAACCGGGAGAATCGCGGGTCGCACTATCTCTACCTCGTCGGACGCCTGGCGCCCGGCGCCACCGAATCGCAAGCCACCGCGGAACTCGGCGGAATGCTGCGCAGCTGGCGGGAGTGGGTCGGAAACGGCCACGTCCCAAACGATTCCACGCATCGCATGCAGATGGCGCCGCTGCAGGATGAGGTGGTGGGGAACGTGCGACGCGCGCTGTGGGTGTTGCAGGGGGCGGTCGCCCTCGTCCTTCTCATTGCCTGCGCCAACGTCGCCAACCTTCTTCTCGCCCGCGCCGAGTCGCGGCACAAGGAGTTCGCGCTGCGCACCGCGTTAGGCGCCGGGCGCGGGCGCGTGCTGCGGCAGTTCATCGCCGAGGGAACGGTGGTCTCGCTGCTCGGCGCGGCGCTGGGGCTCGCGGTGGCGTACGCCGGCCTCAAGGCACTCCTCGCCGCGAACCCGGAAAGCATCCCGCGCGCGACCGAGATCACGCTCGACCCGGTGGTGCTTCTCGTGACGGTCGCAGTCGCGATCGGGACCGGCATCGTGTTCGGACTGGCCCCGCTCCTCCACCTCGGCGAAGCCAGCGTCACGTCGGCGCTCAAGGAAGGAGGGGCGCGCACCACGGTGAGCCTCGGGCGGAGCCGCATGCGGAGCTCGCTCGTGGTGGGAGAGATCGCCCTCGCCGTGATGCTGGTGATCGGGGCCGGTCTCCTGATCCGCACCTTCCGCAACCTCACCAGCGTCGACGCAGGCTTCGACGCCGATGGGCGGATGACCTTCGGCATCGTGCTGCCTAACGCGACCTATCCGGACTCGCAGCGCGCGGCGCAGACGATCGTCGACCTTACGCAAAAGCTCGCGGCGATTCCCGGCGTCACGCGCGCCGCCGCGATGCAGGGCCTTCCTCCCGTGCGGGAGGTCAACGCCAACGACACCGACTTCGAAGGCTACGCGCCGAAGCCGGGCGATCCGCCGGCCAACGTCGACTACTATCAGGTCGCCACGGTGGGGTACCTCGAGACCATGGGGATCCGGATGGTCGACGGACGAGGATTCCAGGCCACCGACGCAGGCGGGGGACCGGTTGCCCTCGTGAACCAGGCACTCGTCAAGCGCTTCTATCCGAACCAGAACCCGATGGGGCGACGTATTCGTCCCGGCTTCGGTCCCGACACGCCGTGGTTCACGATCGTTGGTGTCGTCTCCGATGTGAAGCAAGGGGGGCTCGACGCGCCCGCGGGGACGGAGATCTACTTCGACTTCGAGCAGCTCCCGCGCGTGCTCGGCTACGTCCCGCGACAGATGAACCTCGTGCTGCAAGCCAGCCAGCCGCTTCCGGCGCTCGCCTCGAGCATTCGCACCGCGGTCGCGGCGATCGACCCGACGCTCCCCATCGTGCAGCTGCGCACGATGGACGAGGTGATCGGCGACGCGCTCGTACGCCAGCGTTTCCTCTCGCTCCTGCTCGGCCTGTTCGCCGGCGTCGCGTTGCTGCTGGCGGCGATCGGGACGTACGGCATCCTTGCCTATATGGTGGCCGAACGACAGCAGGAGATCGGGATCCGCCTCGCGCTCGGTGCGGGCGCGTCGCAAGTGGTGCAACTGGTGCTACGACAGGGGGCGACGATCGTTGGCATCGGCGTGGTGGTGGGGGTGACCGGCGCGTTCTTCCTCGCGCGCCTCACACAGTCGCTCCTGTTCGGAGTCTCCCCGTTCGATCCGCTCACCTTCGTGACCGTGGTGGGAGTCATCGTGCTCGCGGCGCTGGCGGCCTGCCTCATCCCCATGCGCCGCGCCGCGCGCGTCGACGTCCTCGCCGCGGTGCGCGGCGAGTAGTCACGACGCGAGACCCTGATCGGGGGGAGCGCGGCAATGGCGATGGTGCGCCGCTATCCCCCCTCGACCTTCCGTTCCGCCAGTTTCCGTCGAAGCTGCAACACGTGCACGTCGGGATCCATCACCACCTTCTCCGGTGGAAACGGCGACCGGATCCTCACCGTGACCGAGTCGCCGCCACCTAACGTGATGCGGGTGAGCGCCTGCGCGTACGGTACCTTCGCCGCGCGTGTGGTGTCGTCGGGGAAGCGCTCTCCCTTGACCACACCCACGTCGACCGGCATTCGCGCGTTCCCGACGTTGCGGATCAGCGCCTCGGTCTCCCACTCGCCGCCAGTCGCAAGCTTGGTCACCTTCGCGCGCTCAACCTTGTACTCCAGCGTCGAGACGGTATCGAACCACTGCCGGACAAAGTCGTCGTAGCCTGCGGTGTCGGGGGCGTACGCGCGCATGTGCGCGGTGAAGTCTTCCAACGCGGCGTGGTCCTCCGTACCGCGGAACCTGGCGATGAAGTCCTTCATCCCGCGGAGCGCGTTCTCGCGCCCCATGCGCTCGGCGAGCATCCAGAAGGTCCACCCGGCCTTCTCGTAGGTGACCACGCCGTCCCCCGCCTTGGAGCCGTCGATACGATAGAGCTTGCGTTCGGCGTCGGCGCGTCGGCCGTCGCCCCAACGACTCTCGAAGCGCGTGCGCAGCTCGAGCCCGGCGCGAAAGCCCTTCTCGTGCTCCATGAGGAGCATTGTCGAGAAGTGCGCCATCCCCTCGCTCAGCAGATTGGCTCCCGGGCCGTTCCCCGGTTGCAGCATGTTCCCCCACCATTGGTGCGCGATCTCGTGCGCGCTCACCATGAAGGCGAGGTTGGTCTTCGGCTCGCTCTTGGTGAGGAAGCCGATCCCTTCCGAGAACGAGATGTTCGTCGGGAACCCCTGCGCATAACCTGCGAGTGCAGGGAACTCGGTGATCTTGAGCGTCTTCCACGGATACGTCCCGAACCACTCGCCGTACCAGCGCCGCGAGGCGTTCAGCGCCTGCAGCATCTCGTCGACGTTGTAGCTGTGCGACGGATGATAGAAGAGCGCCGTCCCGTCGCCGCGCTTCACGGTGTATCGCCCCGCCACGACGTTGAATGCCATCACCGGCGCATCGGTCTCCCAAGTGACGGTATGCAGGGCTCCATGCGCCGAGTCGCCAACCAGCTCTCCCACACCGTTCGCCGTGAAGTCCTTCGGCACGGTGATGCGCGTTCGCACCGTCATCGGGAGCTGGCTCCCGAAGCTCGCCGGCGTCCGCGGTCCCACGTACCAGTCCTCGGGGTACTGTCGCGGTTCGTACCGATTGTCCTTGTCGACGCCGATTTCCGGGATGTATCCGAGGTACGGGAACCAGTACGGCCCGAAGCTGGTCATCACCACACCCGACGGGATGAGGAACTCCATCGCCCCGCCGCGCCCTTTCGTCGGCGCCGACACATCGCCGTCGTAGGCGAAGCCGATACGCACCGAGTCGCCGGCGCCTAACGGGCGCTTGAGCGTGAAGACGAACAGGTGCGATGCCGTATCGGGAGCGATCGAGTCGCCGTCGGCGGTCCAGCGCATGTTGCTCCATCGCCCGACCGTCAGCGGAATGGTGCGCAGCGTCGTGTCGCGGTGATTCCGGATCAGGTAGCTCCCCGCGACGTGAAAGCGCCGTGCCGCGGGCTCGATCGTGACGTCGACGTCCGCGTCCTTGAGCCACGGGAACGGCGCGTCGCGCCAGGTGGCGAGGTTCTTCTTCCAATAGTCCTTCCCGATCTTCTCGGCGGCGTTCCCGTCCGGTCCTTTGCTCACCTGTCGCGCGAGCGTCACCCACAGCAGGAGCGGCACCACGAGCCACGGCGCCGCGTATCGCGTCGAGCGCCAGAGATTCGGCCAACTCCACGCGTGGACCATGCTCACGGTGTCGCGTTGCGCGCGCGGATAGAAGCGTGTCGCCAGCCGCCAGAACGCCACCGCCAGCGACAACCACAGGAGTCGATTGAGGACGAGCGCCGAACGGTCGAACTCGAGGGTCCCGAGATCGGTCCACCGCACGCCGGTCCACAGTGCCCAGTTGGTGGGCCACGAGAGCCGATCGGTGATCGTCGCCCACGTGGTCACCCCCAGCGCGCCTAACGCGATCCCGTACGTGGTGTACCGATTGCGCACGAGTGCCCACGCGGCGAAGACAAACGTCGTGAAGGCGAGGAAGGTGGGGAGAAAGAGGAGTCCCCACAGCAGGGCGAAGGGGACGAGCGAGAAGGCGACCTTCTGCTGGACGAGGATGATGATCAGTGATGCCACGAGCGCCGCACCGGCGACCACCAGCCACACCATCGCCAGCGCCAGGAGCTTTCCGGTGAGGATCGCACCGGTGGGAAAAGGGAGCGTGTCGTGGATCGCGTCGAGCCGCGTGGCGCGCTCGCGCTCCATGCTCTCCACGCCGTAGAAGATCAGGAGGAGCGTGACGAAGGTCGCCATCGCCTGCATCTGGCTCGACGCGAGCTGCCCCGGCGTGAGGAGGAGCGGCGTGTCGAAGGCGCCGATCGCGGTGAGTGAATTCCCCACCAGCTGCAACACGATGAGCGGGACGAAGAGGTACAGTCCGGCGCGTGACGCCAACTCGCGCCCCTCCGCGCGCGCTGCGCCGAGTGCGGTGGCCCACCACCCGCGCGGCGCTGCCGTCATCTGCAACGACGCCAGCGAACTCTGGGCCCCTTCGAAAGTGGCCGGCGCCGGGACGATGGCCGGCGCGGCGAGCGCCTCCCGTACCTCCGTCGCGCTCACGACGTGCGAGGCGCGGTATGTCTTCACGAAGCGGCGCACGCCGAGCCAGCTGCTCCCGAGCCCGACGGTGAGCCAGAAGGCGCGGTTCGCGAAGAAGAGCGCGTCGAATCCCACGCGCTGGGTGTTATAGAACTCCGCACCGCGATCCACCTCGAGGTATGTCTCGCGAAGCCAGCGCGCGGCCGCCGGATCGAAGAACATCAGTACTCGGTTCCACGACTCGCTCAGCCACGTCGGCGACCAGTTCCAAAGGAAGAATGCCGAGATGACAAGGATCGCGATCGCTGGCGCGAAGACGAGGATCGCCCGCCGAGTCCCGGTGCCGACGCCGAACGCGACTCCCGTCGTGAAGAGGATGTTGGGGACGGCGACGAGAAGTGCCGGAATGAGATAGTTCCCCAGCGCGAAGGGCCCCCGCACGTCGAGCATGTTCGCGTTGGGGAGGACCGAGAGGAACAGGATGAGCGCGGTGAGGTTGAGCACGAGGACGGCGAGGAATGCCGCCGAGACGCCGCCGAACTTCCCCCACGCGTATTCCGACGGCTGCAACGGGGTGGCGCGCAGCACCTCGAGTGCGCGCGACTCGTCGTCGCGAATCACGCTGAGCCCTGCCGCGGCGGTCGCGAAGAAGGTGTAGATCGTGAACGTGAAGACCGTCATGATCTGCGTGATCGCGAACTCCGAGGTGAGGAACGCCTTCTTCCCGCCGACGGAGGCATCGCCGGAGCCGAGTGCGACCTGCACCACGCCCGCCGACATCCCCCAGGAGAGGAAGAGCAGGAGCGCCAGCAGCGTCCACACCATTGGGCGGCGCAGCGTGAGCGCGAACTCGTCGCGCGCCACGACCAAAAGGCGTCGTGCGCTCATGCCGATGCCTCGGCCACCATCGGCGGCGCCTGCATCAGGAGGAAGTAGGCATCCTCCAGCGTCTCGGCGACCGGCTCGAAGCCGTCGGGACACGCGCCGCTCTCATCGAAGATGCGCACGCGGTTGCGCCCTTCGACGAGGACGGCCTGCGTCACGCGATGCGTGCGGCGCACCACCTCCAGTTGCTCGGGGGAGACATCGCCTTCGAAGACCTTCCCCGCCAGCTGCATGCGGGCGTCGTGCGGCGAGGTGAGCGCGACGAGCTGCCCCGAACGGATCACGGCGAAGCGACGGCAGAGCACCGCCACATCCTCCACGATGTGCGTCGAGAGGAGCACCGTGCGCTCCTGCGCCAGCTCGGCGAGGAGGCGATAGAAGCGCAACCGCTCCTCGGGGTCGAGCCCCGCTGTGGGCTCGTCGACGATGACAAGGCGCGGATTGCCGGCAATGGCCTGGGCGATCCCGAGGCGCTGCCGCATCCCGCCGGAGTAGTCCTTCACCTTCCGCTTGGCGGCGTGCGCGAGATTCACCCGCTCGAGGAGTTCGCCCGCGAGCGCGCGCACCCCGCGGGGCCCGGTGATCCCCTTGAGCTCGAGTAGGTACTCGAGCATCGCTTCGCCGCGCAGGTGCGGAAAGAAGCCGAAGTCCTGCGGGAGGTAGCCGAGCGAGGCGCGGAGCGCATGAGTGTCGGCGAGCACGTCCTTGCCGTCGAGATGCACCGACCCTGCCGTCGGTTCGAGCACGCCGGCGAGGATCTTCATGAAGGTCGTCTTCCCTGCGCCGTTAGGGCCGAGCAGGCCGAACATCCCGCCGGGGATATCGAGCGAGATTCCCTGAAGTGCGGCAACGGGGCCGGGATAGACCTTCACGAGGTTTCGGACTGAGAGCATCGGCGCGGCCTGGTTGGTGAGAGACCCGCCCAATCTCTGGCCAATTCACGGCGAGCGCGAGTCGGCGGTGACAACGCGTCCCTCGTCGCTGCGTCGTGCCCGAGTGTCAGGGCAACGAGACACCGCGCGGTGTCGCCCTCTGGCGCAGACTCTTGCTTCTGGTATGATCCCTGGCCCGCCCGACCGCCAACGCGTCGCGCCGGCGCTCCTCTCGCAGCTCCGCGCAGGAGCACAATGCGGCCACCTTCCGTGAAGAGATGACGCCGATCCGCCGACTCCTCCTCGCCCGCATCGTCGCGCTAGTCGCTCCCCTCGCGATCGGCGCGTCCGATGGTGTGGCTCAGTCGACGGCGATGCCATCTGCGCCGATCCGCGTCGTGGTGGCGCGACTGACGCACGATCACGTTGGACGCGTGTGGGGGGTGAAGCACCCCGACGTGCAGATCGTCGGGATCTACGAACCCAACTCGGCGCTGGTGGACCGACTATCGACGCGCTACGGCTTCAGTCGCGACATGGTCTTCGGCGACCTCCCGAAGATGCTCGACTCGCTCAAACCAGATGCCGTGATGGCCTTCGGGTCGATTCGGGAGCACCTGGGCGTCGTCGAGGCGGCGGCGCCGCGCGGCGTGCACGTGATGGTGGAGAAGCCGCTGGCCGTGAGCGATGAGCACGCGCGCCGCATCGAGGCGCTGGCGCGCAAGCATCGGATCCACGTCCTCACCAACTACGAAACGACGTGGTATCCCAGCATGCTCGCGGCGCGACAACTCACCGAGGGCGACTCGGCGATCGGTCCGCTCAGAAAGCTCGTCGTACACGACGGGCATCAGGGGCCCAAGGAAATCGGCGTCTCCAACGAGTTCTTCGAGTGGTTGACCGATCCGGTGCAGAATGGTGGTGGCGCGCTCATCGACTTCGGCTGCTACGGCGCCAACCTCGTCACCTGGCTGATGCACGGCGAAGCGCCACTGAGCGTCACCGCCGTGACGCAGCAGATCAAACCCGCCATCTATCCGCGTGTAGACGATGAGGCGACGATCGTCCTCACGTACCCGCACACGCAAGCGATCGTTCAGGCATCGTGGAACTGGCCGGTGGGGCGCAAGGACATCGAGATCTACGGCGCGTCGGGGTACGTCTTTGCGCCTGACGGCAAGTCGCTGCGCGTGCGGCGGAGCGGAGCACCCGTCGAGGAAGCGATCACGCCGCCGACGCGTCCGTCGCCGACGGTCGACGAGTTCCAGTATCTCGCTGCCGTCGTCCGCGGGCGCTATCGCCCGAGCGACGACGAGCCGTCGGCACTGGCCAACAACGTCACAGTCGTGCGGATCCTCGATGCGGCGCGTCGATCGGCGGCGAGCGGGAAGACGGTGCACCTGGCCAGGTAGCGTTAGGCAGGCGCGCGGCGGCACGCGCCGCGCGTTCTCCCCGCCGCGACTACGACGGGTCCTTCGCCCTCGTCTTGGAGACGCCGGTGAAGATGCCGATGCCGAGCAGGATCAGGCAGACGATCACCACCCACTGCTGCGAGAGGTGCATGGACACGAGCGCCCACGCGACGCCAGCGATGAAGATGGCCGTACCAATGAGATAGATGAGGAACGACATGCGAAATCTCCGCAGATGAGTTGCAGGCGGCGACGAATTCGCCTGCAACATCTGCGGACCAGTCCGGAAACGCCATCGCTCGCGAGGGGAGGGTGAGCGTACCACCTGGGCGTGGCACGCCTTTCCCACCATGCCTGCCCCGACGATCGTGCCGACGCCGCCGCGTCGCGCCCTGGAGATCAGCCCGGAAGCACCTCGAAGCCGTAGCCCTGCGCGCGCAACGCCGGGATGATCGCCGCGACCGCCTTGACCGTCTGCGTCCGATCGCCTAACGGGTCATACCCATCGCCATCGTGGAGGAGGACGATGCTACGCGGCGCCACGCCCCGGAGCACGCGGCGGGCGATCTCGGCGTCGCCCGGGCAGTCGGAGTCGCGGACGCCGAGCGTCCAGCCGACCGTCTGCTCGCCAGCCGCGCGCACAGCGGGCGTGACGAATGGACTCCGGAAGCCGTGGGGAGCGCGGAAGTGACGCGTCTCGGCGCCGCACGCCTGGAAGATCGCGTCGCGCCCCTGCAGCACGTCGCGCTGTGCGCGGAGCGGGCCCGCCAGGTGCAAACGGCGGTGCGCGAAGCCGTGGTTCCCCACCTGGTGTCCCTCGGCCACGATGCGGCGCGCGAGCGCCGGCCATCGCGCCACGTGCCGACCGAGGAGGAAGAATGTCGCGCGCACGTCGTGCGCGGCGAGCGTGTCCAGCAACAGCGGCGTCGCTTCGGGGTTGGGGCCATCGTCGAAGGTGAGCGAGATCGTGCGCGCCGTGCCGGGGAGTCGCGTGAGCACGGCTCCGAAGAGTGCACTGTTGCGGTGGAACGTACCGTATGCGGCAGCGCCCAACACGAGAGTGCCGGCGCCGGCGATCGTCGCGGAGAGCATCGCGCTCACGCGGCCGTCGCCGCGGAGACCCCCGCCGACGCGTAGACGTCGAGGAGTTGCCGCGCGACCACCTGCCAGCTGAACTGCTGCGCCCTCTCCAGCCCCCGCGCACCGAGCCGGCGGCGCAGGGGATCGTCGGTGAGGACGCGCACCAGTGCGCGGGCGAGCTGCTCCACGTCCCCCACCGGCGTCAGCAGCGCCTCCTGCTCGTGGCTGACCACGCAGCGAAAGCCGTGAAGGTCCGAACAGACGACCGGCGTCGCCGTGGCCATTGCCTCGAGCAGGGTGATCCCGAACGAGGCACGCGTGGTCGGGCAGGCGTAGACCGAGGCGGCGGCGTAGTGCGCCGCCCGCTCGCCGACGAGCGGCCCGGTAAAGACGATTCCCGAGTTGTCGGCGGCAAGGCGTCGGTAGTGCTTGCGCAGCGGCCCGTCGCCGACGACGACGAGACGCGCGTTCGGCACCGTCTGCTGGACCTCGGCGAATGCCTCGAACAACATCCCCAGGCTGTTGCGCGGGTCGAAGCGCCCGACGAAGAGGATCGTGGGGACGTCGCCGGGCATCGTCGAGGGGCGTGCCAGCTGCGGGCGGAACTCCTCGAGGTCGATCCCGTTAGGCACCACACGCCAGTGCGCCCGGAAGTAGCGATCGTGCGCGCGCGCCGCTGCCTCCGACACCGCCACGGGAATGTCCACCCGGTCGAGGAGTCGCTGGAAGTACCGGCGCCCCATCGCGTAGGCCAGCGAAGTGGGGAACCATGTGTGCACCGTTCCCACTACCGGGACCTGCGCCTCCTCGATCGCCAGCATCGGAAGTGTAGGGTTGAGCGGGCAGTGCACGTGCACCAGGTCGTAATTCCCGTCCCGTAGCACGCCGCGCATCCGGTCACGCAACCCGCGCGCGACGGTGATGCGCGCCATCGACGCATTGCCGTACACGGGGACGCTGCGCCCGAGCCGGATCACTCCATCGCGATGGTCGAGCGGGTCGATGGTCGACGTGAGAATGTCGACGTGATGCCCGAGCGCGCGAAGCTCGCGCGAGAGGTAGTGCACGTGCTCGGTCACTCCACCCAGGTGCGGATAGTAGTACTCGGAGACCATCGCGATGCGGAGCGCTCCCCCCGGCGCGTGCCCGACACGCGCCGGGAGCTGCAGGACGCTAGGAACCATCGCGCACCGCGACGGCGTCGAGCCCGGTCAGGATCCGAAATTCCGCGCGTCGGTTCTGCGCGCGACACCCCTCTGTCCCCTCGCTGCACGTCGGCTGCTCCTCCCCGAAGCTCACGATCTCCAAGCGGTCCTCGGGAATGTCGCGCTGCGCGAAAAGCGCTTCACCGCCGCCGCCCGCTGCATCCCGAGCGCGAGGTTGTACTCGTCGGAGCCGAGGTCATCGGCGTGTCCTTCGAGCCGCAGCCGCATCGACGGGTTGTCCTTGAGGATCGCCCACTTTGCTTCGAGCAGTTCGCGCGCCTCGGCCGTGAGATCGTAGCGATCGAAGCCGAAGAGGACCGCTGCCGACATGGTCCGCTCGATTGCCTCGCGCCGCGCCCGGGCGGCGGCCTCGCGCTCGGCACGCTCTCGTTCCGCGCGCTCGCGCGCGAGGCGGTCGCTGTCGTCGGTCGTTGGGACGGGCGTGGGTGCCGGCACTGCCTGAGGGGCCGGCGTCTCCATCTTCTTCTTACCGCAGGCAGCGAGAGGGACCAGGACGGCGAGGGAGAGCGCGGCGGCGCGCACCACGTGCCGAGTGCGCCCGATCGGGTGCGGGTACAGGCGTGGGTACATGCGGATTCGAGGGTGAGGCGTGGGGGGGTATATTTCGCGCGCCGAACGAATCGCCCGGTTTGCGCGGGGGTATCGTAGTCGCGACGTCTCAGCCGGATCTCACCCAGACCTCACCAGGCCCCAAGTGCTGCGGCTGCATTGCTTCGGAACCGCTCACGTGGCGCGCGACGGCGTGCCGCTGGACGGTGCAGCCGGTCAGCGGCGGCTTCTGGCGATCCTCTCGGTGCTCGCAGCGCACGGCGATGCCGGCGTCTCGCGTGACAAGCTCCTCGCGCTCCTCTGGCCCGAGGGCGATCCCGATCGCTCGCGCCACGCCCTCACGCAGTCGCTCTACAACCTGCGCCGAGCGCTCCGTTGCGATGATGTGATCGTCGTGGGGGCAGACCTGCGCCTCAATGCTGCCCGCATCACGAGTGACGTCGCCGACTTCGATGCGGCCGTCGAGCATCACGAATTCGAGCGCGCGGCGCAGCTCCACGTCGCCCCGTTCCTCGACGGATTCTTCGTCGGGCAGTCGCCGGAGTTCGAGCGATGGGCTAGCGACCAGCGCAACGCGCGCGCGCTTCGCGCCTGCGGTGTGCTCGACGCGCTTGCCGATGCTGCGGACCGTCGTGCCGATCACTCGATGAGTGCCGAGTGGCGCCGGCGACGCGTGGTGATCGATCCGCTCGACACT
Organism: Gemmatimonadaceae bacterium; assembly: GCA_044225935.1. GTDB lineage: Bacteria > Gemmatimonadota > Gemmatimonadetes > Gemmatimonadales > Gemmatimonadaceae > SCN-70-22. Next base: position 39,180 of record JBGAHX010000047.1, read on the forward strand.
GGCGCGGTGATGCGACTGATGCGTTCGCTTTCTGCCGCCGGCGACTGCGGGAGCGCACAGCAGCAGGGACGCCTCCACGCACGCCGGATCTCCGACGAACTGGGACTCTCGCCCGGCACCGAGTTCGACGCGCTGATGCAGCGCTTGCGTGCCGACGGAAACTCGCCGGTCGAGCGATCAGCAGGACATTCATCGCCCGAATCGCCGCGGAACGTCGCGGAGAGCGCGTCTGCTTCCTACGCGCCGCATCGTGCTCCTGCTTCGTTACCGCAGTCGCCGCCGGCCGCGATTACCGCCTCGCGTCCACGCTCGCTGCGCTGGCGGTGGCTCGCTGCCGCGATTCTTCCGCTGGCCGCGGTCATCGTGATCGCTCTCGCGCTGCGCCCATCTACCGCTCCGGCGACGGTGCCTCCCGCCGCGACCACTGCGCACGTCGAAGCTCAGCGACTGGTCGTTGCGCCGTTCCGCGTAGCGGCTGCCGACCCGTCGCTTCGATATCTCTCCGAGGGGATGGTGGAGTTGCTCGCGGCGCGACTGGGCGACGACAGTGCGGCACGCGCCGTCGATCCCGGAGCCGTGCTCGCGGCATGGCGCGACGCGGGACTTCTCGGTTCGGCCGACGTCCCACGCGATTCGGCGGTCAGCCTGGCGCGACAGCTCGGCGGAGAGATGGTGGTGACCGGGAGCGTAGTGGGCGGTACGACTCATCTCGTGCTGTCGGCGTCGGTCGCATCGACGGCGACTGGCGCCACGGTCTTCTCCGAGCGCGTCGACGGCCCCATCGACAGCATCACCACGCTCGTCGATCGCCTGGCGACGCAACTCCTCGCAACCGACGCCGGTGTGTCGGAGCGACTCTCGGTGCATCGCCTCCCGCCGTTGCGCGCGGTGCGCGCTTTCCTGAGCGGGCAGGCGGCGTACCGGCGCGAGCAGTATGCGGAAGCGGTGCAGCAGTTCGAGCGCGCGCTCGATGCCGACTCGAGCTTCGCGCTCGCCGCGCTCCGCCTCGCCCTCGCCGCAGACAAACTGAATGGTGCCGAGCAGCACGAGCGGGCACTCGACCTTGCCTGGACGTATCGCGACCGGCTCAACGCTGCCGATCGTGCGCATCTCGAGGCCTTCGCCGGCCCGCGCTATCCCTCGCCATCGTCGGAATCGGAGCAGCTGCAGGCGTGGAACCGCGCGGCGATGCTCGCCCCGGATCGCAGCGAAGTGTGGCAGGAACTCGGCGAACGCTTCTTCTACAACGGTGCGGTGATCGGCTCGGTGGACTGGCGCACGCGCGCGACGAGCGCGCTCCGTCGCTCGCTCGACCTCGACCCCTCCGCCGACTGGTCGCGCACGCTCCTGCTCCTGCTGGCGGCGCGCAGCGCCGACACCGCGACGCTGCGCCAGTTCGCCACGTCCGATGCATTGCAGGACCCGTCGCTCGAACGGGCGCCATTCGTACGTTGGCGCGTGGCGATTGCGTTAGGCGATCGACCGGCGCTGGCGCAGAGTCGCGCCGTGATGCCGGAGATGTCGGCGAGCGACCTTCGCTGGATCGCCCTCAGCGGGATGTACGATGCGATCGACGCCGAGGACGCCGAGCGCGCGATCCACATCCTCAAGCTGCGCACCACGCGGTCGGCCGAGCTGATGGATGTGCTCCTGGCCGAGCACAGCATGGCGCTCAACGAAGGGCTCCCGATCCTCGCCCTCGATCTCACGGAGCAGCTCGAGCAACTCTTCCCGGCGAGTGGCGCGCACCTGCGGCTGCGCGTGCTCGACGCGCTGTACGGCGATGGGGACGATGCGAGCGCCCGGCGCGCGGTCGCGACAATGGAGCAGTCCGCGTCGTCCGCCGCGCCCCTCACGCCCGACGAGCGGGCCATTCGCATGGCGAACCTGTGCGTGCTGGAGCAGTGGCGCGTGGCGCACGGAGATCGCCGCTCCGTTGCACACACTGTACGCCTCATGCGCGACGCCGCGCCGATGCGCCGTACGCTCCCGGTGAGTACGCCGGCACGCGCCTGCAGCGACCTGCTCGACGCGATGGAGGCAGTGGAAGGGCGAGCGCCTAACGCGCGCACGCGGGTGCAGCGTCTCGATGCATTGATGCTGACCGGACCGGCGATCGGCGATGCGGTGAACTTTGCCCCCATCGCCCTCGCGCGGATGTACGAGCGACTGGGCGCGCCGCGCCAGGCGCTCGAGGCGATTCGCCGGCGCCCGTACATGAGTGGGTGGCCGCGCTACCTCGCGACGGCGCGACGTGACGAAGGGCGGCTGGCGCGCGAACTCGGCGAGCGTCAGGAGGCCGCGACCGTCCTGCGCCGATACCTCGCGCTTCGAAGCGGGAAGGGAACGGTCCACCCTGCCGACGCCAGCATCCGGGAGTTTGTGCAGTCGGTCGGCTTCGAGTAACCGCCGCCGTCGCGAGGGCGGTGCTTGCGGTGTGCCTCAGCGCTGGCGCCTCGCGTAGAGAAAACGAGCGTAGCCGATTTCCGAGGCGCTCTTCGTGAGTTCCACCGTGCTCCACGCCACGAGGTCGGCGAAGGGGCGATCGCGGAACGGCCAGCGCGTGCGCTCGGTTCCTCTCCACTCGTCGGCGGGGGTGCGCTCGATCGCGGTGTGCCACCGATCGTGCAGCTGACGGAGCGTCTCCCGAACCGCACCGGCGGTTCCCGGCCACGCCACGTCGTCGCGTTGCAGCTGAGCGGCGCCGCAGGTGTGATCGAGGAGCATGGAGTACCAGAAGCAGGCGTGCCAGGTGAGCCAGGCGATGCTCGCGGGGCCCAGGTCGTAGCGCTCGTGCTCCGGCCAGTCGGCCGTCCACTCGCCGCTGGCGTCTGGATGCACGTGCAGGCCGACATCCGCCGGTCGCCAGAGACACTCGTCCGTGGTGAGCGTCTCGAGGTGATGCGACATGAGGCGCCATGCCATGTCGTACTGCCAGAGGAGCACGTCGCGCGTGGTCATCATGCCCACGTGAAGGCCTGTGCGAGATGTTCGCGCGGATCGTCGGTCCCCCGAGGCGCGAATGTCATGCGACACGCAGGGGGCGGGGGTGCCCGTCAGTCGCCGAGTGCATACGGAACCGGTTCGGGAACTAGAGATCCAGAACAGTATCGAGCCCGCGATGGAGCCCCACCAGCGTCCCCACCTTGCGGATGGCGACGAGTGCGCCGTCGACGTAGGGGAGCGCGCTCTTTCCCGAATCGTGGCGGATCGTCAGGCGCTGGTCGGGCATCCCGAAGATCACCTCGGCGCTGACCACGAAGCTGGGAAGGCGCACCGAATGCACTTGCGAGCCGGCGAGCGTTCCACCGCGCGCCTCCTTCACCCCCACCGTGTTGGAGACATCGACCGTCATGCGCGGCGTCTGCACGCGACCGAGACGCGCGGCGAGTTCGCGCGCCGTTCCGCTCGGGGCGTCGACCTTTCCGTCGTGCGCGTAGTCGATGATCTCCCACTGCGGGATCAGCTTGGCCGCCATCTCGGCGAAGCGCTGCAGCAGGACAACCGTGAGCGCAAAGTTGCCGCAGGCCAGGACCCCGCGCTGGGCGCGCTTGGCCGCGGCGTCGATCTCGGCGAAGTCGTCCTCGCTCAGCCCCGAGGTTCCCACGACCACGTTCGCCCCGTGCTCGAGGGCGGCGAGGATGTTGGACTTGGCGCTCGCCGGCTTGGTGTATTCGACGAAGACGTCGCACGGTGTCTTGAGCGCCTCATGGGCGGATGCCGAGACGCGACTCGTCAGGCGCGGTTCACCGAGGATGTCGCCAAGCGATTCGCCGGCGCGCGACCGCGATACCGCTCCCACGATGGTGACGTCGTCGGTGCGCGCGATGCCGCGCGCGAGTTCGGAGCCGGCCCATCCGGTGGCGCCGGCGAGACAGACGCGAATCATGCGAGGACCCCAGCTGGAGCGTGTCAGAAGAAGTCGAATATCGACGCATGCTGACGCGCCGTCCATGGACTTCCGCTTCGATCGTCATCGGTACCAGCTATCCCCTACACCCTCACCGCGACCGTCCCCGCCGCACCTCCCGCCCCTACCAGGTCGACCGCCTCCTGCACGGCAAAGGAGCCGACACCTCCCGACGCGCCGATGATGAGCACCTGTTCGCCCGACTGCACCTTCGCCTCGTCGCGTACCGCCTGGAGCGCGGCGAGTCCGGAGACGGGGGCGGCGGCCGCCTGTACCCACGAGATATTCGCTGGCTTCTTCGCCACGGTGCTGGCGGGGACGGCGACGAACTCGGCGAGCGCGCCGCTGCACGTCCCGAACACCTCGTCGCCGGGCGCGAATCCGTCGACGCCCGCGCCGGCCTCGCTCACCGTTCCGGCGAATGCGAGACCAGCGATCGGTTGTTTGGGTGCGCGCACACCGTACGACGGGCGCGCGATGTAGGGGAGGCCATGCGCGATCAGCCAATCACCCTTCGCCAGTCCGGCGGC
>JBGAHX010000115.1:0-4941 GCA_044225935.1 Gemmatimonadaceae bacterium
CGCGGCAATCGTACCGAGAAGCACGAAGAGCTGTGTCGGCACCACGCCGCCGACGTATCCTTGCCCGAGATAGAGAAACGACGGAGGAAAGCCCGAGTAGTTCTCGATTCCGCGCGAGAGCCCTTCCGCGACACCGCGAAAGAGCGAGAAAGTGCCGAGGGTGACGATGAGCGGCGGGAACTTGAGCCGGGCGATCATGATCGCGTTGAGCGCGCCCCCCGCGACCCCCGTCAGCAGCGTCAGCACGATCGCCAAGGGGAGCGGCACGCCGGCATCGCGCCAGAGCGCTCCGCACACCACCGCGGAAAGCCCCATCATCGAACCCACGGAGAGATCGATCCCGCCCGTGATGATGACCGGCGTGAGCGCGAGCGCGAGCAAGCCGACTTCGGTCGCCAGTCGCGCGATCTCGAACGCGTTGCCGACGGTGCGGAAGTTCTGCCCGGTGAGCGCGAACAACGTGCACTCCCCAACCACGAGCAGCAGGAGCACCCACTCGCCGTTGGGAGCAATTCGCTCCCGCAGTGAAGGCGTCGTGGCCAGCATGCTCTCAGCGCCGCCGCTCACGCGGGCGTCATGACTAGCGACCATGGCCCTTCTCGAGCGGCGCACGCGTCGCACGCGTCGTACGCATCGAAGCGACGCGCCCAAGCAGTGCCTCCGATCCCAGCGCCGCGAGGATGATCGCGCCCTGGATCGCCTTCTCCCAGAAGGGATTCACGCCAACGAACGTGAGTGCCGTACCGATCGAGCCTAACAGCGCAACGCCGATGAGGGTGCCCACGAGATTCGCTCTGCCGCCGGTGATCGCCGCACCACCGACCACGACGGCGGCGATCGCCTCGAGCTCGAGTCCAGTCCCCGTGCTTGCCGGCACGGCATCGAACCGGACGGCGTTGAGCAGTGCGGCAAGCCCGGTCATCGCCCCCATGACCACGAACACCCGCAACCGCACACGCATGGGATCGATGCCGGCGAGCCGCGCCGCCTCCGCATTCGAGCCGACGGCATAGAGCGCTCTACCGATTGCGAGATGTCGAAGGACCGTTGCCGCCGCGGAGAGCAGCACCAGCGATCCCCCGACGATGATCAAGGTGGCTGCGCCCGCCGAGAGGCCGAACCACTGAAAGTTCGCGGGGAGTCCCATGACCCATGCGCCGTCGGTCGTCCAACGCAGCCCGTCGCGCCATGCGACCATCATCGCCAGCGTCACGATGATGGACGGCAAGCCAAGGACGCCGACCAGGACGCCGTTGACCGCGCCCAATACGGCACCGATGCCTAACGCCATCACCGGGAGCACGAGCACCGGCACCCCACTCTTCGCCAGGAGCGCCAGGAGCACGCTGCATACGGCGAACTGGGATCCCACCGAGATGTCGATCTCGCCGACCAGTATTACCAGCGTCATTCCGATGGCCACGATGAGCACCGGCGCGTTTCCAACCGCCAGGTCACGGAGGTTGTTTGCCGAGAAAAACGCGGGCGCGATCGCTCCAACTGTGCACAGCAACACAGCGAACGCACTCAATGGCGCGAGCTCGCGCTGGAATCGGCGGACGATCACGCGAAGCTCGCCACTTTCGGCGTGTCGCCCAGCGCCGCCTCGAGCAGCAGCGCGGGCGTGGCGTCGACGCGATCGAACGTTCGCACGATGGTCCCCTCGCGCATCACCACGATGCGGTCGCTCATCCCCAGGATCTCCGGCAGCTCCGACGAGATCAGGATGATCGCGACGCCACGCTCGGCGAGCGTCGAGATGATCGCGTGAATCTCCGCCTTTGCGCCGACGTCTACGCCCTGCGTGGGCTCGTCCAGGATCAGGAGCCGCGGATCTGTCGCCAGCCAGCGCGCCAAGGCGACTTTCTGCTGGTTCCCTCCCGACAGGATGCCGACCGCGTTGAATGTCGATGGAGTGCGGACCTGCAGCTTCGAGACATACTCCACCGCGATCGCACGCTCCCGATCCCCATCGAGCGCGCCGAGTGCGCCGAGTGCGCCCGAAGGCGAACACCGGTCGAGCGATGCAAGTGTGATGTTGTCACTGATCGCCATCTCCGGCACGACCCCGTGCTTCCGGCGATCTTCCGGCACGTAGGCCACCCCGTGACTGATGGCGCGGGAGGATGACTCTGCGTGGACGCGAGTCCCCTCGAGCAGCATCTCGCCCGCGTCCGACGGCGTGAGGCCAAAGATCGCGCGGGCCAGCTCCGTACGCCCCGCACCCACCAGGCCGGCCACACCGAGTATCTCGCCAGCGCGTACCGTCAGCGTGACGCCGTGCACCCCACTCGCCGAACAGCCGAACTCGCGCAGCTGCAGCACCGGCTCGCCGATGATCGCGTCGCGCACCGGATAGATGGACGACAGGCTACGCCCGACCATCATCTCGATGAGCTGCGCGCGCGACACGGCGGACATGGCGCGCGTCCCTATCGTCTCTCCGTCGCGGAGCACGGTGACACGATCCGCGATGGCTGACAATTCCTCCAGCCGGTGCGAGATGTAGATCATCCCGACGCCGCCCGCGCGGAGTCGGCGCAGCACGGCCAGCAGATGCTGTGCGTCCTTCTCGGTGAGCGAAGCGGTGGGTTCGTCGAGTATGAGGATGCGCGCGTCGGCGCCGAGCGCGCGCGCGATCTCGACGAGTTGCTGCTGCGGCATGCTGAGCTCTGCCACCGTCGTCGTGGGATCGATCGTCGCCCCAACACGCGCGAGCATTCGAGCGGCGCGTTCACGTCGCGCCTTCCAATCGACAATGCCGAAGCGTCCGGGACGCTCGACCCCGACGGCGAGGTTCTCGGCGACGGTGAGTTCGGGAAAGTGCGCCGGCTGCTGATAGATGCAGGCGATGCCATGTCGCTTGGCGGCGCTCGGCGAGTGGTCCGTCACCTCCTCGCCGACAATGACAATCGAGCCGCCATCGGGCTGTGTGGCGCCGCTCAGTATCCTGATGAGCGTCGATTTTCCAGCGCCGTTCTCACCATCGAGTGCGTGGATCTCGCCGGGCCGCAAGTCAAACGTCGCGCTGCGCAATGCCTGGACGCCGGCGTACGCCTTGCTGACGTCGCGAGCCTGTAGCAGTGCCTCGCCGCGCATGTCAGCCGGTAGGGTGCAATGCGCGCCCGCTGAACGCGTCGTAGCTCACCGGAGAAACGCTGCGGCCAACCCGCCATCCACGTTCACGATCTGTCCCGTCGTCTTGCTGAAATCGTCGGTGAGGAAGGCGGTAATTGCCTGAACCTGGCTTGCCAGCGTCACCGGTCGCCCGGTAAGTGTGCGCTTGGCGTAGAACGCGGAGAGCGCGTCGCGCAGCTCCTCGTCGGAGGCCGAGTCATCGTGTGGAAGCTTGTACTTGGCCAGCGAGGCGACCACGCGCTCGCGCGGGAACATCGAGGAGCCTTCCAGCACCGTGGCCGGTGCGACGCCATTCACGCGCACCAGTGGTGCGAATGTCACCGCGAGTTCCCGCACGAGATGATTGGCCGCCGCCTTGCTCGTGTCGTAGGCAAGCGAGCCCGCCTTCGGCACGACCGCGTTCACGCTGGTCGTGATCACCAGGCTTCCGTCGATCCCTTGCAACTGCCAGGCCTTCCACGCTTCATCCGCGACGAGGAACGGTCCCGTCACGTTGATCGCGAACGCGCGCGCCCACTCGTGATCCTCGACGTTCCCCGCTTCGTCGGGCGTTGGATAATAGCCGGCCGTCACCACCACGTGATCGATGCCGCCATACGCGAGAATGACTGCGCCGAGCGCCTTTCGAATCGAGGTGCGATCGGTCATGTCGGCGCCGAGCCCGATCACCGGACCGCACCCGGAAATTCCGGTACCAGCGACGCCGATCCCCATTCCCACGGCATCCTGTGCCTTCTTCGCGGTCGCATCGGCGCTCTCTGCGTTTAGGTCGATTGCCGCCACTGTCGCCCCGCGGGAGATCAGTGCGCCAACCACCGCGCGCCCGATGCCGCTCCCTGCGCCGACGACCAGCACCACTGCGCGGTCGAGGGGACGCTCCGCTGGCATGCGTCGAAGCTTCGCTTCCTCGAGCAACCAGTACTCGATGTCGAACGCCTCCTGGCGCGGCAATGCGATGTACCGACTGATTCCTTCGGCGCCACGCATCACGCCGATTGCCGCAGTATAGAACTCGGCCGTCACGCGGCTCTCGGACTTCGACTTTCCCCAGGCAATCATCCCAACGCCGGGGATCAGGATGACACTCGGCGCACTCACCCGCATAGCCGGCGAGTCGGAGTGCCGATGCGCCGCATAGTAGGCGGCGTAGTCGGCGCGATATTGCGCGAGTCCTTCGGCGAGCTGCGACTTGAGCGTGTCGATCCCGTCGCGCTGCGGATTCCACGGGACGTACAGCGGTTTGATCTTCGTCCGCAGGAAGTGATCTGGACAACTCGTCCCCAGCTCCGACAGTCGTGCCGCGTCGTTCGAACTGACGAAAGCGAGCACCTCGTCTCGCATCTCCACCGTGGCAATCTGCCTAACGGTTGGACCGGAGCTTCCCTCGCGGCTCACCTTTCCACGCAACCACGGGAGCAGCTCCACCAGGATGTCGTGACGCGCCGACTCGTCGAGCGGCTGCACTCGCGGTCCGCCAAATGGTGTCGTTCGCGAGGCACGCGCGTCGATGTACGATTGGGCGCGCCGGATCAGCTCGAGCGTGAGCTCGTAGCACTCGCGGTCGTCGTTGGCCCAGTTGATGAGGCCGTGCTGCCCCATGATGGCGCCCTTCGCCTGCGGGTGTTCCCTACAGATTCGTTGCAGTTCCAGCCCCAGCTCAAACCCCGGGCGCTGCCAGTCGGTCCAGATCACGTCGTCGCCGTAGACTTCGCGCGTCAGGGCGGGACCATCGGCGGCGGTGGCGATCGCAATCACCGCCACTGGGTGCATGTGATCCACGCGTGCGAACGGAATGAATGCGTG
>JBGAHX010000116.1:0-4931 GCA_044225935.1 Gemmatimonadaceae bacterium
GGGGAGCTGCGGCAGATGTGCCGCAGGTAACGTGAGGCTGGCCAGTCGCATCGCGACCGCCGGGTGCAACGCCTCGTGCTCGAAATGCACACGGACTGTCTTCTCCTCGGTACGAATTCCGTTCACGTAGCGATATCCCCAGTCCACACCCGTCACGCCCGGCTGCTTCAGATACTTCCTGATCGCACTCAGGTACGCCTTGCTCAGCGTCGGATCGTCGGGCAGAGGTTGCGTCGCCATGTTCACGGTGAGGTTGGAGTATCGCTATTCGCACCGCCGCAGTCGCGGACGGGCGACAACCAACGAAGTAGCGGAATCTCCGTCGATTCAGACGGACTCTGCTCGCTCGATTCCGAGCCGCAGTGCTCTCTGGCTGCCGCAACCGATCGACAGTACATTCGCCCCTCTCGGTTGCCAACCTCTGGGAGAAGGTGCGCAGTGCGATCTCCACGCTCAGCGATTCGCGTTGCGGCCCGCGCGCACAAGCTGACCTGGGTGCTTTCCCTGGCGTGCGGAGTGACCTCGTGCGGCGGTGTGCGAGACTCCGCGCTGCTGTCGCAGGGTGCGCCGGGTGTTTCTTTCGAACAACGCTTTACCACCGCTCGCCTGGCGGCGGCGCACGTCTGGCTTCCCTGCCGAGCCGTCGACTCGTCGAGCGTCGTCACGCGCGAGGAGTGCGCGAGACTGCCGTCTCCGGGGGCGGAGGGCTTCGAGTCGCTTTCGCGATCGACCGAACAAGTCATACGCTCGACCCGAGGCGACTCGTCTCCGAGCGCGCTCCGCTCGCGGGCGTTTGTGGAACTGCGGTGGATGCAGCAAGTCCCAGCGGGACTCGATCGCGCGCGGGCGTTGCTCGAGCGAGCCGTGGTTGCCGAGCGCGCGAATGCCGTCACGTTCAACGATCTCGCAGTGACCTACGTTGCCGTTGCCGAGCGAGATCAGATGCTCGAGCCCATGCTTCGGGCCCTCGATGCGGTTGAGCGCGCACTCGCCGTGGACTCGAACTTTGTCCCGGCGCGCTTCAATCGCGCCCTGATCGCCGAGCGACTCTACATGCGCGGAGTCGCACGGCGCGCGTGGACGCAATTCCTCGCAGTCGAGACGTCGAACGGTTGGCGCGGCGAGGCACAGGCGCATCTCCGGCAACTCTCCGCGGAAGATTCGTCGGCGACGGCCCTGACGCAGATGGAACGCGACGCCAGGCGCGGCGTGTATCCGACCCTGGCAGCAGTGACGAGCGGAGCGTGCGCCTTTCCCGAGCTTGCGCGAAGCCTGGGATTCACGCTGCTGGGAGAGTGGGGTCGACTCGCGCTCGATGCCGAGACGACGACTGCACCTCAATTGCTCGCGCTCGCGACGCGCCTCTCGGAGCAGTTGGCCACCTGCGCGAGCGATCGAAGCCTCGCGCTCGCAGTGCAGGCGATCGCGCGCGGGGCGACGCGCGGGCGCACGCTCGCGCCGCTCGCGCGCGCTCACCGGGAATTCTCGGATGGAATCCTCGCCTTCGGTCGCGGCGAATACGCGCAAGCAGGCGTCCAACTGCAACGCGCGAGGGCGTCGTTTCGCGCGAATGGGTCCGAGGCTGCCGCCAGATGGGCTTCGTACTATCTCGCGGGAAGCCTGATCAACGAGGGACACTACGCCGCGGGCGACCGCACGCTCGAACTCGTAGCCGCGACGGCAACGCCCGACGAACCCGCACTTCGCGGAAAGGCACTGCAGGCGTTAGGCGTGAGCCAGTCGCGTCGCGGCAACTACGAGCGAGGCACCGACTACTATCGCGCTGCGCAGCCGCACGTCCTGCGCGCCCACGAGCGCCTGACCGACGGCTTCCTCTCCCAGCTGCTCGCGGAAGGGCTCATCCTGGCTGGACGAACTTCGGAGGGTTACGACGAGGGCTTCAAGGCCCTCCGTTTGCTTGCCGCGAACCGCGCGTCGGATCCGTACTATGGACAACTCGAACAAGTCGCAGGCGACGCGCGTGCGCTGGAGTTGAATCACGCGGCGCTGGCGATCACCGAGGAGATGGTCGACGTGGCCAGCTCCATTGGGACCGCAGAAGACGCCGCGATGGCGTTGTGCGCTCGAGCAGACGCCGCCCTGAGTGTTGGTCGCTCTGCCGACGCTGAGCAGATGCTCGTGGAGATCGCGCGGGCCACCGAGCGATTGCCCGCTGGGCGAGGGCTCGACCGAATCAGGGCGCGCGCCATGTTGGCCCAAGGGCGCATAGCGCGCGATCCGCACCTTGCGTTACAGGCATTCACCGGCGCGATCACGATTCTGCAAACGTTCGAGAACGACCACTATCTCCCTGAAGCACTTTTTGAGGCCGCCCGGTCCTCCCGCCAACTCGGCGACGATGCACAGGCCAGGCGGTGGCTCGGACGGGCGATCGCAGGGATAGAGCAGCGACACGCGGCGTTCCAGACGGCAGAGGGGCGAACGACGTTCGCGGAAACGAGCGAACAGATCTTTGATGAGATGATCGACCTCGAAGTGCGGAGTGGACGCCACGAGAGCGCGTTCGGCTTCATGGAACGCGCGCGCACCGCGACTTGGCCCGCGAGCCGCCCCGGGAATGTCTCCATCGCGCGTCCGGAGCAGGCGCTCGCGAATGTCGGACGAGCGCTCACGCCTCGCTCGGCGCTCATCGAGTACGCACTCCTTCGCGATTATGTCGTCATCTGGAGTGCGACATCGCGCGCCTCGCAGGTGCATGTCGTGCGCGCGAGCCGGGACTCCGTCGCCACGCTCGTCAGGCACCTCGCGCGGGAGCTCGACACTACTTCGGCGGATAGCACCTCGGCAGGCGCTCAACTGTTCGACCTTCTCCTCCGACCGGCGCTTGATAGTCTCGCGGGCGTCGAGCGAGTATCGATCGTCCCCGATCGCGAGCTGTATGGTGTTCCGTTTGCGGCGCTCTGGGACGCAAGGACCGGGAAGTACGCAATCGAGCGGTATCAAATCGGCGTCGTACCGAGTGCGTCATTTCTGCTCATGGCACTCACGTCTCGACGGCCGCACGCCCCGTCGCACCGCGCGCTGGTGGTAGGCGACCCTGCAACGGACCCACGCTCCACTGAACGATTGCCACCGCTCCCGGGTGCGGCGAGCGAAGCCGCTCGTGTCGCCGAGCTCTATCCGCGGGCGATCCTGCTCACCGGGCCCGCTGCCACGAAGCAGACGCTGCTCTCGTCCATCGCCACGTCGAACATCGTGCACTTCGCTGGGCATGCGATCTTCAACGGCGTGCAACCCGAGCTCTCGTATCTCGCCCTGGCGCCCGGCGACTCCGCGCACGGTTCATCGATCCACGCCGCGGAAATCGGAACCTTGCGGCTGTCGAATGTCGAGGTCGTCGTGCTCTCGGCATGCAACACACTGAGTGCGCGCCCGAGCCGCATGGGAGCAGCGGCTGGGTTGGCGTTCAGCTTTCTGCGCGCGGGGGTGTCGGCGACCGTCAGTACCCTCTGGCCGATTCGGGATGACGCGACGGCAAACCTGCTGCTCGAGCTCCACCGAAATCTGCGCCAGAACGTACCGCCGTCAGTGGCACTCCAACTCGCTCAACAGCTCGCCCTTCGCTCGTCCGATCCTCGCCAGCGCGCCCCGCGAATGTGGGCCGCCTTCACGTACACTGGACCTTAGATCATGCCGACCAGCCATCCGACTACACCCACATTCGAGCTGCGTATCGAATTCGTCGGTCCGATGTTGCACATCGTTGAACCATCGAAGGCCACGGTGAACGTCATCATGCCCGACGCGCGCTTCAAGGGAGTGCGCGAACGCCACGCCGACGATTCAGAGGCAGTGCCGCACGTCGGATATTTGCGCTTCGACATGGCGGCGCTGACGTCGGGAGCACTCGGCGATATCGGTGGGATCTCAGCTGAAAATCCATCGTACGAGGTCATCCACCGATTCGATCGCGAGGAGCTGCAGATGGGCGTGGTCGGCGGCGAAGCCGGGATGACGTCTCCCATTCTACCCGACCTTGGCGCGATCGCACCAACGATGCAGCCACTCGCGACGCTGCTGGATGCGGTGCCTCCAGAGATTGTGCTCATGCGCACCACGTTGGTAGGTGGTAAGATGGAGTCTGTCCTCAGCGGCGGAAGTTGGAGCATCGGCGGCGAGCTGCGGGGCGGAGCGAGCATCGCGGCGCAGCAGTACGCCAGCATCGTGCGGTGGCGGTGCATGGTTGCCGGAACCGGACTCACCATTCGACTCGTATCGTTCGATACGAAGCGTACGATCGAGATTCCACTTCGACCCATCGTTGCACCTCGCGACCAGCCGGCGATCGCACTTCGGATCGGGAATCTGTGTGGCGACAATCCGCTGGAATGGGACGAACTCGAACTGCGCAACGCCGAAGACGAGGACGCGGACTTCAAGTGGATCTACCGCCTCATGGAGCCGGTGTCGACGGGACCCAACCCGGTCGATGCCGTGACCCCGATCCTGAAGAAGACGATGCCCATACCGATGGCGAAGCTCTCCGCCGAGGAGCGTGTGGGCGGCAACTGCTTCGGCGCAAAGATCACGCACGCCTGAGCGGCCCCGGCATCGCGCACGCTCCCCGCGAGAAAATCTCCCGTCACGTCCGTCACACTGAGAGTGCAGGACTAGCGTGTGACGACGTGACACGGGGGCAGCGCCATGGGAGCGGAAGGCAAGCCTGACGGCACGGATACGAGGGGCGCCAGCGAGGGGCCAACGAGCGAAAGCTGGAAGGGACTCAAGGCGATGACGAAAGGGCCCTTCTGGCTCGGCGTCTATCTAATCGTCGCCTTCGCGATCATACTCCATCTGGCCTCCGTCCTGTGGCCATCTCCGTTGGCGAACCAGCAAGCACGGGACACGCTCGACCACGAAGCGATGCGGCTCGACCTCATCGCGCGCGTGCAGGCTGATTCGGCCAAGGA
>JBGAHX010000048.1:0-42542 GCA_044225935.1 Gemmatimonadaceae bacterium
GTCGTCCCGAGCGAGGAAGTGCTCGACCGCATCAGCGCCGTCGGGACCCTAACGAGCGACTCGGGGCCTCGCGGTAACGGGCCGGCGAAGTACTACCGCATCAACGGCTCGCCGGGAACCGTCGGCGTCATTACACCGATGACGCACACCTACTGCGGCTCGTGCAACCGCGTCCGCCTCACCGCCGACGGGCGCCTGCGCACGTGCCTGTACGGCGATCACGAGGTCAACCTGCGCGATCCGCTGCGTCGCGGCGAGCCGATGGAACCGCTCTTTCGTCAGGCGCTCGCCGAGAAGCCAAAGGAGCACCAGCTTCTGCAGATGCAAGTCGGCGGACTGCGGGCGCTGTCGCAGGTGGGGGGGTAGCACGCGCACATCGCGGGACCGTCGTGGATGATGCGTCGCGTCTGAATACGAGAGAATCCGAGGTCGATTGCTGCACAGAACGAACGTGCAGCGCGTCGCGCACGATGCAATCGTGATCGATGCGCGCCGGGCGTTGAAGCGACTTCGTGCCTCCGCTAGCTTGGGAGAGTCATTACTTCGCTCCCCCAACTACAACTGATACATGGTCAACAAGATCACGGTCGTCGGTGCTGGCAATGTCGGCGCAACGGCTGCCCAGCGCCTGGCCGAAAAGGAACTCGCCAAGCAGGTCGTCCTCGTCGACATCGCCGAGGGGATTCCCCAGGGGAAGGGGCTGGATCAGTGGCAGTCGGCGCCGATCGAACTCTACGACACGCGCATCATCGGCACGAACGGGTACGTCGAAACGGCCGGCTCCGATATCGTCGTGATCACGGCCGGCATTGCGCGCAAGCCTGGCATGTCGCGCGACGACCTCATGAACACGAACGCGGGGATCGTGAAGTCGGTCGCCGAGCAGGTGTCGAAGTCGTCACCGAACGCGATCCTCATCATCGTCTCGAACCCGCTCGACGTGATGTGCCACGTGGCGATGCAGGCGTCGGGCTTCCCGCGCGAGCGCGTACTCGGTATGGCCGGCGTCCTCGACACGGCGCGCTATCGCGCCTTCCTCGCCGAGGCACTCGACGTCTCGGTGCGCGACATCCAGGCGATGGTGCTGGGCGGACACGGCGACACGATGGTCCCGCTGATCTCCTACACGACGGTGAGCGGAATCCCGATCACGCAGCTCATGCCACGCGACGTCCTGGACAAGATCGTGGATCGCACACGCAACGGTGGCGCCGAGATCGTTGGCTTCCTCAAGACGGGCTCCGCGTACTACGCACCGTCTGCCGGCGCGGTGCAGATGGTCGAAGCGATCGTGCAGGACCAGAAGCGCATCTTGCCGTGCGCGGCGTGGCTGCAGGGCGAGTACGGGATGAAGGACCTCTTCCTCGGCGTGCCGTGCAAGCTGGGGCGGAAGGGGCTGGAGCAGGTGCTCGAGGTCGAGCTGACCGACGCCGAGCGTACCGCGTTAGGCAAGAGCGCCGACGCCGTGCGCGAGCCGATGGCCAAACTGGCCTGATCCGCGTGCGCATCCGGGGAGGCGCCTCGAGCGTCTCTCCGGTGCGCGGTGATCGATTCTCCTCCCTCACTCCCTGCACCCTATGGCAGCAACCGCGATGCCGTCGACTGGCGGCGCCCGGGCGTCCGTGAGTCGCGTGCGCCGGTTCTGGGATTCCAGCGTCGGCAAGAAGATCGTGATGGCCGTGACCGGGATCATCGGGATCGGCTTCGTGTTCGGACACATGGCCGGCAACCTCCAGATGTTCAAGGGGACCGGCGCAGCGCAGGCGATGCACGATTACGCCGTTTTTCTGCGCAACACCGAAGGGCTCATCTACATCGTGCGCGGCGTGCTGATCGCGGCGGTGGCACTGCACGTGACGGCCGCGTTGCAGCTGTGGGCGCGAAACAGGGCGGCTCGTCCGGTCGCCTACGGCGTTCACAAGTCGCAGGTCTCCACGCTTGCGTCGCGAACGATGCGCGCCGGCGGCATCCTGCTCCTCGCCTTCATCGTCTTCCACATCGCCGACATGACGTTCGGGATCGGCGTTCCGGGCTTCGTGCACCTCGATCCGTATCACAACCTGCGAAACGGCTTCTCGCGCTGGTGGGCGGTGCTCTTCTACGTCGTCGCGATGGCGAGCCTCGGCTTCCACCTGTACCACGGCGCGTGGGCGTCGCTGCGGACGCTTGGGGCACGCCGCCCGTCGGCCGCGCCGCTCCATCGCAACATCGCGGTGGCGATCGCGGTCATCGTGGCGCTCGGCTTCGTCGCCGTGCCCATCGCTGCAGCGCTCGGCTTCTTCCAGGACGACACCCCCGTGTCGGAGGAACTGCACACCGTCGTGGCGCCGGGAGCAGCGCCAAACCTCACGCTATCCGGGCCGGCCACTCCCGCCGCTGGAGACCTCCGCTGATGGAACTCAACTCGAAGGCTCCGGAAGGCCCGATCGCCGACAAGTGGGACCGGCACAAGTTCGAGATGAAGCTGGTGAACCCCGCGAATAAGCGGAAATTCCACGTGATCGTGGTGGGGTCAGGGCTCGCCGGCGCGTCGGCAGCCGCAACGATGTCGGAGCTCGGCTACCAGGTTTCCTGCTTCTGCTTCCAGGACTCGCCGCGGCGCGCGCACTCGATCGCCGCGCAGGGCGGGATCAACGCCGCCAAGAACTACCAGAACGACGGCGACTCGGTGCAGCGCCTCTTCTACGACACGGTGAAGGGGGGCGACTTCCGCTCGCGTGAGGCGAACGTGTATCGCCTGGCGCAGATCTCGGTCAACATCATCGACCAGTGCGTGGCGCAGGGCGTCCCGTTCGCGCGTGAATACGGCGGGCTCCTCGCCAATCGCTCGTTCGGCGGCGCGCAGGTCTCGCGCACCTTCTACGCACGCGGCCAGACCGGGCAGCAGCTGTTGTTAGGCGCGTACCAGGCGCTGGAGAAGGAGATCGCCAAGGGGGGCGTGCAGATGCACCCGCGCACCGAAATGCTCGACGTGGTCATCGTCGGCGGGCGCGCGCGCGGCATCGTCACGCGCCACCTCGTGACAGGAAAGATCGAAACGCATCTCGCCGACGCCGTGGTGCTCGCCACGGGCGGATACGGCAACGTCTTCTATCTGTCGACCAACGCCAAGGGGTGCAACGCCACCGCCGTGTGGCGTGCCTACAAGCGCGGTGCAGCCTTCGCCAATCCGTGCTACACGCAGATCCATCCGACGTGCATCCCGCAGAGCGGCGACTATCAGTCCAAGCTCACGCTGATGTCGGAGTCGCTCCGCAACGACGGACGGGTCTGGGTTCCGAAGGCGCAAGGCGACAAGCGCCCGCCCGGGCAGATCCCCGAGGCGGAGCGCGACTACTATCTCGAGCGGAAGTACCCGTCATTCGGCAACCTCTCGCCTCGCGACATCGCGTCGCGTGCCGCCAAGGAAGCGTGCGACAGCGGGCGCGGCGTCGGCCCGGGTGGGCTCGGCGTCTACCTCGACTTCCGCGACGCGATCAATCGCCTGGGGAAGGACAAGATCGAGGAGCGCTACGGCAACCTGTTCCAGATGTACGAGCGCATCACCGATGAGGACCCGTACAAGGTGCCGATGCGCATCTACCCCGCCGTGCACTACACGATGGGCGGGCTCTGGGTCGACTACAACCTCATGAGCACCATCCCCGGGTTGCACGTGCTCGGCGAGGCGAACTTCTCCGACCACGGCGCCAACCGCCTCGGCGCCAGCGCGCTGATGCAGGGACTCGCCGACGGCTACTTCATCATTCCGTACACCATCGGGCACTACCTCGCCAGCCATAAGTTGGCGCCGGTTGCACCTGACGACCCCGAAGTGCGGGCCACCGAGCGCGCCGTGGAGGAGCGTCTCAAGCGACTGGTGGGGATCCGCGGCAAGCGCACCGTGCAGTCGTTCCATCGCGAGCTCGGCGCAATCATGTGGGAGAAGTGCGGGATGGCGCGCGACGCCGCCGGGCTCGAGGAGGCGCTGCGCCTCATTCCCGCCCTACGCGAGGAGTTCTGGGAGAACGTCAACGTCCCGGGGAGCGGCGATGAGTTCAACCAGTCGCTGGAGCACGCCGGGCGCGTCGCCGACTTCCTCGAGTTAGGGGAGCTGATGTGCCTCGACGCACTCCATCGCGAGGAGTCCTGCGGCGGTCACTTCCGCACCGAGCACCAGACCGACGACGGCGAGGCGCGTCGCGACGACGATCACTTCGCCTATGTCGCCGGATGGGAGTTCGCCGGCGACGGCGAACCGCCGATCCTCAACAAGGAACCGCTCGAGTTCGAGAACGTGCACCTGGCGACGAGGTCGTACAAGTGACCTCCCGTCCCCCGTCCCCCGTCTCCCGTCCGTCTGTCCCATGAACCTCACGCTTCGCGTCTGGCGCCAGTCCGGTCCGAATGCCGCCGGCAAGTTCGTCGAGTATCAGGCACGCGACGTCTCGCCTGAGATGTCGTTCCTCGAGATGCTCGACGTCGTGAACGAAGGGCTCACCGAGAAGGGCGACGCCCCGATCGCCTTCGATCACGACTGTCGCGAGGGGATCTGCGGCATGTGCGGACTGATGATCAACGGCACCGCCCACGGCCCGATGAAGGCGACGACCACGTGCCAGCTGCACATGCGTTCGTTCCGGGACGGCGAGACCCTCACGATCGAGCCGTGGCGCGCCGACCCGTTCCCCGTACTGCGCGATCTCTGCGTGGACCGTGGGGCGCTCGATCGAATCGTCCAGGCGGGCGGCTTCGTGTCGGTCACGACCGGTAACGCCCCTGACGGGAATGCGCTCCCGATCCCGAAGCCCGACGCCGATGCGGCGATGGACGCTGCCGCATGCATCGGATGCGGCGCCTGCGTGGCGGCGTGTCCCAACGGGAGCGCCTCGCTCTTCACCGCGGCCAAGATCTCGCACCTCGGTCATCTGCCGCAGGGGCAACCGGAGCGCTATCGCCGCGCGCTCAAGATGGTGGCGCAGATGGACCTCGAGCACTTCGGCGGTTGCACCCTGTTTGGGGAGTGCCAGGAAGCCTGCCCCAAGGAGATCTCGATCGATACGATTGCGCGCATGAACCGCGACTACCTGTACGGTTCGGTCTTCGAGCGCGAGGAGAGCAGCGCCGGAGGGGCAGGGTAGCGACGCGCAAAGCGCCAGTTTCGCGGACGCTCGGACGGTATGTGAGGCGGTTTCGCGCGGGCTATCGGTCGCGCGAGCTGCTGCCTTGCGGTGCACACGCGACAGCGATCCAAGTCGTTCCCACGAGAACGATCCAAGTCGCTCGCAGTGTTCGCGTTACGTCCGTTGACACTCTCCTACTCCTTCGGGTAGGTTACCCGCGCTGAACACGTGAAATCTTTCACGAACTTTGGAGTTCGCTCGGAGCCCCATGGATCGAACGTATCTCCCCGTCCTGCTGCTGATCGGGTTCGTCGCGCTCAACGCCGTCCTGATCGTGGCGTTGTCGACGCTGGTGATCCGGCGGCGCCCGACGCCGGTCAAGGACACTCCGTACGAGTCCGGCATTCCCCCTTTGGGCGATGCCCGAGAACGGTTCTCGGTGAAGTTCTACATGGTCGCGATGCTCTTCATCATCTTCGACATCGAGACCGTGTTCATGATTCCCTGGGGGGTCTACTACCGGCAGCTCTCGTGCGCCGTCCCCATGGTCAACAACGCCTGCCCCGCCGGTAACGTCTCGTTCTTCGGACTCGGCGAGATGCTGGTGTTCATGGCGATCCTGGTCGTCGGGTTCGTCTACGTCTGGAAGAAGGGAGCGCTGCAATGGGATTAGCCCCTCGCCCTGATGCCTCCGTCTCGCGCCACGGCGCGCGCGGCGACGCCGGCAACGTCGTCAGTTATGATCCGCCGGCGCAGGAAGGGTGGATCACCACGCGCCTCGATATGCTCGTGAACTGGGGACGCGCAAACTCGCTCTGGCCGATGCCGTTCGGCACCGCGTGTTGCGCGATCGAGTTCATGGCGTCGGCGGCGGCGCGCTTCGACCTCGCGCGCTTCGGCATGGAGCGCATGTCATTCTCGCCACGACAAGCCGACGTCCTCATTTGCGCCGGCCGTGTCCCGTTCAAGCTCGCGCCGGTGATCCGCCGCATCTATCAGCAGATGCCGCAGCCCAAATGGGTGATCTCGATGGGCGCCTGTGCCTCGTCGGGCGGCATGTTCGACAACTACGCCGTGGTGCAGGGGATCGACACGATCATTCCCGTCGACGTCTACGTTCCGGGGTGCCCGCCGCGTCCGGAAGGATTGATGTACGGGATCATGATGCTGCAGGAAAAGGTCAAGCGCGAACGCATGAGCGACCAGTCGCTCCGCGAGGAGATGGATCCTGATCCGGCGAGCAACCTCTACATCCCGCCCTCGATGATCGACGAGCTCTCCGAGCCCTTCGGAAACTCGGTGCACCAGACGCGGTCGGGCCTGTGAGCGCGCCCATCACGGTCATGCACCCGGGGAGCGCTGCCCCCGACGCCCCTACGCCGACGACGCCAAAGAACGTCGCGCATCGCGGCGGAGCGGCCAACCCGAGCGCCGCGCGCATCCAGGCGACCTTTCCGCAGCACTTCGTCCGGCACGAGGTCGTTTGGGGTGACACCAACGTCTACCTCAAGCCGCAGGGCGTCCAGGAAGTGGTGCGGTGGCTGCACGACGACGCTGGAGAGCGCTACGACTACCTGGTCGACGTGACCGCCGTCGAGTATCGCGACGTCGAGCATCCGCTCGAAGTCGTCTGGCACCTGCGCTCGCTCCCGTACCGCCGCTTCATTCGCCTCAAGGCGCAGCTCCCCAAGGGGACGCCGCTCCGCGTGCCGAGCGTCTGGCCGATCTACAAGGGGGCCGATTGGCTGGAGCGGGAGTGCTACGACATGTTCGGGATCACCTTCGACGGTCACCCCGACCTGCGCCGCATCCTGATGTGGGAGCAGTATCGCGAGGGATTCCCGCTCCGGAAGGACTTTCCGCTTCGCGGACGGTTCTCCCGCGCCGAGCAGCTGCGGCAGGCGCTCTCGCAGAACACCGAGGCAAAGTATTCGATGCAGGAACTCACGATCGCCGACGCGTTCGAGGACCTGCCGCTGGACATGCGTCGGCGACTGGCCGGCGGCGAGCGGACGGGAGAATAAGCGTGGCCACCAAGCGAACGATCGAGGTCGCCCTCTCGACTACTGGGCTCGACCGCGAAGGGCGCCCGCAGCGCGTCCCCCTCGCCGTCGATGACCGCGGTCAGGTCACGACCATGGAGCCCCCCCCGGCGCTGGAGCCGGATCTCGAGGGGGAGCACATGCTCATCAACCTCGGCCCCCAGCATCCGGCGACGCACGGTGTGTTGCGACTGGTGCTCGAGCTGGACGGCGAGACGGTGGTGCGCTGCATCCCGCACGTCGGCTACCTGCACTGCGGCTTCGAGAAGATCGGCGAGTATCGTCAGTACAACCAGATCATCCCCTGGACCGACCGCGAGGACTACCTCAACTCGCCAGGGAACAACATCGCCTTCGCGTTAGGCGCGGAGCGCCTGTTCGGCGTGGAGATCACCCCGCGCTGCACGGTGCTCCGGGTGATCGCGCTCGAACTCTCGCGCATCATCTCGCACCTCGTGTGGGTGGGGACGACGTGCATCGACATCGGGGCGTTCACGCCGTTCCTCTGGGCGTTCCAGGAGCGCGAGAACATCTACAACCTGCTCGAGGGATGGGTCGGGGCGCGCCTCACGACCAGCATCTCGCGTGTAGGAGGGATGGCCGCCGACATTCCCGACGGCTGGCTCGAAGGATTGCGCGGCTTCCTCAAGACCTTCCCCAAGACCATCGCCGAAGTCGACAAGATGGTCACCCGCCACGGGATCTGGGTCGGGCGCACGATCGGACTCGGCGTGATGAGCGCCGAGGAGGCGGTCAACTACGGATTGTCGGGCGCGATGGCCCGCGCCTCGGGTGTCGCTTGGGACATGCGGAAGGACTTCCCGTACCTCGAGTATGAGACCTACGACTTCGAGGTCCCGGTCGGCGTGAATGGTGACGTGTACGATCGCTTCCTCGTGCGCATGGAAGAGCTGCGCCAGTCGGTACGGATCCTCGAGCAGGCGGTCTCACGCCTCCCCGATGGCCCCGTGAACGTCGACGACCCGCGCCTCATCCTGCCGCCCAAGAGCAAGGCGACGAGCGAGATGGAGTCGATGATCCACCACTTCAAGCTCGTCATGGAAGGGCCGCGTCCGCCGGTTGGCGAAGTGTACGTCCCGGTGGAGAGCCCTAAAGGCGAGAAGGGATACTACTTCGTCTCCGACGGTACCGCCAAGCCGGTCCGCTGGCGCATCCGCCCGCCGTCGTTCGTGAACCTGAGCGCGATCCCGAAGATGGTCGAGGGACACCTTCTCTCCGACGTCATCGCGATCAACGCGAGCATCGATATCGTCATGGGAGAGATCGACCGATGAACCGCTGGACGGGAGACGGGAGACGGGAGACGGGAGGAACTGCTCGATGAGCCACGGTCCTTCGGCGAGCGGTGGCGCACTCGTGAAGCCTTCGCATGGACATCATGAGCCGCACGTGCCCGTGTTCGTCGGCGAGACGCGCGCGCGACTCGACGACCTCCTCACGCGATATCCGACCAAGCAGGCCGCCCTGCTGCCGGCGCTTTGGATGCTGCAGGAAGCCCGCGGCTGGGTGAGCGAGGACGGGATGGCCGAGATCGCCGGGCTGCTCGACATCACGCCGGCCTACGTGAAGGGCGTGGTGACGTTCTACACCATGTACCACCAGCACCCGGTCGGGAAATATTTCATCCAGGTCTGCACGACCTCGCCCTGCAACGTCTGCGGCGCCGAGGATGTGGTGCAGGCCTTCCTGGAGAAGACAGGCTGCGGCGAGTTGGGCGTCACCTCAAACGACGGACGCTACACCGTGATCGAAGTCGAATGCCTCGGCGCCTGCGGCTTCGCGACCCCGGTCATGGTCAACGCCGACTTCCTGGAGTCGATCACCCCCGAAAACGTCGCGGACGTCCTGAAGAAGTACCAGTAGCAGCAGTCGGATCGTTAGGTGGTCAGCAGTTGGCAGTTTGCAGTTCCCTCGTCTTCTCGTCTTCTCGTCTTCTGTCCTCTAGTAAAGCATGGGCTACCCGCACCAGCCACACCCCCGCGAAACACTCGTCCTGTCGAAGCACTTCGGCGACCCCGAAGCGCGTTCGCTGGAAGGGTGGAAGAAGCGCGGCGGCTACAAGGCGCTGGAGACTGCGTTAGGCATGGACCCGGTCGCCATCCAGGGGGTGGTGAAGGACTCCGGGCTTCGTGGACGTGGCGGCGCCGGCTTCCCCACGGGGCTCAAGTGGTCCTTCATGAAGCTCGGTGACGGCAAGCCGCACTACCTCTGCTGCAATGCCGACGAGTCGGAGCCGGGCACCTTCAAGGACCGCGAGATCATGCGCTGGACGCCGCACGCCCTCATCGAGGGAGTCGCGATCGGCGCCTACGCGATCGGTGCCGAGACGGCCTACATCTACATCCGGGGCGAGTTCACCGAGCCGATCGCGGTGATGGAAGCGGCGCTCGACGAGGCGCGGAAAGCCGGCGTCATCGGCCCGAACGCGATGGGGAGCGGCAAGACGGTCAACGTCTGGGTGCACAAGGGCGCAGGCGCGTACATCTGCGGTGAAGAGACCGCGTTGATGAACTCGATCGAGGGGAAGCGCGGCAATCCGCGGATCAAGCCCCCGTTCCCGGCCGTCGCCGGCGTCTTCGGCAAACCGACGACGATCAACAACGTCGAGACGCTGGCAGCCGTCCCGCACATCCTGAACAACGGCGCCGACTGGTACAAGAAGATGTCGCGCCCCGACAATCCCAAGTCCACCGGGACCAAGCTGTGGAGTGTGTGCGGCAACATCACGCGCCCCGGCAATTACGAGGTGGAGATGGGATTCCCGTTCGGCGAGTTCCTGCACGAGGTGTGTGGAGGAGCGCTCCCCGGGCGCACGCTCAAGGCGATCATCCCCGGCGGCTCGTCGGTCCCGATCATCACGCTCGCCGAGGCCGAAGCGGGGCTGATGGACTACGAGGGAATGGTGGCGGTCGGCACGATGCTGGGCTCCGCCGGCTGCATCGTCATTGACAGTGCGCAGTCCATGCCCAAGCAGATCGCCCGCCTTGCACGCTTCTACGCGCACGAGAGCTGTGCCCAGTGCACGCAGTGCCGCGAAGGGACCGCGTGGACGACCAAGATCCTCGAGCGCATCGTTGCAGGTGACGGCACCGCCGAGGATTTCGACACCCTGTTGGAGATTGGCGAGAACATGACCGGCAAGACGATCTGCGTGCTCAGCGATTCGTGCGCGACGCCGGTGATCAGCGGCATCCAGAAGTTCAAGCACGAGTTCGAAGCGCTGATCACGCGCACTTCGATACACGCCGTTCCCGCGGTGGTGGGCTGATGGCCGATACTCCGATGGTCAACCTGACGATCGAGGGACGCCCGGTGGCGGTCGCCGCCGGGACGACGATCCTCGAGGCGGCGAAGGTCGCTGGCGTCCTCATCCCGCACTATTGCTACCACCCGGGGCTCCCCGTTGCGGGCGTCTGCCGCATGTGCCTAGTGGAGGTGGAGAAGTTTCCGAAGCTCGCTCCGTCGTGCGCGACGGCGGTGGGCGAGGGGCAGGTGGTGCACGTGCACTCCGAGAAGGCGCGCGAGGCTCGCAAGGGCGTCCTCGAGATGCTCCTCATCAATCACCCGCTCGACTGCCCGATCTGCGATCAGTCGGGCGAGTGCGAGCTGCAGGACTACACGTATCAGGAAGGGCGCAAGGACTCGCGCTACCGCGAGCCCAAGCGCTTCAATCCCGTCGACGACTTCGGCGGCGACGTCCTGTACGTGCAGAACCGCTGCATTCTCTGCACGCGTTGCGTCCGCTTCATGGAAGACGTTGCGCACGACACGGTGCTCAACGTGAGCGAGCGCGGTGACCGTGCCTACATCGGCAAGTTCGAGGGGAAGGACCTCACGCATCCGTGGGCCGCAAACGTCGTCGACCTCTGTCCGGTCGGCGCGCTTCTCTCCAAGGACTTCCTCAACAAGGCGCGTGCGTGGGAACTCGATCGCACCGCCTCGGTGTGCACCGGCTGCTCGCAGGGGTGCAACATCATCGTCGAGACGCGCGACAACACCGTGATGCGACTGCGCCCGCGCTCCAACGAGAGCGTGAACCAGTTCTTCATGTGCGATCACGGGCGCGGCAACTACCGCTGGCTCAACCGGCGTGACCGCCTGGAGACGCCGAGCATCCTCGGCGCCGGCGGCCATCGCAACGTAGACTGGGAAGTCGCGCTGCAGGCGGCCGCGCGCGTCCTCAAGGGGAAGCGCGCCTTCGTCCTCGCGTCGCCGAATCTCTCCAACGAAGCGCTGCACCTCCTCTCCCGCATCGTCCAGCGTTCGAGCGGCACGGGCGCCTTCCGCATGCCGCAGGGCGACGCCGCGCCGCTTCCTGGCGTCGAGGACCTCGCGCTCCGCACCGATCGCGCCGCCAACGGGACGGGGGCGGAACTCCTTGGCTTCACGCGCCACGAGTCGCCGCTCTCGCTCATGCAACAGGGCGATGCGCTGATTATCGCCGATGCCGAACTCACCGAGAGCGATGCGGCGGCGATAAGCAAGGCCGGTGTAGTCGTCGTGCTGTCGACGGCGATGCCGGCGAACCTCGCCAAGGCCGACATCGTCCTCCCCATCGCCAACACGGTGGAAGAGGAGGGGACACTCACCAACCTGCGCGGGCGCGTGCAGCGCTTCCTGCAGGCCAAGGCGGCGCCGGGGCTCGCCCGCCCGAGCTGGTTCGTGCTCGCGGACTTGCTTGGCGCGCTTGGAGAAAAGGCCGACTACATTCAGGCCAGCGAAGTCTTCGCTGCGCTCGCCGCGAGCGCGGCGCCGTTCGCCGGCCTCTCCTACGACACGCTCGGACTTCGAGGACTCCCCGTGATGGATGCCTCGCGCTTCGCGGAGGCCGGCCGATGACCGCGCTCGCACTCGGGCCCGCGCTCCTGCAGGCCGCCGTCGATCCGCAGGGGACGCCGAACTTCTGGCCGTGGCTTGCCTTCACCGTACTCAAGCTGCTCGCCTTCTTCACGATCTACATGGTCGGCGTGGCCTACACGACCCTTGCCGAACGCAAGGTGTCGGCGTGGATCCAGGGGCGACACGGCCCCAATCGCGTCGGACCGCGCGGCTACTTCCAGCCGCTCGCCGACGGCGTGAAGAACTTCATGAAGGAAGAGACGCTTCCGCCGCACGTGAACAAGGCGCTCTTCATCCTCGCGCCGATGCTTTCGTTCATGCCGGCATTGCTGGTGTGGGCGATCATTCCGTGGGGGGCGTCGTGGGCCTCGCCGTGGGGGCGCATCGACATGGTGCTCGCCGACCTCCCCATCGGCTTCCTCTTCGTCCTCGCTGTTGGCTCGCTCGGCGTCTACGGCATCGTGCTCGCCGGGTGGGGCTCGAACAACAAGTACGCGCTCCTCGGCGGGCTGCGCTCGAGCGCCCAGATGATCTCCTACGAGATCGCGATGGGGATGTCACTCATCCCCGTCTTGCTGCTGGCGGGGAACGTCACGCTGCGCACCATCGTGAACCAGCAGGCCGAGTTGCACCTGTGGAACGTGCTCACGATCGCAGTCGCCTTCGTGATCTACCTGATCTCGGCCTTCGCCGAGACCAACCGGTTGCCGTTCGACATGCCCGAGGCGGAGTCAGAACTGATCACCGGGTACCACACCGAGTACTCGGCGATGAAGTTCTCGCTCTTCATGATCGCCGAGTACGCGAACATGGTGACGCAGTCGGCGATGGTGGCGACGCTCTTCTTCGGCGGATGGGACATCCCCTTCATGTCGGCCGACAACGCGGGCGCGGTTTCCTTCCCGCTCGTGCTCCTGTCGATGCTGATCATGCTGCTCAAGGTCGTCTTCTTCATCTTTTTCTACATCTGGATCCGCTGGACGCTCCCGCGCTTCCGCTATGACCAGCTGATGTCGCTGGGATGGAAGTTCCTCCTCCCGATCGCGCTCGCCTACATCGTGGTAGTCGCCAGCCTGATGCTGGGGCTCGATGCGATGGGGATCCAGCGCGGCTTCGTGTACGGCGCGATCTTCTTCGCGGTGAATGCGGTGATCCTCTTCGCGGTCTTCTCCTTCTTCGATCGCGGCCGCGTGCTCAGCCCGGCGTACGGGCGTGCATCGGTGGAGGAGCTGGCGCGGCTTCGCGGCATCACCGCGGCCCGCGCGAACCTCTCGACCCAGGCTGGAGACTGAATGGCGATCAAGGTGAAGGTCGTGGAGCGTCCGCTCGCCGAGACGAGCTACGTCCGCGCGACACTCAAGGGGCTTGGGAATACCTTCAAGCACCTCGTCGACCCGCACAAGGTCACCACGCAGTATCCGGAGGAGCGCGAGAGCATCTCGCCGCGCTGGCGCGGGACGCATCGCATGCTCACGACCGAGGACGGCAAGGCCAAGTGCGTCGCCTGCGGCCTGTGTCCGACCGTTTGTCCGGCCAATTGCATCAAGCTGGTGCCGGGCGAGGACGAGCAGGGGAATCGCTATCCCCTCGTCTTCGAGATCGACGAGTTCCGCTGCATCTTCTGCGGCTACTGCCAGGAAGTCTGCCCCGAGGAAGCGATCCATCTCGGGCGGCACTACGAGAACTCGGAGTACTCGCGCGAGGGCTTCGTCTACGATCTCGAGCGACTGATGGCCCAGACGCATCCCGTGTGTGAGATGTGGGACCCGGCCGACCCGAAAGGCGAGTAATGCCAGACTTCCTCTACACGCTCCACTTCTATCTCTTCGGGCTGATCGCGATCGCCTCGGCGGTCACGTTCGTCACCCGCAAGAGCCCGGTCGCTGCGGCGCTTTGGCTGGTGAACACCATGTTCTGCCTGGCCGCGCTCTACGTGATGATGGACGCGCACTTCATCGGTGCGATCCAGATTCTCGTCTACGCCGGCGCGATCATGGTCGTCTTCCTGTTCGTCGTCATGCTCCTCAACCTGGGACATCCCGATGAACTGAGCGACCTGCGCGGCAAGTGGGGGCGTCTCGCCGCCGGTCTCCTGGGCCTCGCCATCCTCGCGCAGGTGATGACGCTGGCGCGCACCAATCTCAAGACGTCGCTCGTGCAATCCGACTTCGCGCGCATGGACGCCGCACGCGACCTCAACGCGGTCAGCTCGATCGCGAAGCCCCTCTTCAGCGAAAACCTTCTCGCCTTCGAGCTCACCAGCATCCTGTTGTTGGTGGCGATCGTCGGCGCGGTGGTGATCGGCAAGCGGAGGTCTGCCACATGATGATTCCCGAAGCGCTCGCGCTGTCGGCCGTGCTCTTCTGCATCGGGGTGGTAGGGGTGCTCACCCGCCGCAACGCGATCATCATCTTCATGTGCGTCGAGCTGATGCTCAATGCCGTGAATCTGTCGTTCGTCGCCTTCTCCCGCCTCTACGGCGCAACCGGGCAGGTCTTCGTCGTCTTCGTCATGACCGTCGCGGCTGCCGAAGCGGCCGTCGGGCTGGCGATCATCATCTCGATCTTCCGCCATCGCCAGACGGTGGACCTCACGAACATCAATCTCCTCAAGGGCTGATGCTCCTCCAGGAAGCGGCAGCCGCCGGATTGCACCCGCTGGCCGGTACAGCGGCCGAGTGGATCTGGCTCGTCCCGATCCTCCCGCTGATCGGCTTTGTCATCAACGGTCTCCTCTCGCTGACCACGGTCGCGAAGGCGGGGCCGGCGAACCCGTCGGAGCATCACGCGCATCACGACGACGCACATGGCGCTCACGCGGCAGGGCATGGCCACGACGCCCATGGGCACGGCGGGCATGACGACCATCACCCGGTGGTGCGGCACAAGTACGCGGCCATCACCAGCATCGTCGGCCCCGCGGTACTCGCGCTCTCGTTCCTCCTGACCGCGACGATCTTCGTGGCGCTCGTTGGAGCGCACCCCGAGACGCCGTTCGTGAAGACGCTCTTCACATGGATGGGGACGGGGAAGCTCCACATCGACGCAGCGTTCCAGGTCGACCAGCTCTCGATGGTGATGGCGATGGTCATCACCGGCGTCGGGACGCTGATCCACCTGTTCAGCGTCGGCTACATGCAGGACGATCCGGGATACCCGCGCTACTTCGCGTATCTCAACCTGTTCGTCTTCTTCATGCTCGTGCTGGTCCTCGGCGCCAACTATGCGATGCTGTTCGTCGGGTGGGAGGGTGTGGGGCTCTGCTCCTATCTCCTCATCGGCTTCTGGTTCTCGGAGAAGGCGAACGCCGACGCCGGCAAGAAGGCATTCATCGTCAACCGCATCGGCGACTTCGGTTTCCTGGTGGCGATGTTCCTCCTCTTCGCCAACCTCGGGACGCTGAGCTTCGCTGGCGTGAACGCCGGCGCCGAGCAGTTTGCGCCTGGCGGAGCGCTGGTGACGACGATCTGCCTCTTCATGTTCCTCGGGTGCACCGGCAAGAGTGCGCAGATCCCGCTCTACATCTGGCTCCCCGACGCCATGGCCGGTCCGACGCCGGTCTCGGCGCTGATCCACGCGGCGACGATGGTGACGGCGGGCGTGTACCTCATCGCCCGCAGTGCGGTCCTCTTCTCGCTTGCGCCGGTCGCCTCGCTCACCGTCGCATTCATCGGTGCGCTCACCGCGCTGTTCGCGGCGACGATCGGGCTCAAGCAGTGGGACATCAAGAAGGTGCTCGCGTATTCCACCGTCTCGCAGCTCGGCTACATGTTCGTGGGCGTCGGGGTCGGGGCGTACGCGGCCGGTGTCTTCCACCTGGTGACGCACGCCTTCTTCAAGGCGCTCCTCTTCCTCGGATCGGGGTCGGTGATCTACGCGATGCACGCCGCGTATCACCACACCGGGAACCACGACGACGCGCAGGACATGCGCAACATGGGCGGGCTCAGAAAGTTCATGCCCGTGACGTTCATCCTGATGTGGATCGCCACGCTGGCGATCGCCGGTATCCCTCCGTTTGCCGGCTTCTTCTCTAAGGACGAGATCCTCGGGTCCGTCTTCGCGCGCACGCACGGCTCGACGCTGGCCGATGCGAGCTGGCTCGGAATTCCCGGAACGGCGCTCCTGTACGCGATCTACGTCATGGGGCTCGCCGCCGCGCTCCTCACGGCGATCTACATGACGCGCATGATGCTCTACACCTTCCACGGTCCCAACCGCACGGGGGAGAAGGAGCGCTCGCACCTGCACGAGGCACCGTGGATCATGACCGGCCCGCTCGTGGTGCTCGGCGTGCTCAGTGCAGCTGGCGGCTGGCTCAACCTGCCGGAGTTCTTCCCGGCCGGCCCGATTCAGGCGCTGCATCACTGGCTGGAACCGGTCACTGGCGAGGCGGCGCTGCGCATAACGAACGGCGCCGAGGCGCACCTCGAGCACAGCACCGAATACCTGCTGGTGGGGATCGCGATCGCGATCGCCGCGATCGGTATCGCCTTCGCCTTCGCGCGACTCAAGCCCGAAGCGCTCAAGACCAAGAACGAGTCGCCGGCTTCCGAAGGGATCGACCGTGTGCTCGAAGAGAAGTACTTCGTCGACGAAGGCTACGACAAGGTCGTGGTGCAACCGCTCCTTGGGGTGTCGCGCACCGTCCTCTGGAAGGGGATGGACGCGGGGCTCATCGACGGGTTGTTCGTCAACGGGAGTGCGCAACTCGCCCGCGGCATAGGGTGGGTAGGGTCGCGCATCCAGTCCGGGCAGGTCGGGACGTACGCCTGGGTGCTCATCATCGGCGTCGTCGCAGTCCTCGGCGCTTTCACCCTGCGATAGACCGATGAAAGCCTTGCTCGATTCAATCGGCTACAACGGCTGGGTCCTCCCGGTCCTCCTGATCATCCCGCTCTTTGGCGCGGTCGTGGTCTGGTTGCAGAGCAGCTCGGCGAGGGGGGCGACCGGCGAGGCGCTCGCCCGCTCGGAGCGTACCGCGCGCCAGATCACGCTCGCCTTCTTCATCCTCGAGTTTGTCGTCTCGATCGGCCTGTGGTGGTCGTTCGATGCGTCGTCGAGCGGGTGGCAAGCGACCTTCGACTCGCGCTGGATCGAGTCGTGGGGCGCGCGCTTCTCGCTCGGGATCGACGGCCTCTCGCTGATGATGGTGCTCCTCACCACGCTCCTGATGCCGCTCGCCGTCCTCGGCGGGTGGACGAGCATCTCGCGCAAGGTGCACGCCTATCACATCCTCATGTTGCTGCTGACGGTGGGGATGCTCGGCGTCTTCGTGGCGAAGGATCTCTTCCTCTTCTACGTGATGTGGGAAGTGATGCTCATCCCGATGTACTTCATCGTCGGGATCTGGGGCGGCGACCGCCGCATCTACGCCTCGATCAAGTTCTTCATCTACACGATGTTCGGATCGCTGCTGATGCTGGTGGCGATCGTCTACCTCGGCTGGCAGGCCGGCCTGATGGATGGACGTCCGAACTTCAGCTACGACGCGATCTTCGCGATCGCCGAGTTGCGCCCGGGCGTCGCCTTCTGGCTCTTCCTCGCCTTCTTCGTGGCCTTCGCGGTGAAGGTCCCGATGTTCCCGTTCCATACGTGGCTCCCCGACGCGCACGTCGAGGCGCCGACGGCGGGTTCGGTGATCCTGGCCGGGATCCTCCTCAAGCTCGGCACCTACGGCTTCCTGCGCCTGGCGATCCCGCTCTTCCCCGGGATCGCGCTCGACGACACGGTGCGCACGGTGATCCTCTCGTTGAGCGTGATCGGTGTGATCTACGGATCGTTGGTGGCGCTGGTGCAACCCGACTTCAAGAAGCTCGTCGCCTACTCGTCGGTGGCGCACCTCGGCATGGTGATGCTCGGGCTCTTCGCCATGACGACCGAGAGCGTGCAGGGCGCCTTGATGGTCATGATCGGGCACGGGGTCTCGACCGGAGCGCTCTTCTTCCTGATCGGGATGATCTACGAGCGCAAGCATTCGCGCCTCATCGCCGATTATGGCGGCATCGCCAAGGTGGTCCCCATCTTCGCGACCTGCCTGACGATCGTTGCCTTGAGCTCCATCGGCCTCCCGGGGACCAACGGCTTCATCGGCGAGTTCCTGGTGATGGTTGGTGCCTTCCAGACGGTCCCATGGATGGCGACGCTCTCGGCGCTTGGCGTCATCCTCGCCGCGGCGTACCTGCTCTGGGCGCTGCAGCGGATCCTGTACAACCCGCTCGACAAGCCCTCGAACGAGTCGCTCACCGACCTCAATTGGCGGGAGATCGGATTGCTCGCTCCGCTCCTTTTCCTGATCGTCTGGATGGGGGTGTACCCCAAGCCGATCCTCTCGCGCATGGAAGCCTCGGCGGCGCGCTTCGTCGAGACGGTAGAGACGCGCGCGGCCTCTCAGCATGCGACCATGAGCGCGTCGACGGGAGGAAACTAGGATGCACTTCGACCTTGGCATCCCGAGCCAGCTGACCGCGGCGCTCGCCCCCGACCTGTTGCTGCTGGCGGGTGCGATGCTGCTGATGCTCGTCGCCGCTTGGGGACCCGACTCCGCCGAGCGGCAGCGCACCGTTGGTCTCTCGAGCCTCGCTCTCGCCGTCATCGTGCTGGGCGTGGTCGTCTTCACCGGTACTCGCGGCATGTCGGCCGCGAACGGCGTGATCGCGGTCGACGGCTTCCGCTGGGCGGCAGATGCGCTCTTCCTCTTGGCGGCGATCATCGCGCTGGCGCTGTCGGTGGATTACAACCCGCGGGAGCGCATTCTCGCCGGCGAAGCACACGTCCTCACGCTGTTCGCCACGGGCGGGATGATGCTCATGGCGGCCGCGCGCGACTTGATGGTCCTCTTCCTGGGGATCGAGCTCATGTCGATCGCGGTCTACGTGATGGTCGGCCTCAATCGTCGCAGCGCGCGTGCCGCCGAAGGATCGCTCAAGTACTTCCTCCTGGGCGCGTTCTCGACTGGCTTCCTGCTGTATGGCATCGCCCTCGTGTACGGGGCGACCGGAACGACGAACCTCGCGTTGATCGGCGAACGCATCGCCGCGTTGGGGTTAGCCAAGACGCCGATGCTCCTCGTCGGCGTGGCGCTCCTTCTCGTTGGCTTCGCCTTCAAACTGGCGGCCGCACCATTCCACATGTGGGCCCCCGACGTTTACGAAGGGGCGCCGACGCCGATCTCCGGCTTCATGGCCGCAGGAGTGAAGGCAGCGGCCTTCGCCGCGCTCCTGCGCGTCTGGCTCGAGGCGTTCCCGGGCGTCTACAACGAGTGGCACAAGGGCGTTTGGTGGATCGCCGCGGTGACAATGCTCGTCGGCAACATCGTCGCGCTGCAGCAGAAGAATCTCAAGCGCATGCTCGCGTACTCGAGCATCGGGCACACCGGCTTCATCCTCGTGGCGTTGGCCGCCGGGACTCCGCAGGCCGGGACTGCCTTCCTCTTCTACCTGTTCGCCTACACGCTCGCGACCATGGGCGCCTTCGCGGTCGTCATCGCGGTCGGGCGCTCGGGGCAGGGCGGCGATCGCATCGAGGACTTCCACGGGCTCTGGTATTCAAACCCGGGGCTGGCGATCTCGATGATGGTCTTCATGCTCGCCCTGCTCGGCTTCCCGGTGTTCGGCGGGATGGGATTCTTCGCCAAGTGGTATGTGCTGCAGGCTGCGTTGCAGGCGCCGGCACCACAGACGCGACTGGCGATCATCCTCGTCCTCACTTCGACTATCTCGGCGGGTTACTATGTCTGGGTGGTGATGGTGATGTTCATGAAGCAGCGGGCGTCCGACGCCGCGGAGATTCCGGCGATGCCGGCACTCACGCGACTGGTCGTAGCCGGTTCGGTGGCGTTGATTCTCTTCTTCGGCGTATACCCCGATCCGCTGGTACGACTGGCACGAGCCTCGAACTCGTTAGGGGCTCCGGCCGCAGTGGTTGCGCCTAACCGAACGGCGGCGCTTCCGGGAGAATGATTCGAGCGGGGCCGCCAGGCGGCCCCGCCTCGTTTCGGTACGAATCGGTTTGGCGACGCGCACGACACAACAGACGACGCACATGGCGATCTCTCCAGGGATCTTTCGGCAGTACGACATCCGCGGTGTGGTTGGCGAAGATCTCACCACCGAGGCGGCCTACGCCATCGGGCGCGCCTACGCCGCGCACCTCGCCGAACTCGGGACGTCGGGGAGCGTCGCTGTCGGTCGCGACAACCGCCCGTCGGGGAAGGCGCTGCGCGATGCGCTCGTCGATGGGCTCACCGGGTGTGGCGTCGATGTGATCGACGTTGGCGTCGTGCCGACGCCGCTCCTCTACTGGAGCCTGCACCATCTCCCCGTCGTTGGGGGAATCCAGATCACCGGAAGCCATAATCCGCCGGAGTACAACGGCTTCAAGCTGAGTGTGGGGAAGGAGTCGCTCCACGGTGGCGGGATCCAGGCGCTCCTGCGGCACATCGGCGCTGGACGATTCCCGAGCGGGCAGGGAACGGTGCGGCACGAGGCGGTGGTGGATCGCTATGTCGATGACGTCGTTGCCCGCATCGGCCCGCTCTCCCGCAAGCTGTCGGTAGTCTTCGACGCGGGCAACGGCGCCGGGGCGCTGGTGACCGAGCAGCTCTTCTCGCGGCTGGGCGTCGATGGAACGTACCTGTTCTGCGAGAGCGACGGGACCTTTCCCAATCACCATCCCGATCCAACCGTCGTCGAGAACCTGCAGGACCTGATTGGAGCGGTGCGTGCGAAGGGTGCCGACCTGGGGATCGCCTTCGACGGCGACGCCGATCGCATCGGTCTTGTGGATGGCAGCGGGCGCATCATCTGGGGCGATCATATCCTGATCCTCTACGCCCGCGACGTCTTCGCACGCACCGGCGCAAACCAGCCCATCATCTTCGACGTGAAGTGCTCGCAAGCTCTCCCCGACGCGATCACGCGCGCGGGCGGAACGCCAGTGATGTGGAAGACGGGGCACTCCCTCATCAAGGACAAGATGAAAGAGCTGCACGCCCCGGTCGCCGGCGAGATGTCGGGGCACATGTTCTTTTCCGAGGGATTCTACGGGCACGACGATGCGCTCTACGGTGCGGCGCGCCTGCTGCGGATCGTTGCCGACAGCGGCAAGTCGGTGAGCGAGCTCCTCGCCGACGTGCCGCCATTCTTCTCGACGCCGGAGATTCGCGTCGAGTGCGGCGATGATCGCAAATTCCCCCTCGTCGAGGCGGCGGCGAAGCACTTCACCGCCACGCACGACGTCATCGATGTCGATGGCGTGCGCGTCCTCTTCGGCGACGGCTGGGGACTCATCCGCGCATCGAACACGCAGCCGATCCTCGTCACGCGCTACGAGGCGCTCACCGAAGATCGACTGGCAGCGATTCAGGGAGAGATGGAAGGGTGGCTTCGCGCGCAGGGCGTCACGCCCTGAGGTGATGCGCAGATGATGAACCGGCGACGGTGGGTCATCGGCGGCGCCCTGTTGGTCGCTGCGCTGCTCCTCGTTGGTCGCGTCGTCGCCGGCTGGTATGTCGACTACCTGTGGTACGACTCGCTCGGCGCTGCCGCCGTTTGGCGAGCCCGCGCGATCGACCTCCTGATCCTGCGCGGCGCCGCCTTCGTGGTCGCGTCGTTCTTCGTCTTCTGCAACCTGTACGCCGTCCGCAACTCGGTCGTCTCCCTCGTCCTGCCTCGACGCGTGGGAAACCTCGAGATCGGCGAAGAGGTCCCGGGGCGATACCTCACCGGTGTCGTCATCGCGCTCTCCCTCACGTTAGGCCTCCTCCTCGCGATCCCGCACAGCGACTGGGCATCGGTCGACCTCATCCGGCACGGCGAGGCGTTCCGCGAAAGCGATCCGTACTTCCAGTTCGATATCGCCTTCTGGGTGTACTGGCTCCCGCTCGAGACGGAGTTGCACCTGTGGTCACTCGTGGCGCTGCTGGCGATCGCGCTTGTCGTCGTCGTCCTCTACGCGCTCACGCCGAGCCTGCGCTGGGAAGGCGGGCGCCTCCGGGTAACGTCGTACGTGCGGCGCCACTTCTTCGCGCTCGGGGCAGCGCTCCTCGTCCTCCTCGGATGGAGCTATCGCCTCGACGCCTATCGCCTCCTCCTCGAAGGGAGCGGAGCACTCGGGACGTTCAACGCGCTCGATCATCGCGTCGGGATTCCGGCAAGCCTGGTACTTGCGCTCGGGACGGTCGCGGCCGGGATGTTGTTGCTCTGGTCGGGGTGGGTGGGGCAGCTGCGCATGGCCTTCGCGACGGTGAGCGTAGTCCTGCTTTTCGCGCTTGGACTCCGCCAGCTCCTCCCGCCGGTCGCCGAGCGATTCCTCACGCCGGCCGACGCCGAGCTTCGCGATGCCCCCTACTTCAAGACGCGGGCGGGTTACACGCGTCGTGCGTACGACCTCGATCGTATCGCACGCCCCGACACCGTCGCTGGGCAGCAGTCGCACTACGGCGCGCTGCGAGGTGCCGCGCTCTGGGATACGCCTGCGTTGCAGCGCGCGATCGAACGCGAGCGCCGCGCCGGACGCCCGTTAGGCGCCACCGGGTGGGAATCGCGCGACGGGCGCCTGCGCGCCGTGATCGTCGAGGAGCCGACCGGCCCCGAAGCGGGCGATCCCATGGCCCCGTGGGGGTTGGCGCGCGTCGAGACCGACCTCGCGACGGAGCAGGGCGCTCCGGTCAGCGATCCGACGACCAGCGACGATGTCGAGCTCCCCGCGGCGATCGTCTACGACTCGGCCACCGGCTACAGCGTCGTCATCGACTCGCTAGGCAAGGTGGCCGCGCCAACGCTCACGAGCTTTGGCGCACGCCTCGCGCACGCGTGGGCGCTGCAGAACCCCCGCCTTCTCTCCGACGAGGTGCCGCGTACCAGCGCGCGGGTCGTGCTCAACCGCAACGTGCGCGGGCGCGTGCGGCGCATCTATCCGTACTTCCTGCAGGGCGATCGCGTCGAGCCGATCGTCTTCCGCGACTCGCTGTACTGGAGCGTGCACCTGTACTCGGCGTCGGACTTCTACCCGCTCAGCGACCCGGTGCGCGTCGCAGGGGAGACGCTCCGCTATTTCCGGCATGCGGCGGTGTCGATCGTCAACGCGCACAGCGGGCGCGTCTTCGCGATCCCCGATCCTTCTCCCGATCCGATCGCCACGTCGTGGCTGCGACGCTTTCCCGGGTTGTTCATCGATGCGTCGGCACTGGATCGGCAGTTCACCGAGCGCATCGCCCCGCCGACCGATGCGACGCTCCTGCATGCGCGCCTCTTTGCGCATGTAGGGCCGCGCGGCGAGAACGCGCCGCCGTCGCGCCTTCCACGACAACTTGGCGGCGACACGCTCTTCGCCTTCTCCACCATCCCGCCGTACGTCGACTCGATCTCGGGACAGCTCTCGCTGGCCTACCCGGTCCTCGACGCCGCCGATCGCGTGCGCGGCCTCATCATCGGCCAGGGCGGGGCCGAGTACGACGTGCGCTGGGAACCGTCGCCCACACTCGGTCCGCGCTGGGGGATGATCCTCGACCGCTTGCACCGATCGATCGACTCGGCCTCGCGCGCGATCACGGCGCGCGACGCGCCGATCGTGCGCGGCCCGGTGCGCGTTCTTCCGAGCGGGAGCCGACAGGCCTTCGTACAGACTGCGTACGTCTGGCGCGCCGACGGAACGCCCAGCGTGCGGCTCGTCGCGGTACTCCTCGGCGACACGGTGCGTACGGGGCAGACCATCGCGACTGCGGCCGGCTTGCCGGCGCCCGTCATCCCGTACGTCCCGCTCTCACCCACCGAGTTCCGGGCACGCGTGGATGCGCTGTACGGCGAGATGCGTGACGCGATGAAGCGGGGTGATTGGCTCGCGTTCGGCGTCGCATACGAGTCGCTTGGACGCGTGCTCCGCACCTCCCCGAGCAAGCCTTGAACCCGTTCCTGACCCTCCGTACCTTGCCCCCCCGCGCAGGTGCGGTCGCATGCCTCGCGCGGGCGCTCCACGCGACGATCTGTCGCGAGGGCGAACCGCTACTCCCTCGCTGCCGACACGAGCGAATCCAGCCGGCGACAGCGTCCACATCATCGGAGATCGCGTGAACATTCACGAATACCAGGCGAAGGAGATCCTGCGAGGACTCGGCGTGCCGATTCCTCCCGGCGAGATCGCCACTACAGCGGCTGAGGCAGAAGCCATCGCCAAGCGCATCGGCAAGGCGGTCGTCGTGAAGGCGCAGGTCCACGCCGGCGGTCGCGGAAAGGCTGGCGGAGTGAAGCTTGCCAAGACGCCGCACGAAGCCCGCGAGCGCGCCGAAGCGATCCTCGGCATGCAGATCAAGGGGCTCACCGTGCAGAAGGTCCTCGTGACCGAAGCGGCCGACATCGCCACCGAGGCGTACGTCGGGATCATCCTCGATCGCGCGACGAAGAAGCCGGTGTTCATGGTGAGCCCCGCCGGCGGCATCGACATCGAGGAAGTCGCCGCGTCCACCCCCGAGAAGATCCTCAAGCTCCCCATCGACACGCGCTACGGGTTGCAGCCGTTCCAGGGAATGCGGCTCGGCTTCTTCCTCTTCGACGATTTGGCCAAGGCGCGCGCTGCAGCCAAGATCATGCAGCAGCTCTACACGGCGTTCATGGCGAGCGGATGCTCGCTCGCCGAGATCAATCCGTTGGTGGTCACGCCCGAAGGGGAGGTGATCGCCCTCGACGCCAAGATGGTGATCGACGACAACGAGCTCGATCGCCGCCCGGCCATCGCCGCCCTGCGCGACGAGTCGGCCGAGGAGCCGAGCGAGGTGCTGGCGCGCAACGCGAACCTCACGTTCATCAAGCTCGATGGAAACGTCGGCTGCGTCGTGAACGGCGCCGGGTTGGCGATGGCGACGATGGACCTCGTGAAGTACTACGGCGGCGAGCCCGCCAACTTCCTCGACATCGGCGGATCGTCAAACCCGGAAAAGGTGGTGAACGCGCTTCGCATCATCACCGCCGACGAGAACGTGAAGGCGATCCTGTTCAACATCTTTGGGGGAATCACCCGCACCGACGACGTGGCCAACGGCATCGTGACGGCCACGAAGGAGAACCCGCTCAAGGTGCCGATCGTGATCCGCCTGACCGGAACCAACGAAGAGATCGCGATGAAGATTCTCACCGAGAACGGCTTCTCCGCCTCGGCCGACATGGACGAAGCCGTGCAGAAGGCCGTGCAGCTGGCGACCGGAGGGCAGGCCGCATGAGCGTCTTCATCGGAAAGGACACGACCCTCGTCGTGCAGGGGATCACCGGGCGCGACGGCTCGTTCCACACCAAGCAGATGATGGAGTACGGCACCCGCGTCGTCGCGGGCGTCACGCCGGGCAAGGGCGGGCAGACGTTCGAAGGGTCGGTCCCGATCTACAACACCGTTGCCGACGCCGTCGCGGCGACGGGCGCGAACACCTCGGTCATCTACGTCCCGCCGATGTACGCCGCCGACGCGATCATCGAAGCAGCGGACGCGGGCGTGCAGCTCATCGTCGCCATCACCGAGGGCGTCCCCGTCCTCGACATGACGCGCGTCTATCCCTTCGTGAAAGAGAAGGGGGCGCGCCTCCTCGGCCCCAACTGCCCCGGGCTCATCTCGCCGGGGGAATCGAAGGTCGGGATCATCCCGGGTCGCATCTGCACCCCGGGCCCGGTCGGAGTCGTGTCGCGCTCGGGGACGCTCACGTATGAAATCGTCTACCAGCTCACCCGCGCCGGAATCGGGCAGACGACCTGCGTCGGGATCGGCGGCGACCCGATCAACGGGACGAATTTCATCGACGCCCTCGCCGCGTTCGAGGCCGATCCGGCCACCAAGGTGGTCTGCATGATGGGCGAGATCGGCGGCACCGATGAGCAGGACGCCGCCCGCTTCGTGAAGGAGAAGATGACCAAGCCCGTCGTCGGCTTCATCGCCGGCCAAACCGCTCCGCCAGGCCGCCGCATGGGCCACGCCGGCGCCATCATCTCCGGTAGTGCAGGAACCGCCGCCGAAAAGATCGAAGCCTTCGAAGCCGCCGGCATGGGCATCGCCCGCCGCCCCATAGACTTCGTGGACCTGGTCAAGGCTCGCCTGAAGTAGTCTCTCGTCTTCTCGTCTTCTCGTCTTCTGAAAACTCAAGACATGCCCGGAACTCGCACCTTGACCATCGTAAAGCCCGACGCCTTCGGCGCCGGCAAGGCAGGCAAGATCATCGCACACCTCGAGGGGGCCGGCTTCAAGGTCGTCGCCGCCCGCGTGCTGCACCTCACGACGGCGCAGGCGCAGGAGTTCTACGCCGTGCACCGCGAGCGCCCGTTCTACGGCTCGCTCGTCACGTTCATGACCTCCGGGAAGTGCATGCCGCTCGTCCTGGAGCGTGCCGACGCCGTCGCCGAACTTCGGAAGGTGATCGGCTCGACCGACCCGGCCGAAGCCGCTGAAGGGACGGTCCGGCGGCTCTACGCCGAATCGAAGGAGCGGAACGCGATTCACGCCTCGGATTCGGACGAAAACGCCGAGCGCGAGTCGCGCTTCTTTTTCCCGGAGACTGAGCTCGTCTAGGGCGCCGTAAGTCGGGGTCCTGTCTCCACTTGTTACGCTAGCCCGGCATGTCTAAATTGCCGGGCTATGCTGTCCTTTGACCTTCGTACTCTCGAAGCGCACGCCATCCAGGTCGATGACGTGCTCGCCCCGGACGATCCTGTCTGGCTGGAGGGCGATGGTCGTCCGGTCGGCGATCTCAGGGTCACCGGACGGTTGTCAGCGGCCGGTCCCGGACGCTTCTATTTCAGCGGTCACATCGAAGGCACGTCACAGGACGGCTGCCGTCGCTGTCTGGCCGACGTGGCGACCGTGGTCGAAGAAGATGTGCACCTGCTCTTCGCCGAAGCCAATGGCGACGACGAGGTGCTGGACGATCCGGATGTGTATGTGATCGAAGGACGCGACGCCGAACTGGATCTCCGGCCGGCGATGCGTGAGCAGTGGCTCCTGGCGGTGCCCGCGCTGGTCACCTGTCGCGACGACTGCAAGGGGCTCTGTGCCACCTGTGGCGCAGACCTCAATCAGGGGGCGTGCGAGTGCGCGCCAAAGCAGGATCCCCGCTGGGATGCATTGCGCTCGCTCGGCGAGTCGGCGCGTTAGGCGGTTCACTTTTTTCGAGACGAGAGTCCCATGGCAGTTCCCAAGCGACGTACTTCCAAGCGCAGAAAGCGGGCGCGCAGCACGCACAAGACCGCCCCGGCGATCGCGATCCAGAGCTGCCCGCGTTGCGGGAGCATGAAGCGCCCCCACCGCGTGTGCGGCGAGTGCGGGTACTACGCGGGCGAGCAGCGAGTCGAAGCGCAGGAAGCGTAGCCTTGGCGCGCATCGCGCTCGACGCGATGGGGGGCGATTTCGCCCCCTCCGCTCCCGTGGACGGGGCACTACTCGCGCTGAGTGAGCTCGATCCCGTGCACCGCATCCAGCTCGTCGGGCGTCCGGGCGTCATTCGCCAGGCGCTCGACGGCGCGCTTTCGGGCGCCCACGGGAGGCTCGCACCCCACGCCGATCGTATCGAGATCGTCGAGGCCGAGGACGTGATCGACATGTCCGAGAAGCCCTCGGCGGTCCTTCGCGCCAAGCCGAACAGCTCGATGCATGTCGGGCTGCGCCTGCAGGCAGAGGGGAAGTCCGACGCCTTCGTCTCGGCTGGCAACACCGGCGCACAGATGGCGATTTCGTCGCTGGTCTTGCGCCTGCATCCCGGGCTCTCTCGCCCAGCCATCAGCACCGTCTTCCCCACGGCGCGCAACCCGATCGTCGTCGTCGACTCCGGCGCCAACGTCGACTGCTCGCCGCAGGAACTCGTGCAGTTCGCCCGCCTTGGTGCCGTCTACGCCGAGGACATCCTCGGGCGTAGCAATCCGGTGGTAGGGCTGCTGAGCATCGGCGAGGAGCCGGAGAAAGGGAGCGCCGCGGTGAAGGAAGCGCACCAGCTCCTGCGGAACTCGGGCCTCAACTTCCAGGGGAACGTCGAAGGGCGAGATCTCCCGCAGGGAGGCACCGATCACGGCGCGATCGATG
This sequence comes from Gemmatimonadaceae bacterium, assembly GCA_044225935.1. Lineage (GTDB taxonomy): Bacteria > Gemmatimonadota > Gemmatimonadetes > Gemmatimonadales > Gemmatimonadaceae > SCN-70-22. The sequence goes on from JBGAHX010000048.1 coordinate 28,051, forward strand.
TCGTCGTCTGCGACGGGTTTGTCGGAAACGCGCTCCTCAAGTTCTACGAGGCCGTTGCGCCGTTCCTCATCAACATGGTCGCACATCACGCCGGGCTCTCCAAGGAGCAGCTGACGGCGACCTTCAAGCACCTGGACTACTCGGAGCAGGGGGGCGCACCGCTCCTCGGCGTGAAGGGTGTCTCGATCATTTCGCATGGGAAGTCGAGCGCGCGCGCGATCAAGAACGCGATCAAGGTCGGTGTGCTCGCAGTGGACACACGCATGAACGATCACATCGGGCGTCGCCTCTCCGGCAGCGAACAGGCGGGCACGGCGGCGTGAAGCGACCGGTTGCCTACCTGGCCGGCGTAGGAAAGTACGCGCCGCCACGCATCATGAAGAACGCGGAGTTCGCCGAGCTCGGGCTCGAGACGGACGACGCGTGGATCGTGCAACGCACCGGGATCCGCGAGCGCCACGTCGCCGCTCCGCACGAGACGAACCGCACGATGTCGGCAGCTGCGGCGCGCGTGGCAATGGAGCGCGCGGGGGTGACGCCGGGCGAGCTCGATGTCATCGTGCTCGGTACCGCCTCTCCCGATCGCCTCCTCCCGTCGACTGCGGTCGACCTGCAGGCCGAGCTTGGAGCGACGCGCGCCGCAGCGTTCGACGTGATGGCCGCCTGCTCCTCGTTCCTCTACGGCCTCATCGTCGCCGAAGGGCTGATGCAGAGCGGGAGCGCCGAGACGGCGCTCGTCGTCGGCACGGAAAAGCTCACGACGATCGTCGACTGGAAGGACCGTTCGACCTGCGTTCTCTTCGGCGATGGTGCCGGCGCGGCAATCCTCAAGCGCTCGCCGGGGGGACAGGGGATCCTCTCGACCTTCATGCGCTCCGATGGACGTCTCGCCGAGCTGCTCTATCGCCCGTCGGGTGGCGCGTCGCGCCCGTTCGATGCCGACGTGCTGCAGGAGCGCTCCTTCTACGTGAAGATGGAGGGACGCGAGGTCTTCAAGCATGCGGTGCGCTCGATGTCCGAAGGCGCGGATCGCGCGCTCGACGGCGCCAAGCTCACTGGTGACGATATCGACCTGATGATCCCGCACCAGGCCAACATCCGGATCATCGAGGCGACCGCCAAGCACGCCGGGATCCCGATGGACAAGGTCTACGTCAACGTGGATCGCTACGGCAACACGTCGTCGGCTTCGGTCGCCATTGCGCTCGAGGAGGCGCTGTCGAGCGGGCGTATCAAGCCCGGAATGACGGTCCTGCTCGTCGCCTTTGGAGCGGGCTTCACCTGGGCCTCCCTGGTCATTCGTTTCTAGGATTCATGGACGTCGTGTTGTTGTTCCCCGGACAGGGGTCGCAGAAGCCGGGGATGGGGCGTGATCTCGCCGAGGCGCATCCCGCTGCCCGCGCCGTCTTCGACGCCGCCGACGCCGCACTGGGCGAGTCGCTGTCCACGCTTTGTTGGGAGGGGCCGGCCGAGACGCTGACGCTCACCAGCAACGCGCAGCCCGCGCTCCTCACGCACGGCGCCGCGGCGTGGGCGGCGATCCGCGAGCGCGTGGAGGGAAGGGTACGAGCCGCAGCCGGACACTCGTTAGGTGAGTTCACCGCGTATCACGCCACCGGTGCGCTCTCCCTGGCCGATGCCGTTCGACTCGTGCGCACCCGCGGCGCGCTGATGCAGGAGACCGGTGCGTCGCGCCCAGGAGCCATGGCGGCGATTCTCGGCGATCTCACCGTGCCGATCGAGTCGGTCTGCGCGCGCGCGTCGGCCGATCCCGAAGGGGGCGTCGTCGTCGCGGCGAACTACAACTCGCCGGGACAAGTCGTCATCTCGGGCGAGGTCGCCGGCGTCGAGCGCGCCATGGCGATGTGCAAGGAAGTCGGTGGGAAGCGGGCGATGCGCCTGGCGGTGAGCGGGGCGTTTCACTCGCCGCTCATGGAGCCTGCCGCGGAGGGACTGCAACGCGCGATCGCTGCCGCGAACTTCGCGGCGCCGGCGCATCCGGTCTACGCGAACGTGACCGCAGAACCGGTGACCGATGCCGCGACCGCCGAGCGCCTCTGCCTCGAGCAGCTGACGGCGCCAGTGCGCTGGAGTACCCTCGTCGAGCGACTGGCCGCCGATTTTCCCGACGCGCTCTTCGTCGAAGTGGGACCCGGAACGGTGCTCGCGGGATTGGTGCGCAAGATCGCCCCGCATATCGCGACGGCGCCGTGCGGTACCGCCGCCGATGTCGATCACCTTCTCGAACGGTTGGCCTGATGCAGATTGACCTAACGGGACGAAACGCCCTCGTGACGGGGAGTACGCGCGGCATCGGCCGCGCGATTGCGAATGCGCTCGCTGCCTGCGGTGCGCGCGTGGCGATCGTCGGGCGCGATCTCGAGCGAGCCACTGCCGTTGCGGCCGAGGTGGGACACGGCGCCCAGGGCTTCGCCTGCGACGTGGGCGACCTCGCGCAGATCGCCGCACTGATCACGGCGGTGGAGGAGGCGTTCGGCGGGATCGACATTCTCGTCAACAATGCCGGCCTTACGCGCGACAACCTCCTCCTGCGCATCAAGGACGACGACTGGGACGCGGTGATCGACGCCAACCTTCGGAGTGCCTTCGCCACCACGCGTGCGGCGTCGCGCGGGATGATGAAGCGGCGGTGGGGGCGAATCATCAACATCGCCAGCGTCGTCGGGATCACCGGCAACAAGGGGCAGGCCAACTATGCGGCGAGCAAGGCGGGGCTGATCGGCCTCACCAAGTCGGTCGCGAAGGAATACGCGTCGCGCGGGGTGCTGGCGAACGTCGTCGCCCCCGGCTTCATCGAGACCGACATGACCGCCGCCATGACGCCCGAAGCGCGCCAGTCGATGAGCGGGCAGATCCCGCTCGAACGTCTCGGCACCCCCGAGGACGTGGCGGGCGTCGTCACCTTCCTGGCCTCGGACCACGCCGCCTACATCACGGGACAAGTTCTGGTGGTCGACGGCGGATTGGTGATGTAAGAGCACGGCATTCTGGTTAGATTGTTCCCTTCCCATCACACCCACGAAACTTTCGGAGAGGACCCGGTCATGGCCGACCTGAGCGAGAAGGTCAAAGACATCATCGAGAAGGAGCTGGGCGTCGAGCGCGAGAAGCTCACGAGCGAAGCCAGCTTCATCGAGGACCTTGGCGCGGACAGCCTCGACATCGTCGAACTCGTGATGGAGTTCGAGAAGGAGTTCAGCATCGACATTCCCGATGAGGATGCCGAGAAGCTGCGCACCGTTGGCGATGCGCTCGGCTACCTGAAGGAGAAGGTCAGCGCGTAATGCGGCGTCGAGTCGTCGTCACTGGCCTTGGGGCCGTCACGCCCGTTGGAAACGACGTGGCGACGATGTGGCGTGCGCTGCTCGCGGGCACATCGGGGGCAGGCACCATCACCAAGTTCGACCCCGAGCACTTCCGCGTGCGCTTCGCCTGTGAGGTGAAAGGCTTCGATCCGCTGCAGTACATGGATCGCAAGGAGGCGAAGCGCGCCGACGTCTACACACAGTATGCTGTCGCCGCGTCGGTGCAGGCGATGAGCGATGCCGGGCTCTCCGAGGGCGACTTCGTCCCCGAGGAAACCGGAGTCATCATCGGGAGCGGGATCGGCGGGATCCGGAGCTTCGAGGAACAACACCACGTCTTCGTCGAGCGCGGGCCCAGCAAGATCTCCCCGTTCTTCATCCCGATGTTCATCGGCGACATGGCGGCCGGGATCGTCTCGATGCGTTTCCACGCCAAGGGACCGAACTACGCGACTGTGTCGGCGTGCTCCAGCAGCGCGCACGCCATCGGTGATGCGTTCCGCGCGATTGTGCACGGCGATGCCGACGTGATGATCTGCGGTGGTGCCGAGGCAGCCGTGACACCGATGTCCATCGGCGGGTTCGGCAACATGACCGCACTCTCCGAGCGCAACGACGATCCCCTCACGGCATCGCGCCCGTTCGACAAGGGACGCGATGGCTTCGTGATGGGCGAAGGGTCGGGCGTCGTCATCCTCGAAGAGTTGGAGCACGCGACGCGCCGCGGTGCTCGCATCTACGGCGAGATCGTAGGCTACGGTGCGACCGGCGACGCATACCACATGACCGGGCAGCCCGAGGATCACGAGGGGTTGCAGCGGGCGATGAAGCGCGCGCTGCGCGAGGGGAATCTCGCCCCGAGCGATGTGCAGTACGTCAACGCGCACGGCACCTCCACGCCGCTCAACGATCCCAACGAGATCCGGGCGATTCGCAAGGTCTTCGGCGAGCACGCTGACTCGCTCAACGTCAGCTCGACGAAGAGCATGACCGGGCACATGCTCGGCGCCGCTGGGGGACTCGAGTTCATCGTCAGCACGCTGGCGATCGTCAACGGGATGATCCCGCCGACGATCAACCAGTTCGAGGAAGACCCCGAGTGCGATCTCAACATCACCAAGAACGTCGCGGTCGCCCGCACGGTCGATGTAGCGATCAGCAACTCCTCGGGCTTCGGCGGGCACAACGTGACGCTCGCGGTCCGGCGCTTCGAGGCGTAGCGAGTGCCGATCGCTGTTGCGCTCCCCGATGACGTCGTGCGCGATCCCGCGCTACGACCGATCGCCGAGAAGGTGCGGCGCGGGGAGCGCCTGACGGACACCGACGCGCTCCTCCTCTTCGAATCCCCCGACATCCTCGGCGTTGGGGCGATGGCCGACGCGGTGAACCAGGCGAAGAACGGCCTGGTCGTCACCTTTGCCGCGAACCAGCACATCAATCCGACGAACGTCTGCGTCCTACGGAAGACGTGCACCTTCTGCGGCTATGCCCGGCTGCCGAAGGAGGAGGGAGCGTACCGCTACACGATGGAGCAGGTGATGGCCGAGGCGGAGCGCGCGCGGGGCGGCATTACGCGCGAGTTCCACATCGTGGGCGGGCTCGACATGCAGGCAGGGCTCGCCTACTACGTCGAGATGTTCCGCATGCTCAAGCGCGAACTCCCGCACGTGCACATCAAGGCGCTCACCGCCGTCGAGATCGCGCACATCGCCCGCATCGAGAAGATGTCCTGGACCGAAGTGCTGGTGGCGCTGCGCGAGGCCGGGCTCGATACGCTCCCCGGCGGCGGCGCCGAGACGTTCAGCGCCGCTGTGCGCGAGCAGATCGCCGACAAGAAGCTCGGCGGCGCCGACTACATCGGTGTCCATCGCGCCGCCCACGCACTCGGCATCCGCTCCAACTGTACCATGCTGTACGGGCACGTGGAGACGATGGCCGACCGGGTGGAGCACTTGTCGATGCTCCGGCAGCTGCAAGACGAGACGGGGGGATTTCTCGCCTACATCCCGCTTGCCTATCACCCCGACGACAACGAACTCGGGAAGCAGCTCGGGCGCGCGGGGCACGGCTCCACCGGTTTCGACGACCTGCGCAACCTCGCCGTCGGCCGCTTGTATCTGGACAACTTCCAGCACATCAAGTCGCACTGGATCATGGTGACGACGTTCCTCTCGCAGATGGCGCTCGCCTTTGGCGTGAACGATCTCGAGGGAACGGTGGTGCAGGAGAAGATCTACCACGCGGTCGGCGCGCAGACGCCGCAGGGGATGTCGCTCGACGCGCTCCTGCGCCTGATTCGCGGCGCTCGCCGCATCCCCGCCGAGCGCGACTCCTTTTATCGCATCCTCCGGCGCTTCGACGGCGAGGAAGCGGAGGCCGCCTAACGTGCGCGTCGGTCGCATTCCCTACATCAACTGCTACCCGGTGTATGGGGCGATCGACCGCGGACTGGTCACGCTGAACGGCACGCTGGTCGACGGCGTCCCGAGCGCGCTCAATGCCCAGATGGCGGCCGGCACGCTCGACGTGAGCGTCGTCTCGGCGATGGAGTACGCGCGAGACTCGCGCCGCTACCTCCTTCTCCCGGATCTCGCCATCTCCTGCGACGGCCCGGTGCGCTCGGTGCTCCTCTTCGCCAAGCGACCGGCGAGTGAGCTGGGTGGACGGCGCGTGATCGTGTCACGCTCCTCGATGACGAGTGTGGCCCTCGTGGAGCTCCTTTTCGAGCACGTCTGGCGCGCCCACCCTGAGTTCGTCCCCGGCAACAGCGAATTGGCCGACCTTGCGCGCTTCGACGAGGAAGAGCATGACGCGCGTCTCGTCATCGGCGACGCGGCGCTGACGCTCGACCAGGGAGTGCGCGCAGACGGATCGAGCGAGCGCACTCCGTATCCGTTCGTCTACGACCTTGGGAACGAGTCTCATGGCGTCGCGCGACTGGGGGCTTCAGCACCTCGACGAGCTGGCGACGCAGGCCTCACGCGCGACCGGCGTCGCCTACGCCCCCTGCATGGAGTATTTCGCCGGTCTCGACTACGGTCTTGGCTACGAACACCTCGCCGGGTTGACGGAATTCTTCCGGCGATTGGTCGCCGCCGGCCGCGTTCCTAACGGAAGTCTCGCATTCCTCCCCGCCGCATAACGCTTGACACGCCCGTTCGCCTCCCCGATAAATTTTGTGTAATGGGGAACGGGGTGGTCGTGCGCGGGAAAGCAGCAGATGTCGAAGCCGCGCCGCCGGAGCACGTCGTTCGCCAACGAACGTTCAGCGTGCCGGCATGTGGTAGCTAGGGTATCCGCTCGATCCTTCGCCTCCGCGGCACGCGTCGACGTTCGGGCAGCATCGTCGTCACCGTGCCGGCGCCCCCTCCGCCGGATTCGTCGTGGCGGCGGCTCGCGCGATAGCCGGAGCCGTGATGGACGAACCTCCTCCCGCGTCCACGCAACGCCTGCACGCCGTCGTTGAGTCATCGCCCATCGGTCTCCTGATGGTCGACGCCAACGGGCGCATCGTGCTCGTCAACGCCGAGATCGAGCGACTGTTCGGATACTCGCGCGACGCGATGTATTCGCGCGAGGTCGAATTCCTCCTCCCCGAACGCTTTCGAGGAGGACATCCGCAATTCCGCAATCACTTCGCAGAGCACCCTTCGGCGCGAAAGATGGGCGTCGGTCGGCAGCTGAGCGCCTTGCGCGCCGACGGCACCGAGTTTCCCGTCGAGATCGGGCTGACTCCCGTCCAGACCGACGAGGGACTCTTCGTGATCGGTTCGGTCGTCGACATCTCCGCGCGTATCGAGGCCGAGAACGACCGCCGGCTACTCGAAGAGCAGCTGCGCCAGTCGCAGAAGATGGAGGCGCTGGGGACGCTTGCCGGCGGCGTCGCGCATGACTTCAACAACGTCCTCGCGGTGATCGCAGGGCTGGCGGAGCTGATTCTGCGTGACGTGAGAGACCGTCCCGCGGTGCAGTCCGACGTGCGCGAGTTGCTCGATGCGGCACGGCGGGGGAAGGAATTGGTCGATCGCATTCTGCGCTTCAGTCGCCGGCAGCCGGTCGAGATGCAGGTGGTCGATGTCGCCGACACCGTCTCGCAGGCCTCTCGCCTTCTGCGCGCGTCGCTCCCCCCGAGCATCGAGATCGACACTCGACTGGCCGCGGCGCACCGAATGGTGCGCGGTGACCCCACCTCGCTGCAGCAGGTGCTCATGAACCTGGCCACGAATGCGGCGCATGCGATGCCCCGGGGGGGATTGCTACAGATCCTGCTGGAGGACTTCTATGTGCGCGACAGCGTGGCACGCGCGCGTCCGGAGCTGCGGGAGGGGCCGCACGTTAGGCTGTCGGTACGCGACTCGGGAAAGGGGATGGACGAGGCGACGCGCCTCAAGGCGTTCGAACCGTTCTTCAGCACGAAGGCTCCCGGCGAAGGGAGCGGGCTGGGGCTCGCGCTCGTGCACGGGATCCTGCGCGACCATCGCGGCTCCGTAGAGCTGGAGTCGCAGCCAGGAATCGGAACCACCGTGCATTGCCTCATCCCGGTCCTCGATTTCCCGGGGTCGGTGCACAGCCAGGCGAACGCGCCGGTGACGCGCGGGACGGGAGAGCGAGTGCTCTACGTCGACGACGAGCCGTCGCTCGTCTCAATCGGCCGCCGCCAGATCGAGTCGCTTGGATACGTGGTGCAGGCCTTCAACGATCCGATCAGCGCGCTCGCCGCGTTCCGGGCAGCGAGCGACACCTTCCACGTTGTCGTATCGGACTACCTCATGCCCGGACTCAACGGGTTACAGTTCGCCGCCGAGCTGCAGCGCATACGCCCGGGCATTCCCGTCCTCCTGATGTCGGGTTTCATCGGCGACTTTACCGGGGAAGAGCTGCAGCGCGGAGGGGTCGTGCAAGTCCTGCAGAAGCCGGTGGGGTACGAAAGCCTGGCAGCGTCGCTGGAGAGCTCGATCGCTAGTCAATGACACCCTCCCGGCGATAGCTTGCGAGCATGACGAGCGATCTCCTCGACTTCTACACGAACGCACCGCTCATCGAGCTCGGCCGCGAGGCCGACCGGGTCCGGCGCGAAAAGCATCCGCACAACACGGTCACCTACATCGTCGACCGGAACATCAACTACACGAACGTCTGCGTCGCCGACTGCGGCTTCTGCGCGTTCTACCGGCGTCCCAAACACGGCGAGGGGTACACCCTCTCGTTCGAACAGATCGGTGCCAAGATCGACGAGACCAAGGCGCTGGGCGGGGTGCAGATCCTGATCCAGGGGGGACACAACCCGTACATCCCCTTCGAGTGGTACCTGGACCTGCTGCGCTACATCAAGCGCAACCATCCGATCCACATCCACGGCTTCTCCCCGAGCGAAGTCGACTTCTTCGCCAAGACGTTCCGTATGGAGGCGGTCGACGTGATCCGCGAGCTGCAAAAGGCGGGACTCGACTCGATCCCGGGCGGCGGCGGCGAGATCCTCGTGCAGCGCGTGCGTGACATCGTCGCCCCCAAGAAGGCGGGAGCCGATCGCTGGCTCGAGATCATGGAGTTGGCGCACGGCGAAGGGATGAAGACGTCGGTGACGATGATGTACGGGATCGGCGAGTCGCTCGCCGAGCGGCTCGAGCACCTGGAGCGTGTCCGTGAGGTGCAACGCCGCACGGGCGGATTCACCGCGTTCATCACCTGGCCGCTGCAGCCCGAGAACACGCCGACGATGTCGCACATGCAGAAGACCGATGCGGTGGAGTATCTCCGCACCGTGGCGATCTCGCGCATCGTGCTCGACAACGTCCCGAACCTCCAATCGAGCTGGGTGACGATGGGGATGAAGGTCGGGCAGCTCGCGCTCACCTTCGGGTGCAACGACTTCGGCTCGCTGATGATCGAGGAGAACGTGGTCTCGGCGGCGAACACGACGTTTCGCACGACGACCGATGAACTCGAGCGCCTGATCCGCGACGCAGGCTTCAAGCCGGCGCGCCGCCGTCAGGACTACTCGATCATCCCGATCGAGACACCGGCCGCTGCCTGAGCGCCCCGCCTGACGTGACCGCACGGTCCGGCATCGGCTACGACTCGCACCGATTTGCACCTGGCGGGCCGATGCGCCTGGGAGGCGTCGACATCCCATCGGATGTGGTGCTGGTCGGCCACTCCGACGGCGACGCCATCTGTCATGCGATCACCGACGCCATCCTCGGCGCTGTTGCAGCTGGCGACATCGGGGAGATGTTCGCCGATACCGATCCGGCCAACAGGAATCGCGACTCGGTCCAGATGCTCGTCGCGGCACGCGATCGCGTCCACGCCCTGGGCTGGCGCGTCGCCAACGTCGACGTGACCGTGATTGCCGAGCGCCCGAAGATTGCCGCGCACCGACCGGCGATCCGTGCGCGACTCGCCGAGGCGCTCCTCGTGGACATTGCCGCCATCAGCGTGAAGGGAAAGACCAACGAGGGAATGGGATGGGTGGGGGGGGGGGGGCGAAGGGCTCGCCTGCATGGCAGTCGCGACGCTCGTTCCAGCCTGACGCCGCCACGCCGGTGTCGCTGCAGGCGCTCCTCGACTGGCTCGCCACGCTCCCGCCCGAGGCGCTCCTCCCGGTCATGGCGCTCCTCGCAGCGCTCGAGAACGTCTTTCCGCCGATCCCCGCCGACGTCCTCGTCGCATTCGGCGGATTCATCGCCGCGCGCAACGACGAGTCTCCCATCCCGTCGTTCCTGGCGATCTGGCTCGGCAACATCGCCGGGGCGATGCTCATGTTCGTCGTGGGGCGGCGACTCGGACGTGAATGGATCGCCAAGCGCTTTCACCTCGCCCCCGGTGGGAGCAACGAAAAGCGCCTCACCGACGCCTACGCCCGTTACGGTACGGCCGGGCTCTTCGTGAGCCGCTTCCTCCCGGCCTTTCGCGCGCTCGTCCCTCCGATGGCGGGAGCGCTGCACCTCTCGCTGCCGCGCGTCGTGATCGCGATCTCGCTCGCCTCGGCCGCGTGGTACGGCTTCATCACCTGGCTGGCATTCTCGGCGGGCTCCAACTGGGAAATGCTGGTCGGCGAGATCGCCCGCGCGGGGAAGTGGACCGCGGCAGCCGCGGTCGCCATCGTCGTGGTGGTCGTCGCCGGGTGGTGGATCAAGCGGCGCCGCTCGCCGAGCTGAGAAGAGCGTCGTGACGAGCGACCTTCTCCCCGACGACCTCGCGCGCGCCTTTCTCCTCGAGCGATTCGACGACTTTCTCTCGCTCGAGCAGGGCGCCGCGGAGCGCACCCGAGAGGCCTACGGGCGCGATGTGGCGCGCCTCGCCGTTTTCGCCGTCACGAAGGGGGCGCGCACGCCCGGGGCGCTCGAGCCACGGCTACTCCGCGATTTCGTCTATCACCTCAAGGATCTCGGGCTCGCCGGGAGTTCGATCCGGCGCAACGTCTCCGCGGTGCGCACCTACTTCCGCTTCCTCGTGGGAGAAGGACTCGTCGCCCGCGACCCGAGCGACCGCCTGGAGATGCCCAAGCGGTGGCAGTCGCTCCCCGACGTCCTCACGGTCGACGAAGTGACCAAGCTCCTCGCCGCCCCCGACATGGACGATGCGATGCGCTTTCGAGACCGCGCGATGCTCGAACTCGCCTACGGCGCGGGGCTTCGGGTGGGCGAGTGGACGACGATTCAGGTGAAGGACGTGATGCTCGACGAGGGGCTCGTGCGGGTCTTCGGCAAGGGGAGCAAGGAGCGACTCGTTCCGCTCGGGCGCCACGCCATCTCGGCCATCGCCATCTACCTACGGGAGTTGCGCCCGCGTCTCGAGCGGGGAGAGGGGAAGGGAATCCTCTTCCTCAACGCCCGGGGAACCGCCCTTTCGCGCATGGGGGCGTGGAAGATCGTGCGGAAGCACGTGGAGGGGGCAGGAATCACCAAGCACGTGTCTCCGCACACGCTCCGCCACTCGTTCGCCACCCACCTCCTCGAGGGAGGGGCCGATCTTCGCGCGGTCCAGGAAATGTTGGGGCACGCCGACATCTCCACCACGCAGATCTACACGCACGTGAATCGCGATTACCTTCGCTCGGTGCACAAGGAATTCCATCCGCGGGGCTAGCGGTCCCGCCTGCGACTGCCGCCACGCGCCCCGCGATCACGTGCTTCTCGTCCTCGACAACTACGACAGCTTCACCTACAACCTCGTCCAGTATTTGGGCGAACTTGGCGAGGATCCCGTCGTATACCGGAACGACGCGCTCACCGTCGAGCAGGTGCAAGCGATGGCGCCGCGGGCGATCGTCGTCTCGCCCGGGCCGTGCACGCCGTCCGAGGCTGGCATAAGCGTCGCCCTCATCCGCGCGGTGGGCGCAACCACTCCGCTATTGGGCGTTTGTCTCGGCCACCAGGCGATCGGCGAGGCGTACGGAGGTCGCGTCGTGCGTGCCTCGCGCGTGATGCACGGCAAGACGTCGGCGGTGAAGCACGCCGGCGACGGACTCTTCGCCGGACTGCCGTCCCCGCTCGAGGTCATGCGTTACCACTCCCTCATCGTCGAGCGCCCCTCGCTCCCCGACGCGCTCGAGGTCATCGCCGAGGCGGGCGACCTCCCCGACGAGATCCACGCACTGCGGCATCGCCGGTATCCAGTCTGGGGCGTGCAATTCCACCCCGAGTCGATCATGACCGAGGAGGGGAAGGGGATCCTGCGAAACTTCCTGTCGCTCGCCGACGAGTATCATCGCCGGGACGCGCCAGCCGGGTCCGGCGCTCCAACTCCCTGACGCATGCGAATGCTCGCGCGACGCCTGCTGTTCGCCCTTGCCGTCGTCGCCGTGATTGGAGCGGTGCTCACGCTTTGGGTGGGCGCGGACATCGCCGACCGTCGCATGAACCACGTGACCGCGGTCGGTCCCTACGCGGCATCGCCAGCCGCCGTAGCGCTGCTCGACTCGATCGACGCGGTCGACCTGCACGCCGACGCCCTGCTCTGGCCGAGGGACCTGCTGGAGCGCCACGATCACGGGCATGTGGACGTGCCGCGCCTGCAGGAGGGGCACATCGCGCTGCAGGTCTTCTCGGTCGTGACGAAAACGCCGCGCGGGATCAACTACGAGCGCAATACCGCAGAGACGGACAACATCCGGTTGCTGGCGATCGCCGAGCACTATCCGGTTCGTGCCTGGTCGTCGCTGCTCGAACGCGCGCGCGAGCAGGCGCGCCGACTCGCCGATGCAGCGGCCCGTTCGCCCCGTGCCGGTGGGAGCGCGCTACGCGTAATCCGCTCGCGCTCCGAACTCGCGCAGCTCCTCCAGGAACGTCGCGAGGGAAAGGCGGTGATCGGTGCGATACTGGCGACGGAGGGACTGCAGGCCATCGAGGGAAAGCTGGCGAATGTCGACTCGCTGGTCGCCGCCGGCTTTCGAATCTTTGGCCTCACGCACTTCTTCGACAACGAAGTGGGAGGCTCGGCGCACGGGGTGGAGAAGGGAGGACTGACGCCGCTCGGGCGGCAGGTGATCGCCCGTCTGGATTCGTTAGGCATGGTGGTCGATCTCGCGCACGCGTCGCCCCGTCTCGTCGACGACGTCCTCTCCGTCACGCGGCGCCCGGTGATCGTCTCGCACAGCGGAGTGCGTGGAACCTGCCCCGGACCGCGCAACCTGACCGACGATCAGCTGCGCCGGGTCGCCGCTGGCGGGGGACTGGTCGGCATCGGCTACTGGGACGGCGCGGTCTGCGAACCCACGCTCGCCGCTTTCGCAAAGGCGGTCTCGTACGCCGTGCGGGTTGCCGGCGTCGATCACGTGGCGCTCGGCTCCGATTTCGACGGGAGCACGACCACGCCGATCGATGCAACCGGAATGGCGGCCGTCGCCGACGCCCTGCGTCACGAAGGGCTCAGTGACGCAGAAATCGCCAAGGTCCTGGGGGGAAACGCGCTCCGCTTCCTGCTCGAAGCGCTCCCCGAGCACTAGCGATCGGAGTTCTGCGCTCCGCGAAAGATCGCAGTTGGAATTGCCCCGACGGCAGGATTAACTTGGGTGGCGTGCCTTTTTCGAACTCGGCCGCCGTCGCCCCCTCGATTCTTGCCGTCATCCCAGCTCGCCTGGGGGCGACCCGACTCCCGCAAAAGCCGCTCCGCCTCCTTGGCGGACGCCCGCTCATCGTCCGCGTGTGGGAGCGCGTTACCGCGATGAACGCCGCGCACGACGTGGTGGTCGCGACCGACAGCCCTGCGATAATCGCCGCGATCGAGGACGTGGGAGGACGCGCCGTCATGACGCGATCGTCGCACCCCTCGGGCACCGACCGGATCGCCGAGGTCGCCGCGCGCGACGAGTTCAGCCAGCACGGCATCCTGCTCAACGTCCAGGGAGACGAGCCCTTCATCTCCCAGTCGTTGGTGGAAGGGGCGTTGGAGATGGTGACGCGACGTGGCTTCGCCCTCGGTACCGCCGCCGTCAGCGCCAATGAGGAGATTCTCGCCAGCGCCAACGTGGTGAAAGTCGTGTCGGCAGATGATGGGCGCGCCTTGTACTTTTCGCGCGCACCGATCCCGTGGCTCCGCGACTCGGCCGACGACGCACTTCGCTCAACGCTCGTGCGTCAGCACGTGGGGATCTACGCTTACACCCGCGAGGCATTGAATGCGTGGGTTGCGCTCCCGGAGCACCCGCTGGAGCGCGTGGAACGACTCGAGCAGCTGCGCCCCCTTGCTGCAGGAATGTCGATGGGTGTGGTCGTGTTGGATGAACCGCCTCCTGGCGGTGTGGATACCGAAGATGACCTTGCCCGCGCCAATGCGCGGTGGGATGACCTTTACGCCGGACGGAGCTGATGCCAACTCCCGTGAATCCGAACCAGACCACGCGCTACATCTTCGTGACCGGCGGCGTGGTCTCGTCGCTGGGCAAGGGAATCGCCGCTGCCTCGTTAGGGCGGCTCCTCGTCGAGCGCGGCCTGCGCGTCTCGATCATGAAGTTCGATCCGTACCTCAACGTCGATCCCGGCACGATGTCGCCGTTCCAGCACGGCGAAGTGTTCGTCACGGACGACGGCGCCGAAACGGACCTCGACCTCGGGCACTACGAGCGCTTCATCGATCGATCGCTGTCGCAGCTCAACAACGTCACGACCGGACGCATCTACCTGAACGTCATCACCAAGGAGCGGCGCGGCGAGTACCTCGGCT
>JBGAHX010000117.1:0-5093 GCA_044225935.1 Gemmatimonadaceae bacterium
TCCTCGTCGGGACCGGACTCACCATGCTCGACGTCGCCGTGGAGCTGTGCGCCCGCGGTCGCGGCGCGCCGCTGTACGCGATCTCGCGACGCGGCCTCGCGCCGCTCCCGCACCGCCCACACGGGTCTCCTCCCTCCTACGGACACCTCCCGCCGGAGTTGATCTCGTGCGCGCCGACAGCGGTCGATTATCTGCGCGCCATCCGGCGGCATGTGCGCACCGTCGCGCACGACGGCGTTGACTGGCGCGAGGTTGTCGCCTCGCTCCGCCCGATCACCCCGCGCCTGTGGCACACGCTGTCGATCGCCGAACGCCGGCGATTCCTCCGGCACGCGCGCCCCTACTGGGATGCGCACCGTCATCGCATTGCCCCGGAGCTGCATCACGTGCTCGAGTCCTTACGGTCTGCCGGCGCGTTGCAGCTGACAGCGGCGAGGGTGCTTGGGTACGAGGAGCGCACCGCGGGGGTCGATGTCGTGCTGCGGGCGCGTGGCGCTTCCGCGCCGCGCACGATCGCCGTCGGTCACGTCATCAACTGTACGGGACCGGAGAGCGACGTGCGCGCCATCGACGAACCGCTGCTCCGCCAGCTGCAGCACGACGCGCTCGCCTGCGCCGACCCGCTTGGACTCGGCTTCCTCGTGACGAACGACCTGCGCCTCGCCGACGACCGCGGTACGGCGACGGCCGCGATCTGGCTGGTCGGTCCGTTGCTCAAGGGAGCGCACTGGGAGGCGACGGCGGTTCCCGAGTTGCGCCTTCACGCCGCGCGCGTCGCGCGCGCGGTGCGCGCCTCACTTGCCCTCACGCCAGCCGCAAGAGCGGTGAGCGTCGCCGCCGGCTGACTTTAGCGCGCCACGGTGGTTCGACGTGGCACGGACCTCCGCCAGGTGCAACGCGCACTCATCGCGGTGCCCCAGCTTCCCGTCAGCCCTGGCGCGCGTAGCTGCGTGCCGTCGTGATCTCCACTGCAATTCGGCACCCCGGCTCGATGCCGTGCAGGAGTGAGCTGCGCCGGGGAAATTGGGCGAAGAGTGGGCCTACGCCGTCGAGGTCGGCCTCGACCTTCACACGATCGCCCAGGAGCTGCACCCGCTGCACCGTGGCGGTCCCGCCGGTGTCGTCGCGCCAGAACTTGAGGTCGTAGGAGCGTACGACCACGTGCAGCTGGTCCGATGCCACACGCGCGTCGCGCGGGACGACGAGCGGCCCGATCTGCACTCCGTCGCTTGTCCCTGTCCCGACGAGCACGTTCGCCTCGCCCACGAATCGGGCGACGAACTCGGTGGCTGGCTGGTCCATGATCTCCAGCGGAGTTCCGATCTGCTCGACCCGGCCGTGATTGACCACGATCACGCGGTCGGCCAGCGCAAAGGCCTCATCCTGGTCGTGCGTCACGAACAGCGAGGTCACCCCCGTGTCGTCGTGCAGCTGGCGCACCCAGCGCCGCAATTCGCTCCGCACCTTGGTGTCCAGCGCGGCGAAGGGCTCGTCGAGCAGGAGCACGCGCGGCGACGGTGCGAGGGCGCGTGCGAGTGCGACGCGCTGCCGCTGACCGCCCGAAAGCTGCGACGGCAGTCGGTTTTCCATCCCCTGCAATCCCACGGTCTTGAGCAACTCGGCCACGCGCGCTGCCGTCTCGCGCTTTCCCAAGCGCTGCGACTCCAGGCCAAACGCTACGTTGCGAGCCACCGTCATGTGGCGAAAGAGCGCGTAATGCTGGAAGACGAAACCGACGCGCCGCTCGCGTGGATGCAGCGAGTCGACGACCTCGTTACCCAGGCGCACCGATCCCGCGTCCGCCGACTCGAGCCCGGCGATGATGCGAAGGATCGTGCTTTTTCCCCCACCCGAGGGACCGAGCAGCGCGACGAGCTCCCCGGACCGTACGGTGAACGACACATCGTCGAGGGCCTGAAAGCCGCCGAAGCGTCGTGAGACGTGCGAGAGCGTGACGTTCACGTGCCGGATCTCCGTTTCTTGAAGTGTTCGATGACGACAAGCATCAGCATGCTCACCACGCCGAGCAGCAGCGCCATTCCGTAGGCGCCCGCTTCGTGACGTTCCTCCGTCGCACCAAAGATGTAGGTCGTCGCGGTCTCGGTCTTTCCTGAAATGGCACCGCCGAGCACGAGTAGCGCGCCAAATTCGCCGAGCGCGCGGGCCGCCGTGAGCGTGAGGCCGAGCGTCAGCCCGCGCCTCACGTTCGGCAGCGTGACGCGCCAGAAGGTGCGCCACCACGACGCTCCCAGCGTCGCCGCCACCTGTTCCTCGTCGTCGCCCACTTCGACGAGTATGTGCATGACTTCCCGGATCGTGTAGGGAAGCGTGACGAACAGCGTCGCCACGACCAACCGGGAAATGCAAATGCCACGCGAATTCCCCACGCCTCCAGCACCGGCCACGCCCACCCGTCGCGCCCCACGATCAGCAGGAACGCCAGACCGATCATCACCGGGGATACCGAGAGGCTGAGGTCGATGCAGGCCTCGATCGCTCCCCGCCCGGGAAAGCGCTGGCGCGTCAGCACGATAGCCGTCGCCACCCCTACCACGGCATTCACGGCCACCGCGATCAGCATCAGCGCGAGCGATTGACGGATCGCAAACTGCGCGTCGGGGGCGCGCAACGCCTCCACGACCGTCGACAGACCGACCCGAATAGTCTCGGTGACGAGGGCGAGCAGCGGCAGGAGCAGGACGACCACGAGGTACACGAGCACCGCGCCGGTCAGCGCGATGCGACCGGGGCTCCAGCGAAAGGCTATCGGTGCCGTGCGCGTGCGCGACGCGACGGTCTCGCTCGCCCCTCCGCGCGCGGTTGCAGTCGGCGGCACTCCCCGCACCGCACCGGTGGACGTCGCGCCCGTGGTGGGCAACGGCGCCATCAGCGTCCCCTCGCCCCCTGCGGAATGTTGACTAGGCGCCATGTGCAGGCACCGTGCGACGCATCGTGATCCACGCCAGCGCCGACGCGAGGATGGCCGCGCCGAGCAGAACCAGGGAGGCCGCGGCCGCCGCGTGCGGGCGCCCTCCCTCGACCTCGGAGAAGATGTACACCGCGCCGGTGAGGGTGCGATGCGGAATGTTGCCGGACACGATGACGATCGCCCCGAACTCCGCGAGTGACCGGGCAAAGCCCTGCAATGCGCCGCTGGCGATCGCGGGAACCAATGCCGGGATGATGACGCGCCAAAAGGTGCGCATCGACGAGGCGCCAAGCGTGGCGGCGGCCTCCTCTTCGGTGCGATCCAGCTCGGCGAGCACTGGCTCGACCGACCGCACCACGAACGGCACGGAGATGAAGGCCAGCGCCAGCACGATCGCCGGCGGCGCGAAGAGCACCTCGATGCCGTGCGCCGTGAACCAGCGACCGACGCTGCGCGTCGGCCCGAAAAGCAGGACCAGCATCACGCCGGTGACTAACGTCGGAATGGCGAACGGGAGGTCGACCATCCACGAGAGCGCCGCCTTGCCCGGGATCGGATAGCGATGGAGGACCCACGCCGTCCCCGTCCCCGCCACGATGTTGACGACCGCGACGGCCGCGGAGGTCCACAGCGACAGGAGAATGGCGTCGCGGGCTGTGGACGCGCTCACCACGGACCAGAACTCGGCGAGTCCGCGAGTCCCTCGATGACGATGGAAATGAGCGGGAGGACGACGAGCAACCCGACGTATGCGCAGACCGCCACCCTGAGCGCGACCGCGCCGCGCGCGGGCCCCGCCGTTGCACGCGCGGTCACGGTGCACCCGGCGATGCGCGATCGAACGCCGCACCCGGCTCGAAGAGCGCCTGGATCACGTGCGGCCACCCGCCGAGATCGCGAATGGTGAACAGCGACCTCACGCTCGGAAACTTCGCCGCGTACTCGCGCGCAATCTTCGCGTCCACCGGCCGAAAGCCGTGCTTCGCGAAGGCGCGCTGTGATCCCGGCGTGGTGAGGAACTGCACGAACGCGCGGGCCACCGAATCGGTACCATGCCGTTGCGCGTACTCGTCGACCACGGCCGCCGGCGACTCGATGAGCAGCGTGGCGTCAGGGATGATGTAGTCGAGCTGCTTCCCGGCGTCGCGTGCCGCGAGCACCTCATTCTCGTACGTGATGACCGCGTCACCAACACCGTGCTCGAACGTGAGCATCGACTCGCGTCCGCCCTTGTCCATGATCGTGACGTTCGCCAGCACCGCGCGGAGTAGCCCCTCCGCGGCGGCACTGTCGCCCGCCGCACGCCCCGGCACCTCCCCGCGAATCGCCGCGCCGTAGAGCGCCGCCACGTTCCACATCGCCCCGCCGCTCGTTCGGGGACTCGGTGTCAGTACCGCGACGCCCGGCCGCGCCAGATCGCCCCAGCCGTGGATGTTCTTGGGATTTCCGGGGCGGACGCCGATCACCACGACGGAATTCGTGATCATCCCCCCGAATTCGCCGACTCGCCAGTCGCGCGTGATCAACCCTTTGGTTTGCAGGACATCGAGATCGGGCTCGAGCGAGAGCGCCGCGACGTCGGCTTCGAAGCCGCTGGCGATGGCCCGCGCCTGCGCCCCGCTTCCCAGATAGGACTCCTCGAAGGCGAGCGCCCGCCCGCTCGACACACGCCAGGAGGAGTTGAAGGCAGGGAGAATGTCCTCACCGAAGGCCTCTCGCGGCGTCGTACGCGCCGAGGGTGAGCGTCTGCGTCCCCTCCTGTTTGGCGCTAGCGCCACTCTTGGCCCCGCACCCGATGACGACGAGCAAGGCAACGGCCGGGAGGATCAGGCTGGCCAGGTACTCCAGCGCCTCGTCGGATTGCGTGACCAATATCGAGACTCTCACTCGGCGGATTTGGGGGCGACCAAGGGCGACAGCCGCGGCCGACGCGTCCAGCGAGCGCTCGGCACTACTCTTGTTCAACGCAGACCACGTTCCGCGCAGGAACTGGTTCGCAAGTCGTTGCCGCAGAATGGCTTGGAACTGAGATCGTCGTGCAGGTTGAGCAGCGAGCCGTGAATATTCACGGGCTGCGGCGTCATATTTCACGGAAGTTCAGCGCAAGCGTCATATTTGCTGAGTGTGTCGATGACCAGATTTCCGCAGTTCCATCAGATCGTCG
>JBGAHX010000118.1:0-4894 GCA_044225935.1 Gemmatimonadaceae bacterium
CACACTCACCGTGAATGGGACGTCGCGCACCTTCGACGGCGACCCGACGATGCCCCTGCTCTGGTTCCTTCGCGACGAGCTCTCGCTCACGGGGACCAAGTACGGCTGCGGGATCTCGCAGTGCGGGGCGTGCACGGTGCACGTCAACGGCGCCCCGGCGCGCGCCTGCCAGCGTCGCATGGGTTCGTTAGGCGGCGCGCGCGTGACGACCATCGAGGGGCTGCACCCGAGCGGTGAGCATCCGCTGCAGGTCGCCTGGCGCACGATCGACGTCCCGCAATGCGGATTTTGTCAAAGCGGGCAGATCATGCAGGCGGCCAACCTGCTCTCGACCACGCCCAGGCCGACGGACGAGCAGATCGACAGCGCCATGACCGGGCACATCTGCCGGTGCGGGACCTATCCACGCATTCGGGCCGCGATCAAGTCGGCGGCGGAGAAAGGATCATGAGCCGCCGCGAACACCTTCCGTGGCTGGGCGACAACTCGCCAGCCAATGTGTCGGGCGCTGCCAACTCCGGCGTGCCTTCGCTACCGTTGGACCCCGACGCCCAAGATGCACGCGGACCGTCGGTCGACTCGCAAGGAGCACCCCGTGCCACGGCACGACGCGATTTCATGAAGTTCCTCGGACTTGGCGGCCTGGTGATCGCCGCGGGTCCATTCGGCGTCAGGCGCCTCGACGCCGCCGAGCGCGCGTTCGGCGAGAGCGCCGAACCGTGGAACCCGCACGCCTATGTACGCGTGGGTGAGGACGGCATCGTTACCATCATCTGCCACCGGTCGGAGATGGGGCAGGGGATCCGGACGACGATGCCGATGATCATCGCCGACGAGATGGAGGCGGATTGGTCTAACTGCCGAGTGGAGCAGGCCGACGGTGACGAGCCGAAGTACGGGAGCCAGAACACCGACGGGTCGACCAGCATCCGCGATTTCCTCGACAAATATCGACAGGCAGGTGCAACGGTCCGGGCGCTGTTCGAGGATGCCGCGGCGAAGGAGTGGGGCGTTTCGGCAGGCGAAGTTGCGGCGCGCAACGGCCAGGTCGTGCACAGCGCGACGGGGCGATCGAAGCCGTTCGGCGCGCTGGTAGCGACGGCGCGCACGATCGCGATGCCGGCCGCCAGCCGGTTGCACATCAAGTCGCCTGCGGAGCGTCGCTGGGAAGGGAAGGCGATGACGTCGATCGACCTCGTGCCGATGACGACGGGGAAGGCGACGTACGGCGCCGACGTGATCCTTCCCGGGATGAAGGTTGCGGTAATTGCCCGCCCGCCCGTCTGGGGCGGGACGGTCGCGAGTGTCGACGACAGCGCCGCGCTCAAGGTGCCGGGCGTGGAGCGCGTGATCCGGATTCCCGGCACGCCACCGCCGAGCGCCTTCTTCCCGTTAGGCGGGGTCGCGGTGATTGCGACCAACACCTGGGCGGCGATCCGCGGACGGCAGGCGCTCAAGATCACCTGGAACGACGGTGCCAATGCGCAGTACGACGGCGCCGCGTACAAGTCCACGCTGCAGGCAGCGGTGCGCGCGCCAGGGAAGGCCGGCCGCACGGTGGGGAACGTGGCGCCGGCGCTCGCCTCCGCCAGCCGCAAGGTCACCGCCGAGTACTACGTGCCGCACCTCTCGCACGCGCAGATGGAGCCGGTGGCGGCAATCGCCCGCGTGTCCGGCGGCAAGGTGGAAGCGTGGGCACCGACGCAATCCCCGATGGACGCGAGGAAGACGGTTGCCCAGTACCTCAAGGTCGATCCGGCCAACGTCACGGTACACGTGACGCTGCTGGGAGGCGGCTTCGGGCGTAAGTCGAAGCCCGACTACGTGTGCGAAGCGGCGTACCTCGCGCGCGAGGTCGGTGCCCCGGTGCGCGTGCAGTGGACGCGCGAGGACGATCTGCAGAACTCCTACCTGCACTCGGTGGCGGCGCACCATCTCGAAGGCGGATTGGACGCCAGCGGGAAAGTCGTCGCGTGGCTCCACCGCTCCGCGTATCCGGCGATCGGCGCGACCTTCGCGCCGAATGTGCCCGGCCCCGAGCCCGACGAGCTGACCAACGGTGCGAGCGATATACCGTTCGACATCCCGAACATGAGCATCGAAGTGGGGCCGGCAGTGGCGCACACACGCATCGGATGGTACCGCAGCGTGAATGCCATCCATCACGGATTCGCCATCGGATCGTTTGTCGACGAGCTGGCCCACGCGGCGGGCAAGGATCCTGCCGACTTCCTGTTGACGCTCATCGGGAGCGACCGCGTGGTCGACCTGTCGAAGGCGGGACTCGTCGCGCCGGCCAGTAACTACGGCGCGAGCTGGACCGACCATCCGCTCGACAGCGGACGTGCGCGCCGCGTCGTGGAGCTGGCGATCGACAAGAGTGGGTGGCGCTCGGGGGCGCTCCCGCGCGGAAAGGGGCGCGGGATCGCAGTGCACCGGAGCTTCCTGTCGTACGTCGCGATGGTGGTCGAGGTGGAAGTACTCCCCGACGGAACGGTCCTCGTCCCCAAGGTGACCGCTGCGGTCGATGCCGGCTTCATCGCCAATCCCGATCGCGCCAGGTCACAGATGGAGGGAGCGCTCATCATGGCGATGAGTAATACGCTCTACAGCGAGATTGCCTTCGCCAAGGGGCGCGTCTTGCAATCGAACTACCGCGACTACCAGGTGACGCGCATGCGCGCCGCGCCGCGGATGGTCGACGTACACCTCGTGGCAAGTGAAGGATTGCCGGGCGGGATCGGAGAGCCCGGCGTTCCACCAGCCGGCGGCGCGATCGCCAACGCCATCTTCGCCGCGACCGGTGTTCGCGTGCGCGAACTCCCGGTCGGCAAGCAGCTGGCGGGGTGGATGTCCAAAGCCACGGATGCAGAGCAATAGCGTCCGAGGTTGAAGGGGTGCGGAGGACGGGAGAAGACAGGGACCGTCCTTCGCGCCTCCGCCGACTGCATCTCCCGTCCCCCGTCCCCCGTCCCCCGTCTGCAGTATGAACACCCGCCGTCAGTTCCTCATCCGCGCCCCGCTCGGCGTCCTGGGAGTAGCCGCTGCCTGCCGTGGTGCCGGCGAGCAATCGCCGCCGGCCTCGTCAGGTGCAACCGCGGGCGCTGCGGCGCCGGCCGGCGCGCCCCCCGCCTTCGGGACTTCGCCGCTCACCGGCCCCGAAGTGACGCCGGCGACGTTCGCCGAGGCGGCCAAGCTCGCACGCGTGACGCACAGCGATGCCGAACGAGAGATGATGGCGGAGAGCTGGCGCCGTACGCTCGCGTCGACCATGGAGCGGCGCACCGGCCCGCGAAAGGTGGCGCTCCCGCCCGAGCTCTCGCCGGCGTCGATCTGGAATCCGGCGCAGGCGGTCGGCGTAGTGCCACCGACGCGCGACCGCTTCGTGCGCGCATCGGGCGATCCGGGACCGCTCCCCGCCAGCGACGACGACATCGCCTACGCGCCGCTGACATCGCTCTCGCGTTGGATCGAGAAAAAGCAACTCACCTCGCTCCGTCTCACACAGATCTACCTCGCACGCATCGCTCGCATCGACCCAAAGATTCACAGCATCATCACCCTCGACGCCGACGGCGCACTCGCGGCAGCGCGCGCTGCCGATACAGAGATCGCGTCGGGACGCTATCGTGGTCCGCTGCATGGCGTCCCCTTTGGAGTGAAGGACCTGCTCGATACCGCGGGGCTGGCAACGACGTATGGCGCCGAGCCGTTCCACAACCGCGTCCCGGCTGCCGACTCGGTGGTGGTGAAGCGACTGCGCGAAGCAGGGGGTGTGCTGCTGGCCAAGCTTTCGCTCGGCGCCTTGGCCCTCAACGACATCTGGTTCGGCGGGCAGACGATGAATCCGTGGCTGCTCGAGGAGGGAGCGTCGGGGTCGAGCGCGGGGCCGGGCGCAGCGACGGCCGCGGGGCTCGTCGGATTCTCCATCGGGAGCGAGACCGGCGGAAGCATCGTGAGCCCAAGCATGCGCTGCGGGGTGACGGGGCTTCGCCCGACGTTCGGGCGCGTCCCGCGCACGGGGGCGATGACGCTCTGCTGGTCGCTCGACAAGCTCGGCCCCATGACCCGTGGCGTCGAAGACGCGATGCTCGTGCTGCGCGCGATCAGCGGACCAGATGCCGGCGACGTGTCGAGCGTGCCGAGTCACCTGGAGTACGACGCATCGCAGCCGATCGCCGGCCTCAAGGTGGGCGTCTTTCCGGCGTGGATGAACGAGACCCCAGCAACAGACGTGGATCGCGCCGCGCTCGATTCGCTGCGGACGCTTGGTCTCACGCCGGTCGAGCTGTCGTTCCCCGACATTCCGCACAGCGCGCTGATGAACATCCTCTTCAGCGAGGGGGCGGCGGCATTCGAGGAGCTGACGCTCTCGGGCGACGCAGCGAAGCTCAAGGTGCAGCTCCCCGATGCGTGGCCGAACCTCTTCCGGATGTCGCGCTTTCTCTCGGCGGTCGACTTCGTGCAGGCCGATCGGCTGCGTCGTCGATTTGCGGCGGAGCTGGCGTCGATGTTCACCAAGGCCGACGTGCTCCTCGTTCCGTCGTTGCGCGACGAGATGCTCACAGTGACGAACTTCACCGGGCATCCGTCGCTCACGCTGCGCACGGGATTCGTGAACGTAGGTGAAGCACGGAGCGACTGGGCGCCGGACCCCAACAATCCGCTGCCGAAGTTCGACCCGCCTCGCCGAGTGCCGCACGGAGTCACGTTGATCGGTCGACTGTTCGACGAAGGGACGATCATGCGCGTGGGGGTCGCGCTCGAGCGTGCGTCGGGTGTCGCGGGTGAGCGCCCAACACTCGCCTGAACGGGGACGCGTTCGCACGAACGGAAGGCGTCAGCCGAGATTGGGCGCGGTCAGGCGCGTGCGGACTTCGTGGCCTCGTCGCCG
>JBGAHX010000119.1:0-4833 GCA_044225935.1 Gemmatimonadaceae bacterium
CTCGAGCGCACCGCGCCCGACGTCCTCTTGATGCAGGAGACGAAGCTCACCGACAAGGACGCGCGCGTCTACGCCTCGGCCTTCGAGAAGGTGGGCTACGCGATGGTGCATCACGGCGAGGGCGGGCGAAATGGCGTCGCGATCGCGAGCAAGCTCCCGATCACGGACGTGATCGTCAACTTCGGGCTCACGAACGTGCCCGGCGCGCCAAAGCCTTCGGGCGCCGCCGACAAGGAGCCACTCGCCGAGGCCCGCATGATCTCCGCGATGACGGCAGGCATTCGCTTCGTGTGCCTCTACGCCCCGAACGGCCGCATCATCAACACACCCACGTACGAGGCGAAGCTCGTCTGGTACGACTTTCTCGCGCGCTGGCTCGAGGAGATGCGAAGCCCCGACGAGGCGTTGATCGTCGGCGGCGACCTGAACGTCACGCCCGACGACCGCGACGTCTGGGACGCGAAGCTCGCCCACGGCGGCACGCACGTCTCGCCGAAGGAGCGTGAGGCGTTCGCCCGGCTCCTCCGGTGGGGGCTCATCGACTCGTACCGCAAGCACACCGACAAGGGCGAGCGCTTCACGTGGTGGGACTACCGCGCGGGCGATTTCTACAAGAACTTCGGCATGCGCCTCGACGTGCTCCTGCTCACGAAGTCGCTCGCGAGCCGCACGGTCTTCGCGGAGATCGATCGCGAAGCGCGGAAGGGAAAGCCCACGCCTTCCGATCACGCGCCGTACGTCCTCGATCTCGACGAGCCCGGTCTCCCTTTCGATCCAGGCTGGTCCGGCGCCGAGGCACGGATCGCCGCGCGTCGCGGCGGCAAGCGAACCGAGTAGCCTTGCGTCTTTGCTCTATCGAGCACGGCCCCCGCGATGCATGTCACGGACATCCCGGCGTCCCGGCCGGCGCCAGCGAGCACGGGACGCAGAGGTGATTCGACGGACAGCTGGCTTGTTGGAACAAGATGCCCACCGGGATCGACGCGCACTTGCTGACGCACGTGCCCTTGCCGAGCAGCCCCGCGTCGCACGTCGGGACGGGACCGGGTGCGTTCGGCAGGTACTCGTTCGGGACGCAGAGGTAGTCGGCGGCGTTGGCCGGGCAGACGTCTTGTTTGAGGCTTCCCTGTTGTGACGAAGGGATGTTGCTCTTCGGGACGCACGTGCCCTGCGTCGCGTTCTCGAAGTTGCAGCAGCGCGGAAACGAGAAGGCGGGCTTCGCCGGCGCGTCGCACGCGAGGTTGCAGGCGCCCGTCGTGACGCCGGTGAATGGATCATTGCAGGGTGCACACAGCTCGTCACCGCCGCACGTGGCCTGGACGAGCTGGTCCTTCTGCTGCTGAACGGCAGGCAGACACGTCGAGGTGCATCGGCCCTCCGATGCAGGATCGGCGAACGGCTGACAGGTGGGCGGCACGTAGTGGTTGGCCGTCTTCACGACCGAGTCGGGCGCGCAGTACCCGCCCGGACACGCGCTGAGCTGCGCGCGCTGAGTGACGGGGACGAGATCGCTCGGGACGCAATGCGCCCCACCGCACGCCGGGGTGCACGCCGCGAAGATGTTCGGATCGACGAGCGGCGCGCCCGCGTAGGGGCAGGCGAGGATGAGCGGCGGTGACGCGGCCTTGTCGCAGGCCACCGAGCAGGCGCCCGTCGGAGCGGTCGGGTCGGCGCTCGTCGGATCGAAGCACGGCGCGCACTTCTCGTTGGCGGCGCACGTCGATCGCGGGAGGAGCGAGGCCTTCTCTGCGATGAGCGGAAGGCACGTGGAGAGGCATCGCCCCTCGGCGCCGCCGACCGACGTGCACGTCGCCGGCACCGCCTTGCCGCCGCTCGCCGCGAGGGAGTCGGGCGTGCAGAACCCACCCGGGCACGTCGCGAGCTGCGCTTGTTGCGAGACAGGGACGAGCTCGCTCGGGACGCAATGCGCGCCATCGCACGCCGGAGCGCAGTCGGGGAACACCTTCGGATCCACGAGCGATTCGCCGCTGTAGGGGCACTGAAGAACGGTGGGCCCCATCTTTGGCGCGTCGCACGCGACGTTGCAGGCGCCCGTCGGAGCGTTGGGATCGGTCGCGGTCGGATCGAAGCACGGCGCGCAGCGCTCGTTGTCACCGCACGTCGCCTTCGGCAACAGGTTGGCCTTGGACGCGACGAGCGGAATGCACGTCGAGAGGCATCGCCCTTCTGCGCCCGCGACGGACGTGCACGCCGGAGGCAGCCCGTTTCCGCCCGTCTTCGTCAGCGAGTCGGGCGCGCAGAAGCCTGGCTCGCCGTTCTTGCTCGGGCAGGCGACGAGCTGCGATTGCTGCGCTGGAGGGACGAGCGCCGCGGGGACGCAGTGGCTTCCTCCGCACGCCGGCGAGCATTCGGGGAACGTGCTCGGATCGATGACCGGCGGCCCGGTGTAAGGACACAAGGGACCGGCGTCGCCGTTCGTGGGGCCGCCGTCTGTGGGGTCGCATGCGCCGCCGGTGCTCTTGCCGACGTCGCAGGCGCCGGTGTTCGAGTTGTCGAGCGGGTTGATGCAAGGAGCGCAGCGCTCGTCGGGCGCGCAGGTGCCTTGCTCGAGGATGCTGATGTATTGCTGCACTTGCGGGACACACACGCTGACGCATGCACCGGGAGCACCGTTGAGCGAGGTGCACGTCGCCGGGATGAACTTGGGGTCCTTGATGATCGGGTCGGGCTCGCAAAATCCTCCCGCGCAGGGCGCGAGCTGCTTCGAGAGAGAGCGATCGACATTGTCTGCCGGTACGCAATGCGCCGCGCCCGTCGTGCAACAAGAGGGTAGCGAGGCGGGATCCATCGGCTTCAAATCCGCTTTGGGAGCGCATTGACCATGATCGCCACTGGCGCCTCCGTCGGCGGGCGGCCCACCGACGAGCGGAGGTCCATCGGGATCTGCACCGCACGCGGCGACGAAGAGCACCGTCGTCGCGACGATGGCGGCGACCACACTTCCGAAAGACACCGGAACCCCGTGTATCCTCATGAGAATAGTTTGAAGGATCGTTAGCACGAGGCAATGAGGCGCTGATGCCTGCGTGCTCTTGCCGCGCGCATGCGTGTCGCGCTCTGGATCAATTGGAAAAATAAGGCTTTGGTGCGGCAGCGAAGAATGCACGCGCGCACCGGTCGGACCATAGTGCGCGATGCGCCGAGCCCTCCTCGTGACCGGACCCACGACGTTTCTCGTGCTCTCGATTTACATGCATTCTGCACGCGCCGGCGGCTTCGAGATCCCCGACAACGGCACGCAAGCCCTCGGGCGAGGCGGCGCCTTCACCGCAAAAGCGGATGACGGGACAGCGCTCCAATACAACGTCGCTGGCTTTGCAGGGCAGCGCGGGACTCGGCTACTGCTCAATTCGAATTTCTGGTTTAGCGATTATACGTTTCAGCGGAATGGCCTTTATCCCGATGACCCCGCTCATTCATTTACGCCTTGGGGCCAAACACCCTATCCGAAGGTGACTGACGAGGGCGGCGTGTTCTTCGAGCCGTTCCTCGCGGCGTCGACGGACTTCAATTACTTCGAGCGGTGGACGTTTGCGCTCGGCGCTTTCGGTCCGTCGTCGGTCGGCAATCGCACATTCCCTTCGAGCCTCGGCTTTGCGCCCAACCCGGCGCGGTACGACATCGTCGAGAACAAGCCCCAGGTCCTCTTCGCGACCGCCGCCGCGTCCGTGCGCGCGCTCGACTGGCTCGATGTCGGCCTCGCGCTCCACTACGTGCACGGCGACCTGCACGTCAGCTCCACGACGTTCTCGGACGCGGTGGCGCGCGGCACCGGACCTGGTCAATGCGCCAACATCGAGTACCAGCCATGCGACGCGCGCGCCACGCTCGACACGACCGGCGGCGCGGTGACCGCCAGCCTTGGCGTGCTCGCGCGACCGGCGCCCTTTCTCTCGCTCGGCGCGAACGTGCGCGGCCCGGCCACGCTGGAGACGACGGGTGACGTCACGACGCAAGCCCCGCGGATCACGCCGAACGCTGGATTTCAGCCGTCTCCAGCGACGTTCGTGGTCACGCTACCCACGGTGGTCCGAGCCGGCGCGCGCTTCGTGCTGCTCGAGCCCGCGCCGATCAAAGGCGCCGCGAGCGCCGAGGGGCGACCACCCACCTTCGAGCGCGCCGACATCGAGCTCGACGGGACGTACGAGGCATGGGGGTCGGCGCAAGACGACGGCCTTCGCGTCACGATCCCGTCCATCACGGCGCAGAACCCGCCGCCGGGCGTGAACCTCTCGAACATCGACTTCATCACCCCGCATCATTACGTCGACACGTACAGCGTTCGGCTCGGTGGGGCGTACAACGTTCGGCTCGGGGAAGACGTGCTCACCCTGCGCGGCGGCGCGTACCACGACATGGCGGCGAGTGATCCGCAGTACACGCGGCTCGACTTCGACACTCTGGCGAAGACGGCGGGGACCGTGGGCGTAGGCTTCGCGATCCCCTCGTTCGACTTCTCGATCGCGTACGCGGAGGTCTTCGACGCTTCACGTACGGTCTCCGGAGGTGAGCTGCGCCCGGTCAACGGAACGCAGCGAGGACAATCGGTGGACGCGACGGGCGCGCTCTATCCGGCCGTCAACGGCGGGACGTACAGCGGTCACTCCCGCATCTTGTCTGCGGGGGTCACGGTGCGCTTCGACGGGCTACTCTTTCGACGGCAAGGGAGCGACGGGGCGAGGCCGTAGCCAATAGCTGACGCCGAGCGAGCCGACGAGGAGGACGAAGCCGAGGCTGATCGACGTCGCGCCCCATTGGAGAGGCGTGTGGGGCGCCGGCAGGAGCCGCGACCCGATCACGAGGTGGAGCCAC
>JBGAHX010000120.1:0-4812 GCA_044225935.1 Gemmatimonadaceae bacterium
CCTCGTCAGGCGTCCCCGGCGCGTCGTCGTCGATCACCATCCGCGGCGTTTCGTCGATCTCGTCGAGCAACCAGCCGCTCATGATCGTCGACGGGCTTCCGCTCGACAACAAGACGATGAACACCGGCGTGCTTGCATCGGACGCGCCCGGCTCGCTGACCGCATTCAGCAATCGCGGTATCGACTTCACCAACCGCGCGGCCGACCTGAGTCCCGAGGACATCGAATCGCTCACGGTGCTCAAGGGGCCGGAAGCCTCGGCGCTCTACGGCATCGATGCCGCGAACGGCGCGATCGTGATCACCACCAAACGCGGGCGTGCCGGAACGTCGGGCTTCGAGTACAGCTCGAGCTTCCGTTTCGACAACACGCGCGACGCTCCCGAAGTGCAGCACGTCTACGGTCCGAGTGCAGTCGGGACGGACTTCTTCCAGTTCTACGGCGCGCCGTACGGCGCCGGGGAGCAGCTCTACGACAACGTGAGCGGCTTCTTCCGGCGCGCGCTGACGCAGCGCCACAACCTCGCCTTCTCCGGTGCATCGGGCGACAACCGCATCTCGTATCGCGTGGCCCTTGCCGGCGACAAGCAGGAAGGAGTCGTTCCCAACTCCGACTACTCGCGCCTCAACCTCACCGGGTCGACCGGTTCGCAAGTGAGTCGTTGGCTGCGCGCCGACCTGTCGATGCAGTTCGCCCAGGTCGACAACGACCAGCCGTTCAAGGGGACGAACGGTCCGCTCCTCGGCCTCCTCCTCTGGCCGGCGAACGACAACGCGAAGGACTGGCTCACGCCGGCGGGGAACCGCCGCCGCCTGACGAGCCTCTCGGCGTCGAGCGAAGTTGACAACCCGTACTTCAACGTCGAGAAGAACCAGCTCAACGCGAAGACGTCGCGCCTCTTCGCCAACCTGGGCCTGATCGCGACGCCCTGGTCGTGGGTGAGCCTCAAGTCGAACCTCGGCGCCGACAGCTACACCAACGAGAACCTGATCCTGCGTCACCCCGAGAGCGCCTACGGGGCGAACAACAACGGGATCCTGGATCTCGCCAACGACGTCACGCGGAACCTCACCGCGCAGACGCTGCTCAACTTCAGCAGCTACGACCTCGGGCGCGGTCTTTCGATCAGCGGCTTCCTGGGGAACCAGGTCTCCGACTTCAAGTCGGAAACGCAGGCGCTGCAGGGGCTCGACTTCCTCGACCCGAACTTCGTCTCGATCAACAACACCAGCTCGCGCACGAATCGCACGACGCTCTCGCAACGGCGACTGATGTCGCTCTTCGGGAGCGCGACGCTAGACTACAAGGACTACCTGTACGTCACCGGGACGCTGCGCAACGACTGGACGTCGACGATTCCGGTCGAGCGCAACTCGTTCATGTATCCGTCCATCAACGGATCGTTTGTCTTCTCCGATGCCTTCCCGTCGGTGCGGAAGTACATGACGGGCCGGGTGCGCGCGGCGTACGCCGAGGTGGGGAAGGACGCGCGTCCGTACGCCTACCGTCCGTCGCTCGAGTACAAGACGACGTCGTTCGGCGGTTACGGCTACGGCTTCACCGGCCCGAACCTGGCGCTCAAGCCGGAGTTCGCCCGCTCGTACGAGTTTGGGAGCGAGCTGGGCTTCCTGAACAATCGTCTCGGGCTCGACGTGACGTGGTATCGCAAGCAGACGAAGGACCAGATCGTAAACGATATCCGCGGGTCGTACGCCACCGGCTTCATTCTCTTCAACCTGAATGGGGCAGTGACGCGCAACGAGGGGTGGGAGATCACGATGCGCGGGACGCCGTTCGAGACGCCGGCGCTCGTGTGGGATGTCGAAGCCAACTTCGACCGCTCGCGCGGTAAGGTGCTCGAGCTCCCGAATGCGCTCCCCGAGTCGTACGTCTCGGACACGTGGCTGTATGGCAACATCCGCAATGGGACGCAGCCGGGACTTTCCACGCGATCGCTCACTGGGCTCTTCTATCTACGCAATCAAGCCGGCGAGCTCCTGATCGATCCGAGCAACGGATTGCCAATTCGTTCGACTGCGTTCATCGACGCAGGTTACGACCGCCAGCCCGATTACACGATCGGGATCAACAACACGCTGCGGCACCGCAACTGGAGCCTGAACTTCCTCGTCGATGTTCGGCGTGGTGGCGACGTGTTCAACGGCACGGAGCACTTCCTCACCCAGCGCGGGCTCAGCATGCGCACGCTCGATCGCGAGATCCCGCGCGTGATCAAGGGCGTCCTGCGCGATGGCAAGGAGAACAGCGCGACCCCAACGCAGAACAACATCGTGGTCATTCCGGCGTCGCAGCCGGCCTTCTACTCGGCGATGAGCGAAGAGCTCTTCATCGAGAAGGACATCAACTGGCTCCGCCTGCGTGACGTCACACTCAGCTACAAACTCCCGCGCGGTTTCCTCAACACACGCGATGCCAGCGTGTTCGTGACGGGGACCGATCTCTTCCTGTGGACCAACTACTCGGGGCTCGATCCGATCGTGAACGGAAACACCGCCGCCGTCGGGGGCTCGGGGGCTGCCGGGATCGACTACGGCAACTTCCCGATGCCGCGTGGCTACACCTTCGGCCTCAAGGTGGCATTCTGATGAAGACCTACATTCGCACCGGCGCCGTGGCCGCGTTGCTCCTGGCGGCATCAGGGTGCAAGAGCTTCCTCGACGTCAACGAGAATCCGAACGCCCCGCAGGTCGTGTCGGCCAACCTGTACCTGGCCCCGATGCTGCACTGGATGGTGACGTCGCCGCAGTACGACGGGCGCTTCGTGGGGCGCTACACGCAGGAGTGGACGCTTCCGGGCACGACGCTCTCCACGTGGGACCGGATGGGATACGATCCATCGAGCGACAACGGCGCGCAGCAGTGGCGCGACGTGTACTGGACGCTCGGGCAGAACCTCGTGGACATGATCGGCAAGGCCGAAGCCGAGCAGCGCTGGGACCTGGCCGGTGTCGGGTACCTGCTCAAGGCGTGGGGGTGGCAGGTGACGACCGACCTGCACGGCGAGATCATCGTGAAGGAGGCGATCGACCAGTCGAAGTTCTCCTTCAACTACGACACGCAGGAGTACGCGTACACCGAGATCCTGCGTCTCCTCGACCAGGCCATCACCTACCTGCAGAAGACCGACGGGGCAGTGGATCAGGTCTACCTGGCGCGAACCGACAAGATCTACAACGGTGACCGCGCCAAGTGGCTCAAGCTGGCGTACGGCTTCAAGGCGATCGCGCTCAATCACTTCTCGAACAAGGCGAGCTACAAGCCGGCCGACGTGATTTCCGCGGTCGACAATTCGCTGGCGAGCAACGCCGACGATCCGCTTCTCGCCTACCCGGCCACGGTCAATGACGACCGCAACTTCTGGGGGCGGACGCGCAACAACATCACCAACTACCGGCAGACGCGCTTCGTCGTTGGCCTGATGAACGGGACGACGACCGGTGGTGTGGTCGATCCGCGCATGTCGCGCATGCTGGCCCCGTCGCCCGACGGCGAGTATCGCGGGCTCGACATCAACGTCGCGGGGACGACGCAGTACCCGGCGACGCAGCAGCCGAACAACTTCTTCGGATATCCGACCACCGGCGGGTTGCAGCAGCCCGGGCGTTACATCTTTGCCGACAAGGCGAAGCTCCCGGTGGTGACGTATGCGGAGTTGCAGTTCATCAAGGCGGAGGCGGCGTTCCGCGGCGGTGACAAGGCCACGGCGCTCGCCGCCTACCGTAACGGCATCTCGGCGCACATCGACTGGGTCAATGCGCGCAACGTCGATGACGGGCAGTCGCCACTCCCGATCACTTCGACCGAGAAGAACACCTTCCTCGCGGCGCCCTCGATCGTGCCGGCGACGCCGGCCGCGCTCACCATCACCCAGATCATGACGCAGAAGTACATCGCGCTGTGGGGGTGGGGGCATAACGAGATCTGGATGGACATGCGTCGGTTCCACTACACCGACATCGATCCGGCGACCAGCGCGCAGGTCTATCCGGGCTTCTCGCCGCCGACGACGCTCTACGTCGACAACGCCGGCAAGATCGTGCAGCGCATCCGGCCGCGTTTCAACTCCGAGTACGTCTGGAATCGCCCTGGGCTCGACGCCATCGGCGGGCTCGCGACCGACTATCACACCAAGCCGATGTGGATCATCGAACCGTGAGCCAACACATGCTGACTATCACTAGGTGGCGAGCCGTCGCGACGCTTCTCGGTGTCGTCGCCCTCGCCTCATGCGACAAGAACGCTGTGCAGCAGATCGGCGGGCCGGCCGAGGCGTCGCAGATCAAGTTCTTCAACTTCGGCGTGAACGCGCCGCCGGTGAACTTCTACGCCAACGCGACGAAGGTGACGGCGATCGGTTCGTCGAACGGGAGCGAAGCGACCACCGGCGTCTCGTACGGGTCGGTGGGGGCGGGGGGGTACTACAGCGCCCTTGCGCCCGGCGACTACACCATCAGCGGGAAGATCTCGGCGACGACCGACAAGGATCTCGCGATTTCGAACGTCGCAGTCTCGCTGGTGACCGGGAAGCGCTACTCGTTCTACCTCAGCGGTCCGTACAGCACGACCGCGAAGACGGTCGACGGCTTCGCGGTGGAGGACGACTTTTCGGATACCATCGATTGGTCGGTCGCGTACGTACGGTTCGTGAACGCGATCTCCAACGCGAATCCCATGACGTTGTACGCCAGGAACACCACGTCCGGGACCGAAGTGGCGGTCGGAGGGGCGGTGGCGTACAAGGGAGCCGGGGCGTTCACCGCGCTCCCGGAGGCATCGTACGATTTGTCGGCG
>JBGAHX010000121.1:0-4798 GCA_044225935.1 Gemmatimonadaceae bacterium
GAACCGGTTGGTGGGTTCGTTTCGCGATGCGTGGACGCCAACGACGCGCAACGCCCTGCCCAACGGCTCGATGGCGCTCTCCGTCGGTGGCAACGACCCGATCCTCGGGCAGCGCATCGGCTATCTCGTCTCGGGGACGTACAGCTACTCCAACGAGCTGCGCACGAACCAGCATCGCGCACTGGCGCAGCGCGGTTCGACGCCGGGCTCGACGAACGAGATCGACCGCTTCGACGGTGAGACGGCGAACCAGGGGACGCTCTGGGGCGGGCTGCTCAACCTGAGCACGCTGCTCGGCGGCACGACGCGCGTTTCGCTCAACAACACCTACAACCGCACATCCGACAACGACGCGCGCATCGAGCGCGGGAGCTTCGAGAACGAAGGGATCGCGGCGAAGATCGACCGCATGCAGTACGTCGAGCGCTCGGTGCGCTCGTCGCAGCTGGCGGTGGAGCACCAGTTTGGCGAGCGACACAAGATCGACTGGCAGCTGACCACGTCCGGCGTGCGCCGCGACGAGCCGGATCGTTCGGAGTTCGTGTCGCAGATCGTGAACCCCGGGAGCTCCAACGAGCAGTTGCTGTGGCTCTCGACCGGTAACGGTGGTGCCGTGCGCACCTTCTCGAACCTCACCGAGGATTCGAACGAAGGGCGCCTCAACTACCTCCTCTCCTTCAACAATCGCGGCATTCCGCAGAGCATCAAGATGGGCGGGCTGTATCGCTCGGTGAGCCGCGATGCCGACTCGCGGTCGTACTCGATCAGCGCGCCGCGCATCTCGCTCGCCGATCGTGCCCTCCCCGCCGACCAGATCTTCGATGGTCGCTTCACGACGCCGAGCGCTGCGGTCTTCGAGATCGCCCCGCTGAGCCAGGGCGGCGCCTACACGGCGAGCGACAAGCTGGCGGCCGGCTACCTCATGGCCGACATCGGGCTGTCGTCGCGCTTCCGCCTCATCACCGGCGCGCGCTACGAGCGCGACGAGGTCGAGGTCAACGCGCAGTCTACACTCGGGCAGCCGGTCGACACGAAGAAGCAGTGGAACGACGTTCTTCCCTCGGCGGCGCTCAACGTGAAGCTCGGCGACTACCAGTCGCTGCGCCTCTCGCTCACCCGCACGCTCGCCCGCCCCGAGTACCGCGAGCTCTCGCCGATCAAGAGCCGCGACGTGCTCAACGGCGATGACCTCGAGGGGAATCCCAACCTGGTTCGCACGCGCATCGACAACGCCGACCTGCGCTGGGAGTGGTATCCCGATGCGGCGGAACTCGTCAGCGTCGCTGTCTTCGCCAAGAACTTCGACCGGCCGATCGAGCGCGTCTACAAGAGCGCCGGCGCCCAGCGTTTCCTCGCCTACGTCAACGCCGAGAAGGCGACCAACTACGGCGTGGAGTTCGAGCTGCGGAAAAGCCTCGCGATGCTACACGAGGCGCTTCGCCCGTTCACGCTCTTCAGCAACGTGACCCTGATGTCGTCGACCATCACGCTCGGCGACTCGGCGCGGCAGGCGTCGACCAACCCCACGCGCGCCATGGTGGGGCAGGCTCCCTACGTGGTGAATGCCGGCGTGACGTACGCCACGCGCTCGGGCGCAACCAGCGCGACGCTCCTCTTCAATCGCGTCGGCGATCGTATCGACGCGGCCGGCGACCAGCCGCTCCCCGACGTGAAGGATCTCGCGCGCAACGTCCTCGACGTGTCGCTCCGGTTCCCGATCGTTGGAGCACTGAGTGGCCGCTTCGACGCTCGCAACCTGCTCGACGCACCGTACCAGACCGTGCAGGGAACGGTGACGCGCGAGTACTGGAAGACGGGACGGACGATCCAGCTGGGATTCCAGTATCGCCCGTAGCCACGATTCCTCGCGCATGTGACACGGCCGTGACCGTCGTGACACAGCACCGACACGTGGATAACGCTTCTTGAGGCGTGTTGGCAGCGCGGTTCGCGCTCTCCTTCTCTCCTTGCTCAATCAGGAAACCGAATGTCTCTCTCTCTTCGTCTCGTTCGCCCGTTGTCGCTCGCCGCGTGCGTGATCGCGCTCGGTGCCTGCGGCAGCGACAATGGCGGCACGACCACTCCGCCGAAGCCCACGCCTCCGCTCGGGCTCTCTGCCACGGCGACAAGCACCACGTCGATCGACGTCAGCTTCACCAGCACGGCCGGCGATAATTCGTACGTCGTCGAGCGCGCTACCGGCGCCGCCGGTACGTTTGCCCAGGCCGGAACGGTGACCGCTCCCGCCACCGCGGGTGCCGTCAAGTTCACCGATACGGGGCTCACGAAGGAGACGCTCTATCGTTATCGCGTGAAGGCGGTCAAGGGCGCGCAGGAAAGCGACTACACCTCCGAAGCTTCCGCGACCACCCCGCCGAGCGGGTTCGCATCGGCGGAAATCACCGGCGATATCACCGCCAGCCGCACGCTCTACTCCGATACGACGTACACGCTCAAGGGCTTCATCCACGTCACCAACGGGGCCACGCTGACGATCCAGCCCGGCACAACGATCAAGGGTGACTACGCCACGCTCGGCTCCTCGCTCTTCATCCTTCGCGGCGCCAAGATCAACGCCGTCGGCACGGCGACAGAGCCGATCGTCTTCACCTCGTCGCGCAACGTGGGGCAGCGCCTCCCGGGTGACTGGGGCGGACTGATCATCGTCGGCAACGCTCGCTCGAGCCGCGACGGCGACGTCGAGATCGAAGGCTCCGGCACTGACGGCACGACCGTCGCCAGCGGCAAGAACTACCAGATCCTCTACAGCGGCGGCACCAACGACGCCGACAACAGCGGTGAACTCAAGTACGTGCGCGTCGAGTTTGCCGGCTTCGCTCCGTCGCTCAACAACGAGCTCAACGCCTTCACGCTCGCCGCGGTCGGCAGCGGAACGAAGCTGTCGTTCCTCGAGGCGCTCGCTGGTCTCGACGACTCGTACGAGTTCTTCGGCGGTACCGTCGACGCGACCAACCTCGTCTCGTACGAGTGCGGCGACGACCACTACGACATGTCCGAAGGGTTCCGCGGTCGCCTGCAATTCATCATCGCCTTCCAGAGCACCGTGCTCACGCCGCGTTCGGGCGCCGGCTCGGTCTCGTCCGACCCGCAGGGGATCGAGAACGACGGCTGCAACGGCACCGGCTGCACCAACGGCTTCAACCAGGCCCCGTTCACCACGCCGATCATTGCCAACTTCTCGCTCGTCGGCACCGGCGACCTCTCCACCTCGGGAACGTCGGGCGGCATCGGGATGATGCTGCGCCGCGGCACCGGCGGTTACTACGTGAACGGCATCCTCGCCCGCTGGCCGCGCAACGCGATCTCGGTGCGTGACGCCGAGACGTACCTGCGCGCCGGCAGCGTCGCTTCGCCGGACCTGGCGACCACCGATCTGGCGGTTCGCAACGTCCTGATCGTCGCTTCGCCCACGACTTTCGAGGCTGGGACAGCTCGCTACTCGTTCGATCTGACCACCAATGCGCTGACGGTCGCCCCGGCGACCACGGTGGCCGATCTCTTCACCGCCGTACCGGCGACCACCGACGGCACCACGAATGCCGGCTCGTTCGACTGGACGCCGAAGGCCGGGACCGCTGCCACCTCGGGCGGGCTCGCCACCTTCACCGGAAAGCTCGCAACCACCGCGGGCGCCGCGGTCACCGGCACCGCCTACCTCGGCGCCGTGAACGCTGGCGGCACGAAGTGGTGGCAGGGGTGGACGTACTACGCCAAGCAGTAATCGCTCGCTGAACGCTCGCACGACCCTGTAGTCTTCGACGGGACTGGCCCGACCCTGCGGCCAGTCCCGTCAGCTTTCCTAACGATTGCGCACCATGACCTTCTCCTTCCCGCGTGCCGCCGCGCGCTGCGCCGCGCTCCTGGCGTCGCTCGCTCCCGCGATGGCCGCCGCGATGCTGACCGTCGCCTGCGCCGAACCGCGCGCGACGCCTAACGCCGACACCACCGTCGTCCAGCTCATCCCCCCCGATTCGGTGCGACAGGCGAGAGCCGATTCCGCCGCGAAGCGCGCGGCCGACTCGGCGGCGATCGCCGTGCAGGACTCGATCCTCCGCGCATCGCCCGGCTATGTCGTCGACTCGGCGCTCTCCCCTGCCGAAGCGCTGCGTCGATTCCGCGTCGGACTCCCGAAGGTGGAGCAGTTCGAGGGCGGCGCTCCGTCGCTCGACTCGCTCGTTGCGCTCTTCGCCGCTGGGGCGCTCGTGAGCGATCGCGCCGCGCTCGAGCAACTCGCCGTGACGAAGAGCGAGTACGGGTGGATCATCTTCCCGCTCCTCCCGCTCGGCGCACCGCCGTACAACCAGCCACCGGACGTCGCCTGGATGCTGCAGCAGAGCGAGAGTCGAAGCGGGCTCTCGAAACTCCTCGACCAGAAGCGGCGTGGCGTCATCCGGATCCGCGGCTATCAGTGCCCGGGAGAGCCGCTCACCTACGGCCTCCTGCGTGCCTTCCAGCACTGCGTGGTGCATCGGGTGGACGAGAGCGGCGCGACGAAGGACGCTCGCCTGTTCGGCGCGGTGGTGGAGTATCGAGGACGGTTCAAAATCCTGTCGTTCAGCAACGACTTTTGAGCCCGAATCGCCCTGGAATTGCCCCTCTCCTCGCCCTCCGGCTGACCGCGGGGGCGTGGGACGAATAGGCGTGACACGGCCGTTACAATTCCCACACGCGGTTGAGTCACAAGGCGTGCGATCTTCCTGTCATCCTTGCACTTATCCGGAGATCGCACCGTGAAATTCCGCGCCCTTTCCGCGCTCGCCATTGTAACAATCGCCGC
>JBGAHX010000049.1:0-41352 GCA_044225935.1 Gemmatimonadaceae bacterium
CGCGGCGATGCCCGCGAGGGTGCGATCGGCCGCGTCGGCGCCCATCGGGACGCCACGCGCCTCCGCGACCGCGACGATCTCGCGCACGCAACGCTCCAGGAGAAGTGCCCCTAACGGTGCGGTGCGTACCGCGCCAACCGGCGCACGCGACATCCCGCACGCGGCGGCCAGCGTCGCGAGGAAGGCGAGCTTGTTCCACAAGTCGACCTCGATTCGTGCTGAAATCGTCGTCTCGATATTCGCCGACCGGAGGGCAGCGGCGAACCGCTCGAGCCGAAGGGCCCACGCGTCGGGTGCGCCGAAGGAGCCGCCGAGCGCTCCCATCACGATGCGTTGGAACGCGGAGCGTCGTTCGATGACACCCGGCGCGACCTTCGCGGCGCTAATGACGGTAAGCCCGCCGATGAGCGATTCCTTCGGCACGCCGAGTTCGACAAGGCGGTCGGCGGCGTCGACCCCGTTGAGGAGCGGGAGAATCGCGCTCCCCCTCTTGGCGAGGAGCGCCAGGGCGGGGGCGATCTCGCGCATGGAGTACGCCTTTACGGCGACGATCACCAGCTCCGGATTCCCGAGTTCGTCGACGCGCGCAGCCACGCGCGGGTGCGCGCGCCGCGAACCGTCGGCCGAACGGAGCTCGAGCCCATCACGGCGCATCGCCTCGAGGTGATCGCCGCGCGCGAGGATGGCGACATCGTGCCCGGCGAGCGCGAGTTCTCCGGCGTACCAACCACCCACGCCGCCCGCGCCGACTATGGCGATGCGCAACGGAGACTTGTCGACAACTGCTGGGTCGGTTGTTGTCATGATCACTCGTCGTGCGTGCAGGTTCACATAGAGGCGATGCGCGTCGTGCCGCGGAGCATTGGCGTGAAGCGCCTCGAATCGAGCGTGCCGGAGCGTCGTTCGCCCGAGCAGACTCGGGAGACAAGTTCACCCTCCTCCGATCGCGCGCACAATTGCTCGCGTGGCGAATGTCGCGAATCAGGAGAGGATCGGACTTGCCAGCATCGTGAGTGGAGCGGTTTGACGCGTGCGGAAAAGGAGAAGGGCGCTGTACTCCGAATGGCGGATGCGCGGCGTCTATCCAGCGGCGCAGATTTCGGTTCCTCCAACCGGGATCGCCGATGACACTCTCCACATCCCAACTCGCCCACCTCGGCGCACGACTTCGCGAGGAGCGCACCCGCGTGATGTCGATTCTGCGACGCTACAACGCGGAGCTCGACGACACGCAGCAGGACGCGGACGGCGATCTCCCGAAGATGCCGTATCACCCGGCGGACGAGGGGACCGATACGTTCGATCGGGAGCTCGATGCGCAGGAACTCACGCGGGTGACCGAGGAGCTGCACGAGATCGATGCGGCGCTGGAGCGCCTCTATCACGATCCCGATTCATTCGGCGTCGATGCGCACTCGGGGGAAGAGATTCCTTTTGCCCGGCTCGACGTGATTCCGTGGGCGCGAACGGTCGTCGCGCCGAGTGAGCGCTGAGAGGAGCGCTCGCTCGGCGCGTGGTCTTGGGGTGAGAGTCTCCCGCGTTGATGAGCTCAGCGGGGAGCATTCCACGAGTCGTTGGACGGATCGGCATCCATCCAGATTCCGCCCTGCAATTGCACGCTGGTGATGCGCTGGCGCGTGGCGACGGGCACGAGTGCTCGCCGCTGGTTCGTCTGCCAGCGTGACGCGTCCTGTCGTAGCGTCTTCGTCGAGCCATCGGCGAAGGTGACGACCAGATCGAACGGTGCCGGGAGTCCGCCGAGGTTGTCGATGGCGACCGAGTAGCCC
This sequence comes from Gemmatimonadaceae bacterium, assembly GCA_044225935.1. GTDB lineage: Bacteria > Gemmatimonadota > Gemmatimonadetes > Gemmatimonadales > Gemmatimonadaceae > SCN-70-22. The sequence goes on from JBGAHX010000049.1 coordinate 1,788, forward strand.
GCGCTCGTCTTCTGCACAGCGCCGACGCCCAGGTCGATGTGTCCCATCCCGAAGTACCACGCGTTCCAGAACCAATCCAGGTCGCGCCGGGACACGTCGTTCACCGTGTTGAAGAAGTCCCAGGGGATTGGGTGTTTGCCGTGCCATCGCTCAATGAAGGAATGCAGGGCGCGACGGAACGTCTCGTCGCCCAGCATCTCCTTGAGGGCGAGGTAGCCTAACGCCGGCTTGACGTACGCGTTCACGCCGTACGCGCCGCCGCTCAGGTTGTCGGCCGGCGTGATGATCGGGATGTCCCCACTCGGCGCAGCTTCGGTGATCCAGCCGCGGACGCGGAAGTTCTTGAACGCCTCGTCGGCTCCTTCCTGCCCGAGATCGTTGATCCCGATGAGGTACTCGAACGTGGTGGCCCACCCTTCATCCATGAAGGCGTAGCGCGATTCGTTGATCCCCATGTAGAAGGGGAACCAGGAGTGGGCGATCTCGTGCTCGGCGACGAAGCGGGCGAAGATCGTGTCCGGGAAGGCCTCGTCGTTCACCATCATGGGGTACTCCATGTCAGCGAAGCCCTGCACGACGGTCGTCTTCTCGAAGGGGTAGGGGACGCCGGGCCACTTGCGCGACAGCCAGTCGAGCGCGTGCTGCCCATAGCGCACCATGTGGTGGTAGTCGTCGGACGAGTCTTCGAAGGCCGCCTGCACGCTCGCGCGCCGCATTGTCGACGAGTCCACGACGACGCTGCCGGCATCCCATACGTAGTGATCACTGACGGCGAACGCGACATCGGGGATGTCCTGCGCGGTGAAACGCCAGGCGAGCATCCCACCCTGCGCCGTGACGGCGCGCGACGCGAGGTCGGCGGCGGTGGCGACGTGCACGGTCTCGTTCGACGTGAGCGAGGAGGTGAAGCGCGCGAGTGCCGCCGGCTGCAACACGTCGGCCGCGTTTCGCAGCGTCCCCGTCCCCCAGACCATGAAGTTCGCCGGGGCGCGCACCGTCACGTCGTAGTCGTTGAAGTCGGAGTAGAACTCCTTGCTCTCCACGAACGGCATCGTGTCCCAGCCGTTGTAGTCGTCGTAGACCGCGATACGCGGATAGAAGTAGGCGAGGAAGAAGGTCCTCGGGTCGATCGCCCCTTCGCGCGAGAAGCCGGAGGAGAGGTCGTAGTGCCAGGCGATGGTGAGGGAGAGCGAGTCGCGCGAGGCGAGGGGGGCCGGCAGCTGCAATCCCTTGACGGTGAAGGTTTCGGCGTCATCCCCCCAGTCGATGCGTTTGCCGTTTACGAGCGCCGAGTCGATGTGCACGCCGGAGGTGAGCCAGTCGGGCGGGACAGGGGTCTCGCGAGGGGCGCCCGGCTTGTGCGCGTTGGGGAAGAGTCGCACGACGAGGTGCGAGAGCGCGTCCGGGCTGTTGTTGTGATAGACGACCTCCTCGGTCCCCGTGAGCTCGCGCGCCGGCGGGGCGACGCTCACGTCGATGCGATACCGGGCGTGGTTCTGCCAGTACTTCGGGCCGGGGCGACCGTCGAGTGAGCGGGTGCCGTTGCTGTAGGCCTGTCGTACGGCACGGGGCATGTAGAGGGGCGCTGCGTGCTCTTGCGAGGGCGCGGATGCCGAGCGCGGAGGACGCGCCTGCTGAGCGAGTCCATCGCTCGTGAGGCTCGCGAGGAAGACGAGCGTCAGTGCGAGCGTGCGATGATCGATGATTGAAGGGCGCATGTGCGGCGTGCGTGGGTGAACGGCGCGGGAACTCGAGACGGTACACCGGAGCGGGGCGCGTGTGCGGGCGCGAACTTTACGCGCTGCAAGCATGCGCGTAGCATTCTCTAACGGTCCTCAAGTAAGTAAGCGAACAGGCTCGCCTCACGATCATCGTCAATTCGTACTTCTTGCGTCCTATCATGGCTGATCAAGCGCGAGCGCGCGGCAGGATCATACGGGCAAGGATCTTTCGTCTTGGCGAAGAGCCCGGCGACGACCTCTCGCAGGAAACGACGCCCGAAGAGCGCCTGGTGATGGTGGAGGTCCTGTCGCGACGCATGTGGGAGCTCACCGGGCGTCCGAGGCCAACGTACGATCGACAGTCGATGCCGGGGCGCGTCATTCGCGCATCGAGCGACGAGTGACGGACGATTGGATCGACCTGCTGGCGGCGTTGATCGACGGGAAGGTACGATTCCTCGTCGTCGGCGCCCACGCACTCGCCGTGCATGGCGTTCCCCGCGGAACGCAGGATCTCGACGTGTGGATCGACAGGGAGGACGAGAACGTCCAGCGTGCGTGGCGTGCGCTCGCGGCGTTTGGTGCACCGCTCGATGCGGTTGGAGTGAGCATCGATGACCTTCGTCGAGCTGGGACGGTGATCCAACTGGGACTACCGCCGGATCGGATCGATGTGCTCACCTCTATCACTGGTATCCCAGACTTCGACGACGCATGGCGCGATAGAAGTGAGCACGAAGTTCGGGGGATCCCTGTGCCGTTTCTTGGACGTGAGTCCTTGCTCCGCAACAAGCGCGCAACAGGAAGAAGCAAGGACCTTGCGGATGTTGAAGCGTTAGGTGAGGAACCATCCACCTGATTCGATTTCGCGCGACGCTGCAACCATCACCCTCGGCGTGCGCGCGGTGAAGGGGTCGGACGAGGCGCAGTTGCGCGTTTGCCACGCACTCCCGCGGCGCGCGCTCCCCGCAGATGCTCGATGAGCGCCCGTAGCGCGACCGATGCCTGACGCCGCTGTGGATAAAACAGCGAGAAGCCGGGAAATGGGGTGCAGAATTCTTCGAGCACCGTCACGAGGTCACCTCGCGCGATATCGTCGCGCGCCTGCCCTTCGTACATCATCGCAAGCCCGGCGCCGGCCCGGGCGAGGCTGAGCAGAAGTGCCACGTCGGTGGTGAGGAGTCGAGAACGCACGGCGACCGAGAAGTCGCGCCCCGCTTCCGTAAACTCCCAGCGATACGGTGGTGCATCGGCCGATGCGTGCCAGTTGAGCAGGTCGTGCTCGGCGAGATCGCGCGGGTGCCGAGGACGACCGCGTCGCTTTACATACGACCGACTTCCCACGACGACGAGGCGCATTTCACCGGAGACCGGGACGGCGATCATGTCACGATCGATGACTTCGCCGAGCTGAATGCCCGCATCGAATCCTTCGGCCACGATATCGACGGGAACGTTGCTCACGGTGACATCGAGATCGATGAGCGGATGCGCGGCGAGAAAGTCGGCAATCAGTGAGCCTCGAAGAAATGCCTCCGCCGCATCGGCCGCGCAGATACGCAGCGTGCCACGGGGCGCATCGCCGAGTTCGCCCAACGCCGCGACAGCGGCGCGCACGTCGGCGAGTGCCGGGCGAACGACGGCGTACAACTTCTCGCCCGCGTCCGTCAGGCGCACGCTCCGTGTGGTGCGCTGCACGAGGATGACGCCGAGCTGATCTTCGAGGCGACGAATCGCCTGGCTCACCGCCGACGCCGTCACGCCCAGCCGCTCGCCCGCCGCGCGAAAGCCGCGCGCCTCGGCGACCGCGGCGAAGACGCCCATCCCACTGAGATCGTCGGTCATTGTGAAGTCATACTTACAAGCGCGTGCATCGTCGTCAAGTAGATCGACGGTGCGTGTGGGTGCTTATTCGATGTGGAGCGCTCGACAGCCGACGAGCTCCAACAACGCGGAGAAGCACATCATGAAAGGAACAGTCCTCTACGGCGCACGCGATATCCGCTTTGAACAGCGTCCCGATCCCACCATCATCGAGCCGACTGATGCGATCCTCCGCATCTCGGCGACCTGTGTCTGTGGCTCCGACCTCTGGCCGTACCGCGGCGTCGACGCCCCTGACGGGCCGACGCCGATGGGCCACGAATACTGCGGCATCGTCGAGGATGTCGGCCGCGACGTGAAAACCATTCGAAAAGGACAGTTCGTTGTCGGTTCGTTCTTCGCGTCGGACAACACCTGCGCCATCTGCCGCGAAGGCTATCAGAGCCGGTGTGTGCACAGCGAGTACGTTGGTACCGGCGGCGCACAATCGCCATTCCTGAGGGTGCCGTTGGCCGACGGTACGCTGGTCGCAACCCCGGAACTCCCGCCAGCCGCAATGCTGCCCGGACTCCTCGCCACGTCGGACGTGCTCGGCACGGGGTGGTTTGGGGCCGATGCCGCTGCAGTCGCCCCAGGCAAGACGGTCGTCATCGTCGGTGATGGTGCGGTTGGACTCTGCGCGGTGATTGCGGCCAGGCACATGGGCGCCGAGCGGATCATCGCCATGAGCCGCCACGCGCCTCGGCAGCAGCTCGCGCGCGAATTCGGTGCGACCGATATCGTCACCGAGCGCGGCGAAGAAGGGGTGGCGCGCATCAAGGAGCTCACCAACGGACTCGGCGCGCATTCCGTGATCGAGGCCGTGGGGAGCCAGGAGTCGATGATGCAGGCGATCCGGTGCTCCCGTCCGGGCGGTCATGTGGGATTCGTCGGCGTGTCCCACGGCGTCGATATCCCCGGGCAGGAACTCTTCTTTGCCGAAGTTCACATGCTCGGCGGGCCGGCGCCGGTGCGCCGTTTTCTCCCCGAGCTCATCGACCTCGTGTGGCGCGAGCAAATCGATCCGGGCAAGGTCTTCGACCTGACGCTCCCACTCGAGCAGGTGGCCGACGGATATCGGGCGATGGACGAGCGGCGCGCGATCAAGGCGCTGCTCCTCCCGAACGATCGTTAGGCGCCGGTAATCGTGAAGATCCTCGTGGAGGTCGGCGGACGAACGCTGTCGGGTACGCTCGACGATACGGCGGCAGCGCGCGACTTCGGGTCACTCCTGCCCATCGCGCTGATCATGGACGACTACGCGCGCACCGAGAAGATCGCCGACCTGCCAAAGAGGTTGTCGATCGCCGGTGCGCCCGCGGGAGCGACGCCAACGGCAGGTGACATCTGCTACTACGCACCGTGGGGCAATCTGGCGCTCTTCTATCGCGGCGCCGCCCATGCGCGAGGGCTGGTGCAGCTGGGGCGGTTGGTGGAGGGCGTAGAAACGCTCGTCGGCGCAGGTCCCCTGTCAGTGAACATCCGCGTCGCGGGGGACTGAAATGGCAGCGACTGGTTCGTCGCCTTCGCACCTGTCGACGCCGCTGCCGATGAGCGGATCAGTGGGGCGTATCGCACAAGGTATCGCGGGAGTCCGTACCCGGGCGACATGATCGGTGCTCGCGCATGCGCGGCCACGGCGCGGATCGTGCCGCGCGACACCGGCGAGTAAGCGAATGCTGTGTGGGATGCGCGCATCGGATGCCTCATGCCGCGCTATCCCGTGTCGCCGATGGCCGCGATCCCCCAGGCCGCATGCTCCCGCACCAGCGGCTCCGGATCGCTGAGCGCATCCGTCAGTGCGTCATCGTCAGCTGCGACGCCAACATTCCCCAACACCACCGCCGCGTTCCGCCTGAGCCCCCGCAGCTTCGCCCGCTTCATCGCCGACCCGCGAAACGCCTCGCTGAACTCTTGCTGGGACATGCGCAGCAGCTCGCCCGCAAGCCCCCGCGCATCACGCCCGCCTAACGCCTCGCGCGCGACATAGGGCGACTCGTCAGGCAGCGCTTTCGCGAACTTCACGTTCCACGGGCACACCTCCTGGCATACATCACACCCGTAGACGTGATCTCCGATCCCTTCGCGCAGCTCCTCGGGAATCGCGCTCCGGTGCTCGATGGTGAGGTACGAGATGCACTTCCGGGCGTCGAGGACATGCGGTCCGGCGAAGGCGTCGGTAGGGCACGCCTCCAGGCACCGCGTGCAGCTCCCGCATCGATCCGCCTCGAACGGCTCGCTCGGCACGAGCTCCATCGCCACGAACAACGACCCGATGAAGAAGTACGACCCGCGCGCCGGGTTGATCAGCATGGTGTTCTTGCCGAACCAGCCGAGCCCCGCGCGCCGCGCGAGGTCGCGCTCCAGGATAGGGGCGGTGTCGACGTACGGACGCCCCCCCACGTCGTGCCCGACTTCTCGCGAGAGCCAGGCGTGCAGCTGGCGGAGGCGGTCGCGCATGACGTCGTGATAGTCGTCGCCCCGTGCATAACGAGCGACCGGACCAGCTGGCTCTGCACCGCCGTAGTCCATCCCCACGACGATCGCGCTGATCGCATCGGGATGCGGGAGGCGCGTGTCGCGACGGATCTCGGCGTCGCGCGCCATGTAGTGCATCTCGCCCTCGCACCCGCGCGCGACCCAGGCGTCGTAGTGGGCGGTACTCTCGGCCGGTCCCAACCGGGCGATGCCTACGAGGTCGAAGCCGAGGGCGTAGGCCTCGCGCTCGATACGCTGCTCGAGCGTGGGAGACGCGTCGGCGGCCGCGCGGTCAGCTGCAACGGCCACGGCGTCCCCCTCGCGCGTCACGGCTGCTTCGCGACCCAGCGGGCGTAGCGTATGATATCCTCGGCCGGCGGCACGACATCGGCGCTGCCGTACGCGGTCACCATTCGCCAACGCATGTAGGGGCGCGACGGGAGCGGGAGGAAGGGGAAGCGCCCATACCACCCGCGTGCCCGAAAGCGCCACCCGACGCGCAGGAGATCGCGCGCCAGCGAAGGGCGGCGCAGCGAGGCGCCAATCAGTCGGGCAACGAGTCGTCCCCAGGTCATGCCGAAAATCTAACCGATGACAGCCGAAGGGCACGCAAGTCGCGCCCGCACATGGTCAGTTCTGGGCGGCCGGCGCGGTCGGGCGCGCACTCGGCATTCGGTAGTCGCCGCCGCGATACACGCGGTCGGCCGTGTGAAAGTAGGCGATCGCGTCTTCTACCAATGCGCGTCCGGCCGAATCGGGCGTCGGCATGAGGCGCAGGCGCGCCGCCGAGCGATCGTACTGGTAGACGTCGGTTGCCCCCTTGAGACCGAGCACAGCGATCCGATCGCCACGCATGAGGGCAAGACTGGAGTTGTGCGTCATCAGGGCGCGCCCCTCCTCGGGCTTCGCGGCAAAGACGTCGTGGCCGAACCACTTGGTGTCGTACGAGATCCCGAGTCGTGCCATGATGGTCGGCGGAATGTCGAGCGACGACGCGAGCGTCTCGATCTTTTCGCCGGCCGGGATGAAACCCGGGGCATAGAACAGGACTGGAACCTCGTAGCTCGGGAGCGGAATCTCCGACGCGCCGTACACGCGCGCACCATGGTCGCCCATCAGCACGAAGAGCGTATTGTCGAACCAGGGATGGACCTTCGCCATGCGGATGAAGCGACCCAGCGCCCAGTCCGCATACTGCACTGCATTCGTGCGCCAGTGCTTCGCCGGATCGGCGGCGATGCGCCCCGTGGGATACTCGTATGGCTTGTGATTCGAGACGGAGAGGATCGTGGAATAGAACGGCTTCCCCGTGGCTGCAAGGGAGTCGTAGGTCGCGAGCGCCTTGTCGAAGATGATCTCGTCGGCCACGCCCCATGCGGTGCTGAACGAACCCTTGGGGTAGTCCTTCTGCTCGACGATCAGTTGCATCCCGTTGTTGCGCATGTACTCGCCCATCCCGTCGAACAACGCGCGCCCGCCATAGATGAACGACGTGTGATAGCCGCGGTCGCGCAGGACCGCCGGGAGCGTGAAGAGGTCGCGCGACGCGGGACGCCTGACGATCGAGATCCCCGGAAGCGGGGGGATCGAGGCCGTCGTGGCCTCGAGCGCACGGATGGTGCGATTTCCCGTGGAGTACGCGTTGGTGAGAACCGTCCCCTCGGCGAGGAGCGAATCGAAGCGCGGCGTGAGCACGGTGTCGCCTCGCGGGTGCAACGACGACAGGAAGATCGAGCCGAGGCTCTCCTCGAGCACGATGACGACGTTGCGACGCGACTCAGGAGTGGCGGCGGTCACGTGACGCAGCGTGGGGTGCGCGGCCGATGTCGGGCCCGGTTCTCCCGCCGAGGCGAGGAGCGTGCCGAGGCGCGCCTCCTCAGCCTGTGGCGCACGCGTCGCGTAGAGTCCTTCATACGGCGCGTCCTGGCCGAGGAAGGCCATCCAGAACGTGTAGTAGCCGTTGAGGGCGATCTCGTTCAACGCTCGGTCGTCGGAGACGCGCGCCATCTCCGGCGACGTGACGAGCGTCAGCGCGCCTAACGACCCCGCGAACGCGACGAGGGTGACGAGGCGTCGCGCCCCCGTGGTGGAGAGGTCGAGCGCCCGCCGAATGCGGCGCCGCGCGAGCCACACGCCGAACGCCCCGATGGCCACCACACCGAGGAGGATCCAGGCGAGCGGATAGCTCTCCCACAGGTTGGTGACGACCTCGGTTGGATAGATGAGGTAGTCGACCGCCACAAAGTTGAATCGCCCGTTGAACTCGTCGAAGAAGAGGACTTCGGCAGCGATGACGAAGGCCGAGAGGGCGAAGAGCACGAAGAGCCAGGCGCGCATCCACCCGCGGACCGGGCGACGGCGGAACCACGAATCGGGGAGGAGGGTGAGGACGACGACCAGCGGCGCGATCAGCCAGAGTGAGGCGACCAGGTCGAACAGCTCACCGACCGCCAGCGCCGCGAGGACCGATCCGAAGCCGGCGTCGAGGTCATGTCGGGCATAGATGAGGAGCGCCAGACGGGTGAACAGGGCGCATCCCATGAGAACTGCGGCCAGGAGCGCGGCGAGGGAGAAGCGACCGAGCCTGGCTTCGACGGCGGTTGGGGCGGCGACGACTGGGAGGGCGGGCGCGACGGTGCTCGCCAATGCGGCTACTCCGGATTCGAGACGGTGACGAATATGGAACCGGAAGATGAACAACGCGTTACGCGCACGGAAGCCGAGCACCGGGAGAAGGGTTCCCCGCGGGGTGCCGCGCGCCGCAGGTGCGAACCGACGCGCGTCCGCCCGCGGGTGGGGTGAGAAGACGTTCGATGGCGCCTGAACGTGCGTTCATGAATCGCGCCCAACGCGATCGGCGCTCGGTTGCATTCTGGCTGTAGGTCAGACGCACTGCGCGACGGATCACACACCTACACCTGCACTGCGCACGAATCGGGAGCGTCAGGTGAACGCTTCATGAACCGCTGTGACGCGTTGTGTATAGCGCGCGTCGAGCGAGAGGCCGAGAGAGGTTCCCGGCAGCCGCAACGCGAATTGCGATGCAGCGCACAGCAGCAATAACGAACGCTACAGAACATTTCCCGGCGCGGACGAATCGATGCACTGTATGCCTGCGGTTCTTCGATTCGCAGTGTCCACGCACTCCCACTGCCGGAGCGGCGACTCACCACCCCCCGCTTCATGAATAGCGGAAATCTCGCGCGCGTCGCCGTCCCCACGGCGCCGGCGCCTCAACCGACCCGCCTTACCGGTTCTCCGGGTGGTGGCGCGCCCCGTGGCGTGCCGTCGCGCCCTGTCGCGCACCCCGCCAGCCGCACGAAGACCGGGATGCGCTGGACGACGATCATCATGATCGCCGCCCTGGCCGCGCTCAATCTCTACGGCGCCCGCTACTACATGCTCCCGCTGGGGGAGCGCGTGCGCGACCCGATGCACAAGCTCCTCCGTTCGTCGGGGACGCTCGGACAGGCGACGGGTGTGCTGGCCTTCCTGATCTTCGTCTTCCTCTGGCTGTATCCGCTCCGGAAGAAGTTCAAGGCGCTCGCCTTCACCGGGTCGATCGGGAAGTGGCTCGACGTCCATGTCGTGGCGGCGATCGGACTCCCGCTCCTCCTGACCGTGCACGCGGCCTGGCGATCCGATGGCTTGATCGGCCTCGGATTCGCCTCGATGCTCGTCGTCTGCGCCAGCGGCGTGATCGGGCGATATCTCTACACGCGCATCCCGCGAGCGCGAAGCGGCGCCGAGCTCACGCGTGAAGAGGTGGTCATCGAGCGCAATCGCCTCATCGACGATATCGCGACCGATGTGGGGCTCGATCCCCGCGTGGTCGAATCGGCGCTCGACGACGATTCCGGTCGCGACAACTCCGCCGGCGTCATGCGCATCTTCGCCGACCTGCTGACCAACGACCTGCGGCGCTGGCGCAAGACGCGTGAGCTCCGTCACCGACTGAGGGAGCTGGCGCAAGGGCGCGAGGTGTCGGCTGCCTCCCTCTCGCACGCCATCAAGCTCGCCAATCGCGAGATCGCCCTTACGCAGCAAGTGCGAATGCTCGAGGCCACGCAGCGCGTCTTCCGCTACTGGCACGTGGCCCACAAGCCGTTCGCCCTCACCGCGCTGCTGGCGGTGATGGTGCACGTCATCGTCGTCGTCGCCGTCGGGGCGACCTGGTTCTACTGATGCACGGCCGCTCGTCGCGCGGGCAGGATGACTGATGATTCGCCCCCGGCGCGACGTCGAGCGATCGGTGCGCTCCTCATGGCGCTCGCCATGACCGGGCTTCTCGCGCTCCTCACGCCTTCACGTGCCTCGGGACAGATCTCGCCGGGGCCGTTGGCGCGTCCGCATGCGTCGCTGGAAGGGGCGACCAACTGCGTGAAGTGCCATGGGCTCAAAGGAGCGGGCTCGCCCATGTCGCAGGTCTGCCTGCAGTGCCACAAGGAGATCACGTGGCTCATGCAGCAGAATCGCGGACTGCATGCGACCGAGGTGCGCGTCGGGCGAAAGGAGTGCGCGTCGTGTCACCCCGATCACGCCGGCGTCGACTTCAAGCTCGTGGCGTGGAAGGAAGGCTCGCCGTCGAAGTTCGACCATCGGCGCGCCGGCTGGGAGCTCGAGGGGAAACACACGGATGCCAAGTGCGAGAGCTGCCATACCGCCAAGTACCGGGTGGGACCGGCGGCGCAGCTCTCCGAGCGCAAGCAGGGGGCAGGTTGGGTTGGACTGGAGCGCAACTGCGTCTCGTGCCACAAGACCGACGATGTGCACGCGAATGCACTCGGCGCCAATTGCGCGTCGTGTCACGATGCGGCGACCTGGGAGAAGGCGCCGGGCTTCGATCACGACAAGGCCGACTTCCGGCTCGACGGGAAGCATCGCGACGTGAAGTGCGACGCCTGCCACCTCGCGCCTAACCTCAAGGTGCGCACCGACGCGAAGGGAGAACGCATCCCCCTCTTCAAGCCGGTCCCCTTCAAGGAATGCTCGTCCTGCCACGCCGATCCGCACGCCGGGCGACTCTCGTCGAAGTGCAGCGCCTGTCACACGACCAAGGGCTTCACCATCGTCGACCGGCAGGACTTCAACCACTCGCTCACACGCTATCCGCTCAAGGGGGCGCACGCCGAGGCGAGTTGCACCTCGTGCCACGGCAAGGACATGTCGCGCAAGAGTCCCGCCTTCGGGAGCTGTGCGTCGTGTCATGCCGACGTACACCAGGGCGAGGGGACGATCGGCGGGAAGCGTGTCGACTGCGCGTCGTGCCATCAGGTGGAAGGCTTTGCGCCGAGTACCTTCACCGCGTCGCAGCATCGCGAGACTAACTATCCGCTGGAAGGAAAGCACCTGGCGGTGGCGTGCGCCCGTTGTCACACTCCCGATGCCAGGTTGGCAAGCGACAGTGCCGCGAGAAGTGCACCTAACGCGGGTAGCGCGGGGCAGGCGCTCGTGCCGGTCAAGAAGGTCGTGCACTTGCGGATCGACGGTGCCAGGTGCGCGAACTGTCACGACGACGCGCACGGCGGGCAGCTCGCGGCGCGCGTTCCAGCTGCAACGTGCGAGTCGTGTCATGCGGTGACCGGCTTTGCGACGAGCACCTTCGGCGCGGCGCAGCACGCGCGGCTTCGCCTCCCGCTCGACGGCGCGCATGCGACCATCACCTGCGCGGCCTGTCACGGCGCGACGCGACCCGGGCTCCCGGCGTGGGACGCCAGCGTGTCGCTCGGGAGCGCGAAGGTGCGGCTCGTGGGGCTCGACCCGGCGTGCACCTCGTGCCACGTCGACCCGCACGCGGGGCGCTTCAATGCAGCTGGCGGAACGGGGAAGGGGAGTCGTGGCTGCACGAGCTGTCACGATACGAAGCATTTCCGTCCATCGACCGTCGATGTGGCGGCGCACGCCAACTACGCGATGCCGCTCGAGGGGGCGCATCGCGCGATCCCCTGCGTCGCCTGTCACGCCGAGATGGGGGGGCGTCCTCAGGGGGCGACTCCGACCGCCGGCGGCGCTGCGTCGGCAGCTGCCGCGAAGACACCGGCGCGCCGCGACTCGTCGTCGCATGGAGGGGCAACGCTCCTGTTGGGCGGGGGGAGCATCCCCGCGCTTCCGTTCACGCGTCCCACGCCGCGCGGGTGCGCGACGTGCCACGAATCGCCGCATGGTGACCAGTTCGACTCGCGCCCGAACGGGAAGGATTGCGCCAGCTGCCACTCCGTCGAGGAGTTCGCCCCGGCCCCCAGGTTCGATCACGAGCGCGCGCGCTTCACGCTGGCCGGCGCGCACGCGAACGTCCCGTGCGCGTCGTGCCACAAACGCGTCGCTGCCGGCGGTTCCGCGACGCGCGTGCTCTACCGCCCGCTGTCGACCGCGTGCGAGAGCTGCCACACCGCGCGCGACAAGCGCGAGGTGCACTGATGCGTCGCCTCGTGCTCGCCCTCGTCGCGGTGGTGGCGATCGTGGCCATCGCGCCGGCGATCGCGCTCGCGCAACGTGCCGACAACCCGCACGGCGCCTCGGTCTCGGGAAATACGTGTAGCGCATGCCATCGTGCCGACGGGTGGCGCCCGGCGGTGATTGCCCGCGAGTTCAAGCACGCGCCGCAGACCTTCCCGCTCGAGGGGGCGCACGCAAAGACCGGGTGCGCCTCGTGCCACAAGTCGCTCGACTTCTCCCAGGCGGTCAGCAGCTGCGCGTCGTGCCACCAGGACGTGCACAAGGGGGAGCTCGGGACGCAGTGCGCGCGCTGCCACACGGCGCGCACCTTCACCGACCGGGCGGCGATGGCGCGGTTGCACCAGACCGGGCGATTCCCGCTGCAGGGCGGGCACGCGACCGTCGCCTGCGAGAGTTGCCACACGCCGGCACGCAATGGACAGTTGGAGTTCGTCAATCGCGCCACGACCTGCATCGGCTGCCACGCGGAGACGTTCAAGAACGCCAAGGCGCCCGATCACGTCGCCGCCGGCTTCTCGCAGAATTGCACGACGTGCCACACGCTCGCGACCTGGTCGACCGCCAGCTTCGACCACTCCAAGACGCGCTTCCCGCTCACCCTCGGGCACGCCGGACGCACCTGCGAGTCGTGTCACGCCGACAAGGTGTTCGTCGGGAAGAGCATGGCGTGCGCGAGCTGCCATACGGGAGACTTCCAGCGCACGACGAATCCGCCGCACGCGCAGGGCTTTCCCACGTTGTGCGCCGACTGTCACACGACCGCCGCGTGGACGGGGGCCAAGTTCGACCACGCGACGACGCGCTTCCCGCTCGCCGGCGCGCACACCAACGTCAGCTGCAACGGATGCCACGGTGACAAGATCTTCCGCGGGAAGGTCTCGACGTGCATCGGGTGCCACCAGAAGGATTTCTCCGCCACGGTCTCGCCGTCGCACGGCGCCGCGCGCTTCAGCACCGAGTGCCTCACCTGCCACACGATGACGCAGTGGAAGGGGGCAACCTTCGATCACTCGAAGACGCGCTTCCCGCTCACCGAACGGCATGCGACGGTGACGTGCCAGGGGTGTCACGCAGATGGCGTGTTCGTCGGGAAGCCGATGGGGTGTGCCTCGTGCCACCAGTCGTCATACGACGCCACCACGCTTCCGCCGCACGCGGCGGCCGGCTTCCCGACGCTCTGCGAGTCGTGTCACAAGACGGCCGCGGCGTGGAAGGGGGCACCGTACGATCACAATGCGACGCGCTTCCCGCTGACCGGGGCGCACCGCACGGCGACCTGCCTCGACTGTCACGGCGACCGGGTCTACAAGGGGAAATCCACCGAGTGCGCCTCGTGTCACCAGGCGCGCTATAACGCGACCACCAATCCGCCGCACGGAAAGGCCGGCTTCGGGACGACCTGCGCCACGTGCCACACGACGACGCAGTGGACCGGGGCGGTCTTCGATCACTCCAAGACGCGCTTCCCGCTGACCAACGGGCACGCGGGGCGTGAGTGCGCCGCGTGTCACGGCGATGGCGTGTATACCGGCAAGTCGACCGAGTGCGTGTCGTGTCACCAGTCGGACTTCACGGCAACGAAGAAGCCGCCGCACGCCGCGGCCGGCTTCCCGACGACGTGCGCGTCGTGCCACTCCACGGTCGCGTGGACCGGTGGCGTGTTCGATCATGCCGCGACGCGTTTCCCGCTGACCGGCGCGCACCTCACGACCACCTGCGCCGATTGCCATAGCGACGGCGTCTACAAGGGGAAGCCCACCGCCTGCCTCTCCTGCCACCAGTCCGACTTCACCGCCACGAAGAATCCGCCGCATGCGACGCTCGGCTTCCCCGGGACGTGCGAGACGTGTCATACGACCGCGCGCTGGCAGGGCGCCGTCTTCGACCACAACAAGACGAGCTACCCGCTGACCGGAGCGCACATCGCCGCCAGCTGCACCGGGTGTCACAGCACGGGTGTGTACAAGGGGACGCCGACCACGTGTGTGTCGTGCCACCAGACCGACTACACGGCGAGCACCAATCCGCCGCATGCCCAGGCCGGCTTCCCGACGGTGTGCGCGAGCTGTCACACCACGGCGGCCTGGAAGGGGGCGAAGTTCGACCACAACGCCACGAAGTTCCCCCTGGTGGGAGCGCACATTACCGCCAGCTGCAAGGACTGCCATTCCGATGGTGTCTTCGCCGGCAAGCCGACGACGTGCGTGTCGTGCCACCTGGCCAACTACAACGCCACCACGCAGCCGAACCACAAGGCCGGCGGAATTCCGACCACGTGCGAGGGGTGCCACAACACGCTGAGCTGGCTCGGGAAGACCAACTTCGACCACAACGTGGACACGCAGTTCCCGCTCACCGGGGCGCACCAGACCACGGCGTGCCTCGGCTGTCACACGAGCGGCGTGTACAAGGGGCTCCCGACCACGTGCGTGTCGTGTCACACCCCTGACTACAACGCGTCGACGAATCCGCACCACATTCAGGCCGGCTTCTCGACCGTGTGCGCCAGCTGCCACACGACCAACGGGTGGAACCTGGCGCCGTACGACCACAACCAGACGTCGTTCCCGCTCACCGGCGCGCACGTGGGGAAGGAGTGCATCGCCTGTCACGCCGACAAGGTCTACAAGGGGAAACCCACCACCTGCATCACCTGTCACCAGAGCGACTATAACGGCACGAAGAATCCGAATCACGTGACGTCGGGCTTCCCCACGTCATGCGAAACGTGCCACACGACGACGCAGTGGAACGGGGCGGTCTTCAACCATAACGCGACCGCTTTCCCGCTCACCGGCGCGCACAAGACCGCGACCTGCGTCGACTGTCACGCCAGCGGCGTGTACAAGGGGCTCCCGACGGCGTGCGCCTCGTGCCACACGCCGGAGTACAACGCGTCGACGAATCCGCACCACATCCAGGCCGGCTTTTCGAAACTCTGCGCCAGTTGTCACACGACCACGCAGTGGCCCGGCGCGCCGTTCAACCACAACGCGACGGCGTTCCCGCTCGTGGGTGCGCACGTCGGCAAGACGTGCATCAGCTGCCACGCCGACAAGGTCTACGCCGGGAAACCGACGACCTGCGTCTCGTGTCACCTGACCGACTACAACAACACGACGAAGCCGAAGCACTCCACGTCGGGCTTCCCGACCACCTGCGAGACATGCCACACGTCGACGCAGTGGCTCGGGGCGAGCTTCAACCACAGCACGACAGCGTTCCCGCTCACCGGCGCGCACCTCACGGCAACGTGCCTCGACTGTCACGCGAGCGGCGTGTACAAGGGACTGCCGACCGCGTGCGCCTCGTGCCACACGCCGGAGTACAACGCCTCGACGAATCCGCACCACATTCAGGCGGGCTTCTCCAATCTCTGTGCGAGCTGCCACACGACCACCAAGTGGCCGGGCGCACCGTACAATCACAACACCCAGACGTCCTTCCCGCTGACCGGGGCGCACGTGGGGAAGACGTGCCTCAGCTGCCACGCCGACAAGGTCTACAACGGGAAACCAACGACCTGCGTCTCGTGCCACCTCACCGACTACAACAACACGACCAAGCCCAAGCACTCCACGTCGGGCTTCCCGACCGATTGCCAGACCTGCCACACTACCACGCAGTGGCTGGGGGCAGTGTTCAATCACAGCGCCACCAACTTCCCGCTGACGGGCGCGCACCTCACGGCCACCTGCCTCGACTGTCACTCGAGCGGCGTGTACAAGGGGCTCCCGACGGCGTGCGCCTCGTGCCACACGCCGGAATACAACGCCTCGACGAATCCGCACCACATCCAGGCCGGCTTCTCGACGCTCTGCGCGAGCTGCCACACCACGTCGCAGTGGCCGGGCGGCACGTACAATCACAATACCCAGACGTCGTTCCCGCTGACCGGGGCGCACATCGGAAAGACGTGCATCAGCTGCCACGCCGACAAGGTCTACAACGGGAAACCGACGACCTGCGTCTCGTGCCACTTGACCGACTACAACAACACGACCAACCCGAAGCACTCGACCTCCGGCTTCCCGACCGACTGCGCGGCGTGCCACACGACGACGCAGTGGCTCGGTGCCGTCTTCAACCATGACGGCCCGTACTTCCCGATCTATTCCGGGAAGCACAAGGGGAAGTGGAACACGTGCGCCGACTGCCACGTCAATGCGAGCAACTACAAGCAGTTCGAATGCATCCTGTGCCATGAGCACAGCAACAAGACCAAGGTCGACAACGATCACAAGGGACAGCGCGGCTACTCCTACAACAGCGCGGCATGCTACCAGTGCCACCCGCGCGGGACATCCAACTGATGTCCACGACTCGCACGCTGGCGATGGTGATGGCATTCGCCGTGTTCGCCCCGCTCCTCGTGCACGCGCAAGTAGCGCCGCCCGATCGCGCGAAGCGCGCGCCGACGCCGACCGTCTTTTCGCAACCTCGGCGCACCGATCGCGTGCTGCTGGCTCCGCGCTCGGCGTCGAACGTCTCCAGCATTCGGCGTCTGCTCCCAACGGTGCGCCCGCTGGCGGTACGCACGCCGACGCCGACGCTCGCTGCAGCGTCGCGCATTGCGGCGACAACGATTGTCGCGCCGTCACGAACGGTGGCGCGCGCGAGTACACCCGCCCCCAAACGTGATGCAGCGTCGTCGTCCGTCGGCACTTCCTTCCAATCGACGGGTGACGTGAAGTCGCCCCTCGTGGCAGCGGCGCCGCCTCCCCTGCAACAGCAGGAGAAAGCGACTCCGCAAGTTGCGTCGTCGCCTGCGTCGTCGCCTGCTGCGACCCCGCAATTCACGAAGGTGTCAACGGCAACGCCGCCAGCCGCAACGCAAGCGGCAGTCAGTCATTCGACGACGACTCCGCCAGCGGCAGCTCCGCCAGCGGCAGCTCCGGCAGCGGCCAAGGCGATCGCGGCCGAATCGCGAAAGGCGACACCGACGGCCGAATCGTCAGCGGATGCGACGCGGAGTTCCTCGCGACAGAGTGCGAGCGCAGCGGGTGCGACCACATCCGTCGCGCAGGCATCGACCGCGCGCGCAACGGCAGTTACCGCGGTGGCGTCGCAACCGCCGGTCACCGCTCCTGCTACGTCCGCGCCGAGCGCAACGTCGCAGACGCCGGGGTGGGCGCACATCACCTACATCAGCGGACCACAGATCTACCTCGACGTTGGGACTAAGGGAGGGCTGCGAGAAGGATCCCGCCTCGAGGTCGTGCGCGGCGCCAGCGTGATCGCCGAGTTGACCGTCGCCTACGTCTCGTCGTCGCGCTCCTCGTGCACCGTCGTCACCCAGACTTCCCAAGTGGTCGTCGGCGACTCGGCGAGATTCAGGCCGGTGCAGGAGGTGCTGGCGCAGGTGAAGGCCGCCGAAGACCGCCGCACGGGGGCCGATGTCCCGCGGGCAACGCGCCGTACGTCATCGCCGATCCGCGGACGAATCGGCGTGCGCTATCTCACCATGCAGCAGGGGGGCGGCGACGTGACGAGCACCATCACGCAGCCCGCCTTCGACCTGCGCCTCGATGGGCACCACATCAACGGCACGCCGTTCGGGCTCACGGTCGACGTGCGTGCCTATCGACAAAGCTTTGCCCGTACCTCGGGGACGACGCTCACCAGCTCGACGCGCGCGTACCAGACCGCGCTCCTCTGGAATCCTGTCAACTCCGGTGCCCGCGTCGCGCTCGGGCGTCAGTTCTCGACCGCGCTCTCGACGATCGGGCTCTTCGATGGATTGTCGGTCGATCTGGATCACCCGCGCTGGAGCGTCGGGGCGCTCTCGGGGAGCCAGCCCGACCCGCGCTCGTTCGGATACTCCGGCGACGTGCGGGAGCACGGGGCGTACTTCCAGCTGCACAACGCGCCGAATGCCGGCTCCTCGTGGGCGATGACGTTGGGCGGCATCGGGTCGTACAACCGTGGCCAGATCGATCGTGAATTCGCCTACCTGCAGGGAACGTTCAACAGCCGGTACGTGTCGGTCTACACGGCGCAGGAAGTGGACGTGAACCGCGGATGGAAGTCGACGGTCGAGGGGGGCGGAGCGACGCCGACGTCAACCTTCGCGATGCTTCGCATCTCGCCCAACGACGCGCTCTCGCTCAATGCGGGGTACGACAACCGCCGTAGCGTGCGCCTCTATCGCGACTTCATCAATCCCGAGGTCGCATTCGACGACTCGTTCCGGCAGGGTGCGTGGGGCGGGGCGTCGCTGTATGTCTTTGGACACCTGCGCGTCAACGCCGACGCCCGTACCAGCATGGGGGGGATCGCCGGCACTGCGGACTCGTACACCGGCTCGGTGCAGGTATCCCGATTGACGCCGCTACAGCTCGGGGCGCAGCTGCGGAGCACCAGCTATACCGGCCTCCTCGCCTCGGGAACGTTGGGTGCAGCCTCGATCGAGATGCAGCCGGCCGGCAATCTGCGCATCTCGTTCAACGCCGGACAGCGAAGCGACACCCGCGCCGCAACCGACGTCGCCAACAGCAGCACCACCTGGTGGGGCGCCGACGCCGACATCGGCATCGGGCGTTCGCTGTATCTCCTCGCCTCGACCTATCGCGAGACGGGCGACTTCCAGCGCAACCTGCAGACGATGTTGGCGCTGTCATATAGGTGGTAGAGGACGAGAAGACGAGAAGACGAGGGGGAATGCGGAATCTCGTCTTCTCGTCTTCTGTCACCTCAATTGAGCCTTGATCAGCGCCATTTCCTGCTGAAGCGCGGCGCGGTCGGCGGTGCGGAGAGCTGCAGGTAGAAATGCCGTATCCGTGCATTCCAGGATTGCTGCTGCGATCTGTAGCCGCTTTTCCATCGATTGCGCTGAGGGAATGAAATCGGCGAGCGCTGCCTCTAGCCTCGCACGCGAGATCGCTCGTTCCCCCGCGATCCCTGCCTGACGAGCGGCGCGGGTGATCACGCCTTCGATGTCGGCTCCCGATAGTTGGCCGACATGGGGAATCGCCAGGTCTTCGCTCGTCGCTCCTTCCTCCAGCGGGACCTTGATCTTGCGCGCCATCACGGCCAGCATCGATCGCAGTTCGGCGGCACTGTCGGGGTAGAAGAGCGGGATGTGCACCTCGGCGCGCCCCTGGCGCTTGAGGTCGATCGGCAGCAGGTCCGGGCGCGCGGTCATCAGGACCCAGACGATCTGCCCGCGATAGGCGGTGTTCCCCATCTGGTGGGCGATCATCCCGAAGACGCGGCTCGAGACGCCGCCGTCTCCCTCCGACTCGCGATCGCCGAGCATCGCGTCGGCCTCGTCGATGATCACCATGACTGGCCCCATCGCCCGGAGCACCGCGAGTACGTGCTCTAGGTTGGCCTCCGTCTCGCCGACGTACTTGGAGCGGAAGTTCTTGAGGGTGACGCACGGCATCCCCATTTCACCGGCGGCCGCCATCACCAGGAAGGTCTTCCCCGTTCCCACCGGACCGCAAATGAGGTATCCCATCGGCGCCAGCGCGCGCCGCCCTGCTTGCAGGAGTTTGGCGTCCTCGCGCAGGGTGCGCTTGGCGGCGTCGAGCCCCACCACGTCGTCGAGCGTGAACGTCGGCTCCACGAACTCCAGGAGGCCGTGGCACTGCCGTTCGATGAGCTGCTTCTTGAGCTTCTTGAACGCCTTCTGGTCTAGGCGCGACTGCCCGTCGAGGGCGGCGCGGAGCGGCGGGGCGATGTCGTTGAGGGCGAGACCAGCTGTTTCGCGTGCGTAGTCACCGGCGGTGAGGCCATCCTCGAAGATCTCCCGTCGAGCGCCTGACAAGCGTTCGATGTAGCGCGTGCGCTCCTCGAGCGAGGGGAGCGGGACTTCGAGCGTGACGACGTGGGGGTTCTCGGCGATCCGCGCCTGCAGGTTCGCGCGGCGCTCCTCGATGAGGACGCAGGCGAAATCGATGCGACGCACGCTGGCAGCGGCCGCCCAGTTGAGCGCCGTCACCGCCGCCGAACTCGCCGAGAGCGTGAGCGACCCGGTCTCCGCGGCGGGAAAGACGAACGAGGCGTGATCGACGATCAGCGCCACGCGCCGCCTGACGTCGGCGGGGGAGTTGAGCTGCTGGATCAGGTAGCGGTCGAGCGCGGCGAAGACGGCCTGCGGCTCCACCACGCGCGACTTGTCGAGATTGGTCCCGAAGATCTCGGTCGTGCGCGGCGCCATCTCGCGCAGGCGCTGCGGATCACGTCCGGCAAACGGGCGAATGCCGCGTCCCACGTCGTAGTGCAACACCAGGTCCCAGCTCCCGAAGAGCTGCTCGGCGAGGAAAGTCGAGAGCGGGCCGTAGGGTGGGGACACACTATCCTCGAGCTGCACATCATCGAACGTGTTGCCGTGCAGGACGAAGAGGGAGGCGCTCCCGGCGAAGTAGGCGCTGGCGAGCTCGCGCGCCCACGATGGATACCACGCCGGCGTCGCCGCTGCCTGCACACCGCCATTTGCAGCTGCCGATTGAGCGCCGAGAGTGGAGTCGGGAGCGGTCATGTGCGGTCAGCGGAGGCGCTGCGTGGTGGCACGGGCGTTACCCAGGATGGTGGGGGCGGCGGCAGTCGCCAGCTCGAGGTCGTCGAGCGAGATCATCTGCGAGGCCACGTCCTGCGACAGCTGCAACGTCTCGGTGAAGGCGGTAACCTGGGCGCTCAGGTCGCCGGGGTCCTGGCTGGTGATCGCGCTCTCGGCGAGCGCGTGCACCTTCCCCTCGATGCGCGTGAGTTCGAGTTCAACGAACTCCGCGTCCTTCTCCCCCTTGATCACGTTGGCGATGCGCGAATCGAGATCCTTGAGCGTGTCGCGGAGCGACGAGACGATGCGCTGGTCGCCGCCGGGCTCGGCCGCCTTCTTCTCCGCCTCGGCGAGGCGCGCGGCCAGCTCGCGCCGTTGCGCTTCCAACTCGTAGCGATTGCTGCTGGCGAGGAACTGCTCGAGCGATCTCCGCCCGACAAGGAGGCGCAGGTAGAAGAAGAGGAGCTTGTTGAGCGCCTCGTCGCGTGTGGCGTCGTCGCCGCCGCGGCCGGCGCGCACGGTGCTCGCGAGCTTCCGCATCTCCTCGCAGCGCGCGACGACCTTCTCGAAGCGCTGCCGGTCGACGAGGCCGAGTCGGTTGCGCAGCTGCGTGAAGAGGTCTTCGGCGCTCACCGCGCTCGCATCGCGCGAGGCTGCCGCATCCTGCGCGTCGACGGCGTCGCGAAAGCGTTCGTTGCTCACCATCCCGAGGAGGTAGAGTCCTTCGAGGCCGGCGACGATGGGAAAGAGCGCATCGGGCCACGGCGAGATGAGCGAGAACGCGACGGCGACACCGAGCAGGCCGAGGTTCCAGCGCTGCCGAAAGGCGCGCCGAATGTACTTCTTGAAGGAGCCGATCCCGGATTCAGCCATGGGGCGTGCGCGCGTTCACGTCTCGGGGCGATTGGACATCTCGAGCCCCTCGATGATATCGCGCACGGAGAAGGCAATGTCGAGAAACGACGGTTCGCGCTGCATCACGTGCGCCGGCCGGTCGGGGGCGGGGACTTCCATCTGCTTGAGGATCGTCCCCGGGGCGTTGGAGAAGATGAAGATCCGATCCCCCACGAACACCGCCTCCTCGATCGAGTGCGTGACGAGGAAGACCGTCGCTTGCACCTCGCGGGAGAGGGAGACGAGCTGGTCCTGCATCGCATAACGAGTCCGCGGGTCGAGCGCGCCGAACGGCTCGTCCATCAGGATGACGCGCGGCTTGAGGATCAGCGTTCGCGCCAGCGCCACGCGCTGCCGCATCCCGCCCGAGAGCTCGTGCGGATACTTCTGCGCGTCGCGCGTCACGTCGAGCCCGACCTTCTGGATCCACTCGCGCGCCAGCTCCATGCGTTCGGCCGATCCCATGCCGCGGCATTCGAGACCGAAGGCGATGTTCTGCTCGACGGTGCGGTGGTCGAACGAGGTGTAGTCCTGGAAGACGAAGCCGCGGTCGGCACCGGGCGCCGCGACCGGTTTCCCCATCACCTCCACGCTCCCGGTCGTCGCCGGGTGCTGCGGCGTAAGCCCGGCGATCAGCCGCAAGACGGTCGACTTCCCGCACCCCGACGGGCCGAGGATCCCGACGATCTCCATGCGGTCGGGGGCGTCGTCGACGCAGAAGGTCACGTCCTTGATCGCGGTGTAGCCGGTGTCGTAGGTCTTGCTCACCTGCTTGAACTCCACGACCGGCGTCGGCTTTGCACCTGCCGGAGCGCCCGCGTGTGGCTCAGTCATTGGCGCGGCGGTAGGGGAAGAAGCCGCGCTCGAAGAAGCGGAAGAGCGCGTCGATGCCGAAGGCGAGTCCCGAGATCACGAAGAGCGTCCCGACCAGGTGCTCGGGCATGCCGCGTCGCTGGCTCTGCAGCATGATGTAGCCGAGCCCTGCGCGCGCGTCGACCACCTCGGCGAGCATGATGTAGCCGAACGCCACGCCGAACATCGTCCGCACCATCGCATAGATGTCGGGGAGGGCGAGCGGGATCAGCACCTTGGTCATCACATCGGACGACGAGGCGCCTAACGTGCGCGCCGTATCGACGTAGCGATCCTCGACCCCGACGATCGCCCGCGCGGTGTCGTGAAAGACGAACGGCGCGGTGGCCAGGAAGATGAACATGATCTTCTGCAGTTCCCCGATCCCGAACATCTGGAGGGTGAGGGGGAGGAGCGCGGCGACCGGGATGGTGCGGGCAAAGAGCGAGATCGGCTGCGCGGCCGCCCCGACGATGCGGAACGAACCGGCGATGATCCCGAGCGGCACCGCTACCAGCAGTGCGAGCCCGAAGCCGAGGAAGACGCGATTGAGCGACGCGGCGATCCCTCCGACCAGGTTGCGCTCGGTGACAAGCGACGGAAAGCCTTTGAGCACCTCGCCCGGGCTCGGGAACACCGACGGCGAGATGGTGCGCGCCTCCGGGGTTGCGCCGCTGGTGAGCGCAAACCAGAGGAGGATGACCACCGCGAGCGACGCCGCCCCCGCCACCTGGCGCAGCGGGAGCGACGGATTGCTTCGGAGTGCGAAGAGCGGGGTGGGGCCCATGCCTACTTCTGCTCGAGCGGGTACACCTTGATCTCTACACGCCGATTGCGGGCGTTGTTGTTCGGGTCGTTGGGGTCGGCCGGGCGGTCCCACCCGAGCCCCGCGGTGGCGAACTGGTTGGGGTCGAGCGTGTTGAACTTGCGCACGATCGCCTCCTTCACCGCGTTGGCGCGCCGAAGCGAGAGCTCCTGCACATCGGCCGCAGTCACCACGCCCGACGACTTCATCGACGCGTCGGTGTGTCCCTCGATCACGATACGCGCGGCGCCGTACTGTCCGGCGAGTCGCCCCACTTCTTCCACGACGTTGTTCACGTTCGGGTCGTACAGCTCGTCGACCGTCTTTCCGTTCTCCGTTCGCGTGACCTTCTTGTAGATCGAGTCGGAGTTGGGGAAGAACTGGATCACCACCGCCTTGGTGAGGATCTCGTTGCTCTCCGCCTGCACCGAGAGCGCGGTGGTCGGGACGAACTGGATGGCGTATTCGTTCTTCTGCGACGCGTACTTCGCTTCCTTCGCCAGCTTGACCAGCGGCGTCCCGTCGAAGATGTCGTCGAAGGCGACAGCGTCACCGGAGAGCGCGCCGATCTTGCGATAGAGGAAGTACGCCGTCTCGAACGTCCGCTGGAAGTTCGCCGGGTTGTTGGCGTTGAGGAAGAAGTCGCGGTTCTCCGCGACGTTGGTGCTGTGCGCGTCGCCGAGCATGCCGAGCGCGTCGGCCTCGGGGAGCGAGTAGCCGCGCGCCATGAGCTTCGCGACTGCCGCCTTCCCCTCCTGCGACTTGAGCTGCTCCATCGCATCGAAGATCCCCCGCATCAGCCCTTCGGCGATGTAGGGGTGATCCTTCGCCACGTCGGCGCGCATGAACCAGGTGTCGGCAATCAGCTTGTTGGCCGTCTGCGTGTTCACCAGCATCTTGTTCCCCGCGGCTTCGGCGAGGTTGTAGATGTCCGGCGCCCACGACACCGCGCAGGCGATCTTCTTGTCGGCGTTGAACGCCGCCGCCGCCTGGAAGGCGTCGGCGGTGAAGCGCCACTCCACGTCGCCCGGCTGCAACCCGCCCGAGATGAGCGTGTTGAGCGCGAAGTAATGCGACGGCGAGTTCTGCGCCAGCACCACCATCTTCCCCTTGATGTCGCGCACCGACTTGATCGTATTCCGGCAGACGATCCCATCGCCGCCGTTCGAGTAGTCGATCTGCTGGTACACGCGCGGCATCGTGCGCGAGTCGCGCTTGAGCTGCTCGAGGAAGAGCGGGAGCATGTCGACCGTCGCCCATCCCACATGCACGCGCCCGGCCGCGTACGCGTCGCGCATCGCGATCGGATCGTCGATGAGCGTCAGCTTCACCTTGAAGGTCTTGCCGTCGGCTCCGGTCCACACCTTCCCCGGCTCGAAGCCGTTGTTGGCGAGGATGATCGGGGCCCACCCCGCCCACACGTTGAGGGCGAAGACGACCGTGTTATCGACCAGCGGCTCGTAGTTGGAGATCCCCTGCACCGCGGGGAGTCGCCCGGCCTGCTGGAACTTGAGCTTGTCGTACTCCTTGAACGTCGTGAGCGAGGCGTCGTCAGGCGCCTCGACGCCCCCCTGCTTCAGGTCGTCGGCGCTGATGGTGCTGGAGTCGCCGCCTCCCACGCGATCCTTGAAGCGCACCACCCCATAGCCGATGACGCCGGCGATGAGGAGGAACATGACGACATAGAACGCGGGCTTCGGTCCGCCACCATTGTTGGCCATCGTGTGAATCCTCTCTGCGATCGAAGTGCGACGTGAGTAGCGAAGTTCTGAAAACGGGGAGCGATGCGTCCGCGGTCGGTGCCGCCGCACTCCCTACTGCGTCTGTGTAGGGCCAAGCGTCTTCTGCGGCGCCGACTGCGGCGCCGACTCGGCGTTCACCAGCCCGAGTTCCACCTCGAACTGGCGAAGGAGGTTCTCTCCCATCGCCGCTTCGGCCGCCTGCTGTGCCTTGATGTCCTCGACTCCGCGCGACGACATGTCGGCGGCGACGCGCGCCTCGCCACGATGCTTGGCGATCTGCTCCTGCATCAGCTCCGTGGCCTGCCCGATCTTGGTGCTGAAGTTCGGCATCGCCGATTCCGACACCGCCTCGGCGACGCGCGCGATCTCCGCTTCGGCCTTGGCCATCTGCAATTCGGCCTTGAGGCGCGACGCCTTCTGCCGCAGCGTGGCGATGTCCTTCTGCCCCTGCTGCAGCTTGAGGAGGTTGTTGTTGTACGCCTCGGAGTGCATCGCCAGCTGCTGCTCGTTGTTGGCAAGGTCCCCCTTCACCTGTTGCAGCTGGATGGCGAGCTGGCCGGCCACCTCGCGGTTGCCGGCCTGCAGGTGCGAGCGGATCTGCCCTTCGAGGCGCTGCACGTTCTGCTTCTCGGCGGCGACCTGCATGCTCACCCGTTCCACGAGCCCGCGATAGCGCTCGAGTCCCTGGCGGGCGACCTGGATCTGCTCCGTCGCCCGGTCCACCTCCAGCTGCAAGATCGCGTGCGGGTCGGCTTCCCAGAGCGCGTTGGCGATCTTGTTGAAGAAGGCGCTGATGGCCGTGAAAATCTTGCCCATGATGGTCGCAGGTTACCGGGGACGGGATGTGGGAGCCGTGGCGGCTCCGGCGGATGCGCTGCTGTCGTGCGGTGGAAGAAGCGGAAGCGTTTCGCCGGCATCGACGGCCTCGGCGAGGATGCGGCCACGGTAGAGCGTGTCGAGCCCGGCGCGGAGCGCGGTGGCGTTGCGCGCCTCGATCACCGTTCCCCGCACGTCGTTGACGAACGCGAACTTGTCTGCGTCAACATCGAAGGCGACCAGAAAGACCTTCACCGCCCCTTCGCTGCGCCGAGTGATCTCTCGCGCGACCGTTTCCGGCGAGCGCCCCTTGGTGTTTTCTCCGTCGGTCACGACGAGGAGATACTTCCGGATCGTTCCCGCGTTGTACAGATCGGCGGTGGCAACCGCCATCGCCTCGCCAATCGCCGTGCTTCCGCGCGGCATGCGCAGCCCTTCCAGCGCGCGATCGAGCGCGGCGCGATCGAAGGGAGCGATGGGGAGGATTGTCTCGACGTCGCTGTCAAACGTGTAGAGCCCCACATTCACGGGAAAGCCGGGCTGTCGCGAAACGAACGAGTCCGTCTGCGCCAGGACCTCGGCGAGCGCACGGCGGGCGATGATGTACTTCCGCTCGCTCTTGTCGCTCGCGGGGCTGTCCTTCATGGAGCCCGATTGGTCGAGCAGGATCGCCACGGAGGCGCCGAGCCCCTGCTGAACCGTCGCGACGTAGCGCCCAGTGTCGGGCGCTTCTTCGCTCACGTCGACCTGGTTCGACTGCGCCCGCTGGCGGCCGAGGATGATCCAGAACGCGCCCGCGGCAATGATGAGGGGGAAGATCCGGGGGCGTCCACGCTTCATCGTCGGTAGCCTCGGGTGATGGAGACGTGTGCAGCGTGCAGCCGTCGCGCCGCCCGGCTGCATGACTCGACGCGCCCGCGGGCGGGTGCACCGGCGAGTTCTGCCGCGGGCAATTCTATGGGTCGCGCGTCGACGCGTCTACCTGTTGCACCGATGCGACCGTGGGGCGCCGGAGCCCATGGCGCATCGCGTCTGGCACAACCTACGGAATCCTCCGTATGCTTGTGTCGCGCGCCGGGCACTCGCGCCCGGGCGAACCCCCCACCTGCGAATCCGCGGGGCTCCTGATGAAGCATCGTTCCGTCCTGTCTCTCGCCGTGCTCGCGCTGAGCGCGGGCCCTCTCGTCCTTCCCGCACAAGGGAACGCGCCCGGAGGCGACGCCGCCGCCGTCACGCTCCCGCTCAAGACCGCTCGCACCCACACGTTCACCACCACCAAGGGGACGTGGCTCTCGCTCGACGTCTCTCCCGACGGGCAGCAACTCGTCTTCGACTTGTTAGGCGACCTGTACACCCTCCCGATCGCCGGCGGGCGCGCCACGCGCCTGACGAGTGGGATGGCGTACGACGCCCAGCCGCGCCTCTCTCCCGACGGCAAGCGCGTCGTCTTCGTCTCCGACCGGAGCGGCGGCGAGAATCTCTGGATCATGTCGCTCGACGGGAAGGACACGACCCAGCTCACCAAGGGGAACGACAACCAGTACGTCTCCCCCGAGTGGACTCCCGACGGGAAGTACATCGTCGCCTCGCGTTCCGGCTCGCTCTTCGGGACAGCGAAGCTCTGGATGTACAACGTCGACGGTGGCAACGGGATCGCCCTGACCTCGATCCCGGCGCCCTCGCCGCAGCTCAAGATGCTGGGCGCCGCCTACGGCAAGGACCCGCGCTACCTCTGGTTCAGCGCGCGCATGGGCGACTGGCAGTACAACGCGTTAGGCCCCCAGTACCAGCTCTACGTCTGGGACAAGGAGACCGGGCGCACGTCACAGATGTCGACGCGCTTTGGCTCGGCATTCCGCCCGGCACTTTCGCCTGACGGGAAGTACCTCACCTACGCCGCGCGCTTCGAGACCAAGACCGGGATCCGGATCCGCAACCTCGAGACGCAGCAGGAAGACTGGCTCGCCTATCCGGTGCAGCGCGACGAAACCGAGTCGCGCGCCCCGATGGACGCGTATCCCGGCTACACCTTCACGCCCGACTCCAAGGCGATCATCGTCACCTACGGCGGCGA
This sequence comes from Gemmatimonadaceae bacterium, assembly GCA_044225935.1. Classification (GTDB taxonomy): domain Bacteria; phylum Gemmatimonadota; class Gemmatimonadetes; order Gemmatimonadales; family Gemmatimonadaceae; genus SCN-70-22. The sequence continues at coordinate 29,992 of JBGAHX010000049.1, forward strand.
GATCTGGCGCGTCCCCGTGGACAAGTCGGCGCCGAGCAAGATCCCGTTCGAGGCCGAAGTGAAGCTGGAGATGGGACCCGAGGTGAAATTCTCCTGGCGCGTCGACACCGCCGCCGCATTCACCGCCAAGCAGGTGCGCGACATCGCCCCGTCCCCCGACGGAACGAAGCTCGCCTTTTCGTCGCTCGACCGCGTCTACGTCGTGACGCTCCCCACGGGGACGCCAGAGCGCGTGAGCAAGGCGGATGTTGGTGAGTTCGGCCCGGTCTGGTCTCCCGATGGCAAGTCGCTCGCCTACGTGACGTGGAACGACGCGCAGGGCGGCGGGATCGTGCGCGCCACGCAGGATGCACGCCGTGTGTGGACTACGCAGCCGGTAGCGACGGGGGCACTGTTCACCGACCTCGCCTGGTCTCCCGCTGGCGACCGGATCGTCGCCGTGCGCGCGGCTGCGCGCGAAATGCAGGAGGCTGGCGCCGCGTTCTTCGGCCCCGCCGCCGCCGACTTCGTCTGGTTCCCGGCGACCGGTGGGAACCCCACCGTCATCATGCCGACCGGCGGCATGGGAACGCCGCACTTCACCAACAATCCGGAGCGCATTTTCGCCTACGGCGGGCGCGAAGGATTGGTCTCGTTCCGCTGGGACGGCACCGACATCAAGACGCACCTCAAGGTGACCGGCCCGATGCCGCCGGGAGCCGGCGGTCAGGAGACGCTCGACGCCGGCCTCGAACAGCAGGCCGCTCGCTTCTGGATCGGCGGGCGTGCCGCGCGCCCGGTCGCCGACGGCGTGTCGCCGACGCACCTGGATCCCGCCGAGCCGACTCCTCCCCAACCGCCGCCAGCAGGGCTCGTCCTCATGTCGCCCGACGGCGAGCAGGCGTTGGCGATGGTGGGGATGGATTTCTATCTCGTGACGGTGCCGCGCATCGGGGCGAGCGCCCCGACGGTCTCCGTCGCCGCGCCCGCCGCCGCCTCGGTCCCGGTGCGCAAGCTCAATGAGATCGGCGGCGAGTTCCCCGCCTGGTCGCGCGACGGGCGCAAGGTGCACTGGTCGTTAGGCAACGCCGTCTGGACCTTCGACCTCGACCGCGCCAAGGTCGTCGACGATTCGCTCAAGGCCGACGCCCGGGTGAAGGCGGCGATCCGCGCCGACTCCACCAAGAAGGACAGCGTCGCCCGCGCCGACTCGATCGCCAAGGCCGACACCACCAAGAAGGACAAGCCGGGCTACAAGCCGGCAGAGATGCGCATCAGTGTCGCCGCCACTCGCGACACGCCGCGCGGCAACGTCGTCTTGCGCGGCGCGCGTGTGATCACGATGAAGGGGAAGGAGATCATCGAGAACGCGGATCTCGTGGTGCACGACAACCGCATCGTCGCCGTGGGCCCGCGGGGAAGCGTGCAGGTCCCGTCAGGTGCACAGGTGATCGACGTGAGCGGGAAGACGATCATCCCGGGCTACGTCGACACGCACTACCACCCGCAGTGGCTCACCCCGCAGGTGCACAACACGCAGACGTGGCAGTACCTCGCCACGCTCGCCTACGGCACCACCACCACCCGCGACCCGCAGACCGCCACGACCGACTTCCTGACCTACGGCGATCGCGTGCAGACGGGAGAGATGATCGGGCCGCGCATCTACACCACCGGCCCCGGCGTCTTCAGCGGCGAGCCGGTGCGCAACCTCGAGCACGCCAAGCAGATCCTCTCGCGCTACGCCAAGTACTACGACACCAAGACGCTCAAGATGTACATGAGCGGCAACCGGCAGCAGCGACAGTGGATCATCATGGCCGCCAAGGAACTCGGCCTGATGCCGACGACCGAGGGCGGGCTCGACGAAAAGCTCAACATGACGCATGGGGTCGACGGCTATCCCGGCATCGAGCACACGCTCCCCATCACCCCCAAGTACGACGACGTCTTCGAATGGTACAAGGCGACGCAGGTGACTAACTCGCCGACGTTGATCGTCGAGTACGGTGGTCCGTTCGGCGAAGGGTGGTTCTACCAGAGCGAGGACCTGCTCGGCAACGCCAAGCTGCGCCACTTTACGCACCCCGTGGACATCGATACGAAGATCCGTCGCCGCGGGCTCGGCAACGCCCCTGGCCCCGCCGGCTTCGCAGTGAAGGAGGAGTACGCGATGTGGCAGCATGCTCAGGACGTCGCCAAGACGGTTGCAGCAGGCGGGCGCATCGGCGTCGGGTCGCACGGCCAGCTGCAAGGGCTCGGCATGCACTGGGAAATCTGGCTCCTCCAGAGCGGCGGGCTCTCGCAGCACGATGCCCTCCGCTCGGCGACGATCGTCGGCGCCGAGGCGATCGGGCTCGCCCAGGACATCGGGTCGCTGGAAGTCGGGAAGCTCGCAGACTTGCAGGTCCTCGACCGTGACCCGCTCACCGACATCCGCAACACCAACAGCATCTCGATGGTCATGGTCAACGGGCGCCTCTTCGACGGCAACACGCTCGACGAGGTCTATCCGCGCCAGCGCAAGCTCCCGGTGCAGCCGTGGAACTACGCGGTGCCGAGGGCAAACGCCGGGATCCTTCCCTGAGTCGCGCCGCCCGCAGGCTCCACCACGAACGGCGCCGCGAGGCGCCGTTCGTATTTTCAGGCTGCGCACGTCTGGTCGCCGACCGATAGGCGACGACCATTCGTGAGATGACCTCCTGCCACGCCTCTCTGAGCATCGCCACGTGTCGCGTCCGCCGTTTCATGTCGCACTCGATCAGGTCGGCTTCGCCCTCCCGCATGGGCGTCGCCTGTTCGATGGCGTGACGCTCGCCTTTGCCGACGAGCGCACGGGCATCGTTGGCGCCAACGGGAGTGGGAAGAGCACGCTCGCCCGCATCATCGCCGGCGAGCTGGCTCCAACGATGGGAAGCGTCACGCGACAGGGACGCGTCGGCTACCTGCGGCAGGAAGTCGCCCCCGCGCACCAACTCACGGTCGCCGCGATGCTGGGGATTGCCGAGCCGCTCGCCGCGCTCGATCGCCTCCTCGCCGGGAGCGGGAGCGCGGGCGACGTCGAGCGTGTCGGGACGCAGTGGGACCTCCGCGAGCGCGCCGCTGTCACACTGGAGCGCGTCGGCCTCGGCGGGCTTTCCCTCGAGCGCCCGTTAGGCCAGGTAAGCGGGGGCGAAGGGACCAGGCTCGGGCTCGCGGCGTTGCTCCTCGGGGAACCCGACCTGCTGGTCCTCGACGAACCGACCAATCATCTGGACGCCTACGCGCGCGCGGCACTCGCCCGCGTGATTGACGAGTGGCCGCGCGGCATAGTGCTGGTGAGCCACGATCGCTCGGCGCTCGCCCGCATGGACCGCATTGTCGAGCTCTCGTCGGTGGGCGTGAAGGTGTACGGCGGAGGGTTCGACGAGTACCGGGCGCAGCGCGAAGTCGAACGCACCGCCGCCTCACGCGAGCTCGATGCGGCGCAACTCGCACTCGCGCGCACCAAACGCACCGTGCAGGCGACGCGCGAGCGCAAGGCGCGCCAGGACGCCAAGGGGCGACGCTCCCGCGACGACGGGAGCCAGCCGAAGCTGGTCCTCAACGCCAAGCGCGATCGCAGCGATGCGACCAACGCGCGACTCGCCGGCGACGCAGCGCGCCAGCTCGACGAGCAGCGCTCGCGACTCGCGACGGCGAAGGCGCGAGTGGAGGAGCGCGCGCAGCTCGCGTTTGCGCTTCCGCCCACCGGGCTCCCGCGCAGCAAGCGCGTCTTCGAGGCGAAGGAGGTCTCGTTTCGTCATGAGGGGAGCGACGCGAATCTCTTCACGGCGCTCGACCTCATCATCGTCGGCCCCGAGCGCGTCGCGCTCGTTGGGGGGAACGGTTCGGGAAAATCGACGCTCTTGCAGCTGATGGGAGGATCGCTCGCACCAACGTCGGGAGTCGTATCCCTGAGTGTTCCCCCCGATCGCATCGCGGCCCTCGACCAGAAGATCACCTGGCCCGATTCGCGTGGCTCACTCCTCGACAACTTCCTGGCCTACAACCCGAACGCATCGCCAGCAGTCGCTCGTCAGGCGCTGGCCTCGTTTCTCTTCCGTGGCGACGACGCGCTGCGTCCGGTCGCCACGCTCAGCGGTGGCGAAGGGCTCCGCGGTGCCATGGCCGGGCGCCTCTTCGCTCCCGAACCGCCGCTCCTCCTCCTGCTCGACGAACCCACCAACCATCTCGACCTCGAGAGCGTCGAGGCGGTCGAGCGCGCGCTGCAACAGTACGACGGGGCGGTCGTCGTCGTCTCGCACGACGCGTCCTTTCTCGAGGCGATCGGCGTGACGCGTCGCCTGGAGCGCGATGCGTCAGGACGCTGGCGGTAGCTGCGCCGCGCGCTGCAGGCGCCAACCATTCGCGAGGTAGGCTGCAAGCAGGAGCGCGCTCGACACGCTCACCGCCACCTTCACGCGCGTCGAGGCACCGCTCGTCGACAGAAATCCCTCGATCGTCCCGGCCACCAGGAGCAACACGACCGACGCGCCGACCAGCCGCATCGCCAGCCGCCCGTTGATCACCAGCGCGTCGCGCCGTGAATACGCCCCAGGGCGCAACACCGCCATGCCGAGCAGGAAGCCGGCCCCTCCTGCACACCAGATGGCAAACAGTTCGAGGACGCCGTGCCCTGCCACGAACGTCCACAGGTAGCCCAGGAGCCCGTAGTTCTGGAAGTGGGCCGAGACGGCTCCCATCTCCACGCCATTGAATGCCAGCGAGATGAGCGAGCCGACGCCAAGCACCACGCCGCTCGCGAAGCAGGCGAAGGCAACGCCGAGGTTGTTGGTGATGATGAAGGCCGCCACCATCGTCCGGTTGCCCGCGTCCGTTCGGGCGTAGCCACGCCCTGCCGCCAGTTCCTCACGCCCGTTCTCGGCGCGCGAGAGCATGACCGCGGGGAGTACTTCCGCGGCGAGTGCCGGCCGTTCGCGAATCGTCGCGTATCCCGCTAACGCCGGAATGGAGAAGGAGAGCATGGCGAGGAGCACCGTGCGCCACGAGGAGACGACCGCTGCCGGGAAGTCGATGGCGATGAGCGCGCCGATGCGTCGCAGTGTCTTGCGCTCATCGCGATAGAGCAGGTTGTGTCCCGCGGCCACGAGGCGTTCGAGTCGGGTGCGCACCACCGGGTCGGCGCCGTACGTGCGTGCGCGCGCCAGGTCGGCCGCCACGTCGCGATAGCGCGCCGCGAAGTCGGGGAGCTCGTCGGCGTCGAGCGCGTCGAGCCCGCCGCGCGTGGCGCGATCGGCCATCGCCGAGAATTCGTCCCATCGAGACGACTTGCGCGCGACGAGCCGCTCCATCGTCACCGACGAGCCGCGTGGTGTCGTCGCTTCGCGCGCGCCACCGGCGCCAACGGAGACCGCATTCGTCGACGCGGCGCGCGCCGTCGCGCTCGATCCCAACCGTCCGCGACGTCGCGCCGCCTCGTCGCGCCAGACTGCACGCAAATACGCGACAGGATCCTCGCGCCCCGCCGGGACACGGTCGGTGAATCGCGTGGCGATCTGCATCGCCAGCCGCAATCGGACCTCGCGCGGGAGTTGCGGCGCGCGACCGACGAACTCTCGCACCACGCGAAACTCTTCGTCGCTCAACTGCGGCGCGCCGTCGATCGCGGCCGGGAGTGGTGCGTCGAGGTCGGCGGCGAGCGCCGCCGAGGGCGCGTCGCGCACGACGACCGTTCCGGCCACCAGGTCCCCCAGTCGCTTCCCCCGCGGATGAAAGGCGACGAAGAGGATGCCTAACAAGTACGGCGGCGGGAGGAAGTCGATCAGTCGAAGCAGGTTGCGCGCCGCCGCCTCGGCGAACGTCACCGGATGCCCCGTGTCGCGGATCACCCGGATCCCCATCCGGCGCTTGCCCGGCGTCTGCCCGTCGCGAAAGCCCTCGAAGAGGGCGAAGTATCCCCACAGCAGCGCGAAGAGCGCGAGGTAGGCGATGGGGATGACGAAGCGCCAGATTCGCGTCGGCAACAGCGCCATCGCGAAGACGAGCGCGAACGCGAGCGCGGCGATGATCGCCGAATCGATCAGTGCTGCCAGCGAGCGGCTCCCCAGTCCGGCAATGTCGTAGTCGATCACCACATGCTCTGGCGTCTCGACTTCGAGATGCTGCCGATAATCGGCGGACGTCGGCATGCGGTGCAGGGAGGGGGTAACGCCGCAACGAGACGCCAGCCGGCGTCAGGAACACGCTCTCGGAACATAGGGGCGCGGGCGCCGCTTCCAAAGCGGGCGCGCAAGCGTGAGTATTGGTGCGGGTGAATTCCAAGGGTCGCCGAGAGGAGGCAACGCATGCTGGTCCCCGTGCTCCGTCCGCTCTCGCTGGGAGAGGTGCTCGATACCGCGTTCGGGATCTATCGGCGACTCTTCGGCGCCCTCCTCTTCATCTCCGTCTGCACCCAGACGATTCCGCTCGCCCTCGGCGTCTACGTGCAAGCGGCAGGTGGTGCGATGCAGCACCTCTCGCTCTGGGTGCTCAGCGCCGGCCTCACCCTCGTCCTCAGCTCGGTTGGGACCGCGGCGTCGACCTTCGTGGTCGCCGAGACGTATCTCGGCGAGAAGCTCACGCCACAGGAAGCGTTCCTGCGGTCGACGCCGTTCATGGGACGCCTCATCGGGACGTCGCTGCAGATGTCCTTCGTGATCGGTCTTGGATTCCTCCTCCTCGTCGTTCCGGGCGTCATAGCCGCCTGCGGCCTCCTCCTCACGCCGTCCGCGCTCGTCCTCGAGGATCTTCGCGGCGGCACGCCAGCCATGCGCCGCAGCTGGGAACTCACGGCAGGATTCCGCGGGAAGATCTTTGCGGCGCTCCTTGTCAGCTTCCTCCTCCTCATCATTCCCGGCGCCGCGCTCAGTGTCTTCGCCGTCGGCGCGAGCGGGGACCAGCTCAACGAGTCGACGTTCACCGTGGCGCTCCTCATCGTGCAGTCGATCCTGCAGATCCTGGTGTACCCGTTCTTCTACGCGCTGACGACCGTCCTTTATTACGACCTGCGCGTGCGCAAGGAAGGGTTTGACCTCGAGCGGTTGGCAACGTCGCTCACGCAGGGGTGATGTCGATGCAGGAGCTCGCGTCGCCGCGCGCAGATTCGCTGCGCGCAGCGCTCGACTCGGTCTTCGCCTCGCCCGCCTATCGCTGGGAAACGCGCGAAGATCCACTCGGCATCCTGCGCCGCGCCTGGCAGGCGGCCAGCGACTACCTCACGCGGCTCCACTCGGCCAATCCGGCGGCATTTCGCGTGTTGACGTGGGTGCTCCTCGCGATCCTGGCGGCGATCCTGGGGCACGCGGCGTGGATCGCGTTCAGGACCGTTGGGCAGGGGAGCCGACAGTCGCCAGGTGCAACGCACCTCCCGGCGTCCACCGTGCGCGACGGCGCATGGTACGCGCGTGAGGCTGCGCGCCTCGCCCAGGGGGGCGATTTCGTGGCCGCAATGCAGGCGGACTTTCTGAGACTCGTACTCGAGCTCGACGGACGTCGCCTCGTCACGTATCACCCGAGCAAGACGCCGAGTGAGTACGCGCGCGAAGCGGCGTTGAGCGTCGATGCCCGGCACTCGTTGCGCACGCTCGTGCGCGAGATGTACGGATACGCCTTCGCGCGCGTGCCGATCGATCGTGATGCATACGAGCGCTGGCGGTCGGCAGCGGCTACGGAGCGATATGCGGCAGCGCACTGAGGTCGGGATAGCGCTCGGCATCGCCTCGCTACTCATCGTGATCGCCTACGCCTCGGGGACGCGCGCGCGCCCCGAGGACGACGTCGATCGCCGCGCGTCGACGTTCAACACGGGGCGCGACGGCGCGCGCGCCCTGGCCGACGTGGCCGAGCGAATGGGGGTGACAGTCGAGCGTTCGCGCTTGCGGACGCCGCAACTCACCTCCCGCGTCACCGCGCGCGTGCGTGATTCGGCCGTAACGAAGACGATTGCCGTGCTCGATCCGCCAGCCGCAATCGGCCGTAGCGAACGCAAGGCGCTCCTCGGCATGGCGACAGCGGGTTACGGCGCGAACCTGATACTGGCCGGACGCAGCGCCTCGGCGCTGTACGACTGCCTGGGCTACCACGTCGAATCGACCCTGCTCGACTCGTTGCGCGTCGCGTCGCCCGGGCGCGACGCCGATGCTACGGCGCCGTATGTCCACGATCGCTTTGTGCTCGGCAAGCGCAAGCAGGCAGACGACGAGGAGAGCGCGACGGACGCCGACTCGCGTGCGGACCGCTGCCCGCCGATTCTCGTGAACACAACCGATACGTTGATGGTCACGACACGTGGGGACCCGGTGATGCTCGCGCTCACGGTGATCCCGCGCGGGCGCCGAGTCGTTCTCGTGAGCGACGGCGCCCTCGTGCGCAATCGGGCGCTGCGGACCGGTGCGACGGGAGCGCTCGTCGCCGGTGCCCTCATCCCGCGCACCGGAAGTCTCGTCTTCGACGAATTCCATCAGGGATATGTCGAAGGAGGATCCATCACCGACGCCGTGCTCGCCTGGAGCAAGCGCAACCCGTTAGGCTGGATGCTGTGGCAGTGGTGCGTGCTCGGACTCATCGCCCTCGCCGCGGGCGCCGTCCGCTTTGGCCCGGTGCGCGCCGTGATCCCGAGGGCGCGCCGCTCCTCTCTGGAGCACGTTCGCGCGCTCGCCACGGCGCTCGCAGCGTCGCGCGGTCATCGCACCGCCGTACGGGCGATGGTGCGGGGGCTGGAGCGTCGCCTGGCGCCGGGACGCACCGCGCACTCCGCCGGGCGCGACGACTGGCGCCGCTACCTGGCGTCGCTCCGCACGCACGCGCCAAACCCGCAAGTGCAGGCGAGTGCGGAACAGCTCGAACGCCTCGCCGACCACCCCGAATCCGATTCCGCGGTGCTGAGCGCCGCCAATGCCGTGGAGGACCTGTGGCACTCCCTGCGCCCCTGAGCGATTCCGACGTCTCCTCCCTCGCCGGCGCCGCGCAACGCGTCACGGCGCAGCTCGAACGCGTCGTGCTCGGGCAGCCCGCCGCGATTCGCGAAGCGCTCCTCGCGCTCATGGCGCGCGGACACGTCCTCCTCGAAGGGCCCCCCGGGACCGCCAAGACGCTCCTCGTGCGCGCCCTCGCGGCATCGCTCGGCCTCTCATTCCGTCGCATCCAGTTCACCCCCGACCTCATGCCGTCCGACATCACCGGCGTGAATCTCCTGGGGACGCACGGCGACTTCTCCTTCCGCCCAGGCCCCCTCTTCGCCGACCTGGTCCTCGGCGTCGAGATCAATCGCGCGCCGGCCAAGACCCAGGCCGCGATGCTCGAAGCGATGCAGGAGCGCGCGATCACCGTCGATGGCGACACGCGCACCCTCCCACAGGGCTTCACCGTGTTCGCCACGCAGAATCCCATCGAGTTCGAGGGAACGTATCCGCTCCCCGAGGCCGAGCTCGATCGGTTCCTCGTGAAGGTGCTGTTGCGCTACCCGCCCGAGCGCGCCGAGCAGGGGATGCTCGACCGCGTCCTCGGCGGATTCGATGCGGCGACACCGGCGAGCTACGGTGTCGATCAGGTGATGGATGGCGCGGGGCTCGAGGCGCTGCGCCAAGGGACGCGCGCTGTGCGCGTCGAGCCGGCGCTCGTCGCGTACATCACCGCGCTGGTCCGCACGACGCGCGACACGCCGACTCTCACGTTAGGCGCTTCGCCGCGTGCGTCGGTTGCATTGCTCACGCTGGCGCAGGCGAGCGCGCTCCTCGACGGGCGGTCGTATGTGGTGCCGGACGACGTGAAGTCGCTCGCACCGGCCGTGTTGCGCCATCGCGTGCAGGTCGCCCCCGAGCTGGAGCTCGAGGGCGTCACCCCCGACGCGGCGGTGCAGTCGCTCTTCGAGCGCGTCGAGGCGCCGCGCGCGTGAGCCCGGTCACGCTCCTGACGGCGCGTGCAGCGCGCAGCCGGGCAACGACGTTGGCGCGCGACGGGAACCGCCAGCTGCAATGATCCTTCCCTCGCGCCGCTGGATGGTCGGCGGGGCGCTCCTCGCGCTCATTGCGCCGCTCGCCCTGCTCTGGCCCTCGACCGCGTTATGGCTGGCGGGACTCGACGGGATCTGGCTCCTGTTACTCATCGTTGATGCGTGGCGCGCGTCGGCCATCGACGCGGAGTCGATTGAGCTGCATCGGGAGGCACCCCCCGCCTTCTCGATCGGGCGTGCGCTTCCGGTGCTCTATCGCTGGCGCTCGCACCTTCCGCGCCGCGCAGTGGTGCGCGTTGCCGAAGCGCTCCCCCCGCTGCTGGCGATGCCGCAGGGGATCGAACGCGAACTCGTGCTCGCCTCCGATTCGCCGCTGGTGGAGTCGCGCCTCGTGAGGCCGGTGCGGCGAGGAAAGGGAGGCGTCGGGACGTTGCACCTGCGCGTCGCCTCTCCGTGGTCATTGGCCTGGCGTCAGCTCGCGCTCCCCGCGCCCTGGCAGGTGACTGTCTTCCCCACGCTCGCCGGCGCCTCGCTCACGGCGATCCCGCTTCAGGCGCAGCGCCGGCGCGAGGCTGGGCTTCGCACCGTGCGTCACCTTGGTGAAGGGCGCGCCTTCGAGAGCCTCCGCGAGTGGGTGCCGGGCGATGACACGCGGACGATCGACTGGAAGGCGACCGCGCGACGGGGAAAGGCAATGGCGCGGCAATACGAGGACGAACGGCGCCAGCAACTGATGATCGCGATCGACGCGGGGCGCATGCTCACCGCCGAAACCGAGGGGCGTGCCCGCCTCGAGTTCGTGGTGGAAGCGGCGTTGCAGCTGGCGCACTCCGCCGTGGCACACGACGACAACGTAGGCCTGATGGTCTTCTCCGATCGGGTGCAGCAGTACCTCGCCCCCGCGCGGGGACGGCGCGCGCTGCGCGCGATCCTCGACTTGCTGGCGACGGTGCACGGAACGCTGGTGGAGCCCGACTACCCCGCGGCCTTCGCGCTCCTCGCCCAGCGCAACCGACGACGGGCCCTCACCGTCGTCTTCACCGATGTCATCGATCGCACGGCGAGCGAGGCGCTGGTCGGGCAGCTCGCCTCGCTGCGACCGCGCCACCTGCCGCTCGCCGTGGCGCTGCGCGATCCCGCGCTCGATCGTTTGGCCTCTGCGCGGCCAGGAAATGTATCCGAGGCCTACCAGCGCGCAGCCGCCGAGGAGCTGCTGCAGGCGCGCGAGGCCGCCCTCGCCGACATGCGCGGGCGCGGCGTCATCGTCCTCGATGTCCCGCCGGTCGGCGCAGCCGAAGCGGTGGTAGCGCAGTACACGCTCCTCAAGCGACGCTCCGTTCTGTAGTTGCTCACGCCGCTCACGCCGCTCACGCCGCTCACGCCGCTCACGCCGCTCACGCCGCTCACGCCGC
>JBGAHX010000050.1:0-41085 GCA_044225935.1 Gemmatimonadaceae bacterium
GTAAGATGCGCGTGCACAAGTACCGGAAGAACGAAGGCAAGCGACTGGGTGCCGGCCGGCACCAGCGCAAGGCCGAGCGCGTGAAGATGCCCATCACCAAGGGCGACAGCGTGCGCGTGATGCGCGGCGAGGACAAGGGGAAGGAAGGAAAGGTGCTCCGCGTGTTCACCAAGACCGGGCGCGTGACGGTCGAGGGGATCAACATCGTGAAGCGCCATCGCAAGGCCCGGAGCGCCGAGGAGCAGAGCGCGATCATCGACATGCCGGCGCCGATTCATCACTCGAACCTGATGTTGCTCGATCCCAAGAGCGGCGCGCCGACGCGCGTGCACCGCCAGATCGACGCAGACGGCACGAAGGAACGCATCAGCGCCAAGAGCGGCGACGCCATCCCGCGGAACCGTTAGGCGAGGACGATAGACTATGGCAACCAAGGAAAAGAAGGGCGCGGCGCCGGCTGGCAAGGGCGGCGCAGGCGCATCGGGGAAGTCCGGTGGCAAGCAGGCGGGCGGCAAGGGGGGCGATCGCAAGTCGATGCTCCCGAAGGGGCCGCACGCAGGTGCCGGTCTCCCGGTTCCGGCGCCTCGGCTGGCCGGCTACTACAAGTCGACGATCGTCCCGCGCCTCATGAAGCAGTTCGGCCTCACGAACATCCATGAGGTCCCGGCGATGGTGAAGATCGTCATCAATGTCGGCCTCGGCGAGGCGATCAAGCAGCCGAAGCTGCTCGATTCGGTCGTCGAGGAGTTGGCGCTGATCACGGGCCAGCGCCCGGTGCGGAAGAAGGCGAAGAACTCGATCGCCAACTTCGGCCTGCGCGAAGGGCAGGAGATCGGGGCGGCCGTCACGCTGCGCGGTGCGCGCATGTGGGAGTTCCTCGATCGCTTCATCAACACGTCGCTCCCGCGCGTGCGCGACTTCCGCGGACTCGGGACGCGCTCGTTCGACGGTCGCGGCAACTACTCGTTGGGGATCAAGGAGCAGATGATCTTCCCCGAGATCAACTACGACATGGTCGAGCAGATCCACGGGATGGACATCACGTTCGTCACGACCACGGACAAGGATGACCAGTCGTTCGCCCTGCTCCGCGAGCTGGGCATGCCGTTCCGCGGTGACGAGAAGCCGATCGTCGTCGCCTTCACCAACTGATTCAAGCGAGTCGTTAGGCAGCCATGGCCAAGACGTCCAAGATCGTCAAGAACGAGGAGCGCAAGGAGCTGGTGGCGCGCTACGCCGAGAAGCGTCGCGCCCTCCTCGCGAGCATCAAGAACCCCAAGACCTCGGACGAGGAGCGCACCGCGGCGTACGCCAAGCTGCGCAAGCTCCCGCGCAACAGCTCGCGCGTGCGCATTCGTAACCGCTGCTCCATGACCGGGCGCTCGCGCGGCTACGAAGGCTACTTCGGCCTGTCGCGCATCGCGCTCCGCGAGATGGCGCTCAACGGGCTGATTCCGGGTGTGCGAAAGGCGTCCTGGTGAGTTTGGAGAAGACGAGAAGACGAGAAGACGAGAGTCTTCTTCCGTAGTTTGTCTCGTCTTCTCGTTTTCTCGTCTTCTGTATCTTTTACCCTTTATTCCTCCACGTCCGCCACAACGTTCGCGGATACGAGAGGAGAGCGAGAGTTCCGTTCATGAGCATGACTGACCCGATCGCCGATATGCTCACGCGCATCCGCAACGCATGCGGATCGAAGCACCGTCGCGTGGACATGCCGGCATCGAAGGTGAAGACCGAGATCGCGCGGATCCTGAAGGCGAACAACTACATCCAGGATTACCGCCACGTGGAGAACGAGGCCGGACACAAGCTCCTGCGCGTGATCCTGCGCTACGCCGGCGGGCAGCCGGTGATCCGTCAGCTGCAGCGTGTGTCGACGCCTGGGCTCCGGAAGTACGTCGCGGTGAGCGAGATCCCGCGCGTGCGCAACGGGCTCGGCATGGCGATCCTCAGCACGTCGCGCGGCGTGATGTCCGATGCGGATGCGCGCAAGGCGCACACCGGCGGCGAATTGCTCGCCCTGGTCTGGTAAGGAGATTCCACGATGTCGCGAATTGGCAAGCAACCGGTCGCCGTGCCTGCGGGCGTGACGGTGACGTTGAAGGGAACGACGCTCTCGGTGAAGGGGCCCAAGGGTGAGCTCACCCGCACGCTCCACCCCGAGATGATCCTCGGCTACGCCGACAACACGCTCACCGTGAAGCGTCCGTCAGACGAGACGCAGCACAAGGCGCTGCACGGACTCACGCGCACGCTGGTGGCGAACATGGTCGAAGGGGTGACCAAGGGCTTCACGCGTCAGCTCGAGATCACGGGCGTCGGCTACAAGGCCGAGGTGAAGCCGTACGGGCTCCTCATGTCGCTCGGGTACTCGCACACGATCGAAGTGAAGGCACCGGCCGGGGTGAAGCTCACCGCGCCGCAGCCCACGCAGGTGGTGGTCGAAGGAGCCGACAAGGAAGTCGTCGGACGTATCGCATCGGAAATTCGGAAGCTGCGCAAGCCCGAGCCCTACAAGGGAAAGGGTGTGCGCTACGCTGGTGAGGTCATTCGCCGGAAGGCCGGCAAGGCGGGAGGCAAGTAATGCGAAGCAGAGGAATCCCGAAGACGCGCCAGGAGCTCCGCTATCGCCGGCACCTGCGCCTTCGCAACCGCATCAAGGGGTCGGCCGAACGTCCGCGCCTCGTCATCTTCCGCTCCCTCAAGCACATCTATGCGCAGCTCGTCGACGACGTCGCGCAGCGCACGTTGCTGACGGTGGGCGATGGTGAGCTGACGGGGAAGAAGTCGGAGAAGGCGGCGCTGGTCGGGAAGGCGCTGGCCGACGTGGCGAAGGAGCGGGGGATCACCAAGGTGGTATTCGATCGCGCGGGGTACCGGTATCACGGCCGCGTGAAGGCATTGGCCGATGGCGCCCGTGAGGGCGGTCTGGAGTTCTAAACATGGCTGACAACGAGACAACGGGTTCGGCAGGCGGGTCGCGTCCTTCGGGCGGCGGTGCGCGTAGCGGTGGCGGCCGTGGCGGTCCAGGCGGCGGTCGCGGTGGTCGCGGCGGCGGCGGTGGCGGTCGCGGTGGTCCTGGCGGCGGGCGTGGTCCCGGCGGCCAGGGCGGGCGCGGGCGCGATGGCGGCTCCGGCGGGTCTGGCGGTCGTGACGGTGGCCGCGGCGGCCGCGGTGGCGACGCGCAGGGACGCGGCGAAGGCGCGTCGGACCTCGTCGAGAACGTGGTGGCGATCAATCGCGTCGCCAAGGTCGTGAAGGGCGGTCGTCGCTTCTCCTTCAATGCCTTGGTCGCCGTCGGCGACGGGCAGGGGAAGGTCGGCTTCGCCACCGGCAAGGCGAACGAAGTCTCCGAAGCCGTCCGCAAGGCGGTCGAAGGGGCGCGTCGCAAGATGGTCTCCGTTCCGCTGACGGGTTCGACGATCCCCCACGAGGTGGTCGGCGAGCACGGCGCTGGGCGCGTGGTCATGAAGCCGGCGGCGCCGGGTGCCGGTGTGATCGCCGGTGGCGCGGTCCGCGCCGTGATGGAGTGCGCGGGGATTCACGACATCCTGACGAAGTCGCTAGGTTCCTCCAATCCGCACAACATGGTGCGGGCGGCTTTCGATGGACTCAAGCAGTTGACGACGGTCGAGCAGGTGGCGCGTGAGCGCGGGGTGGAGCCCGCGACGATCGGCTACCGTTCGCGCCACAAGGGGAAGGAGATCGCGCATGCCTAGGACATTCGTCTGGCACCGCACGCGCGGACCGCAGACGACGCCGAAGGAAGAGCCGGCGACGGGCGGCAAGGTGCGCGTGACGCAGGTGCGGAGTGAGATCGGCCATAGTGAGACGATGCGCCTGACGCTGCGTGCGCTTGGGCTTCGCCATCACCAGGCGTCAGTCATACAGAACGATACGCCCGCCCTGCGCGGCGCGATCAAGAAGGTGCGGCACCTGGTTCAGGTGACGCCCGTCGAGGAATAACAACGTGGCAACCCAAGAGAAGATCGGACTGCACAACCTCGCGCCTGCGCCGGGCTCGCACCGGAATCGCAAGCGCCTCGGGCGCGGCCCGGGGTCGGGGCAGGGGAAGACGGCAGGCAAGGGTCACAAGGGAAGCATGGCGCGCGCGGGGCACGGCGGCCCGGGTGGCGGCAAGCCCGGGTTTGAGGGCGGGCAGATGCCGCTCACCCGTCGCATCCCGAAGCGTGGCTTCAACAACACTCGCTTCCGCGAGGAGAACCAGGTCGTGCGACTTGGCGACCTGGCGAAGGTGGACGGCAACGAGATTTCGCGCGAGTCGCTGGCCAAGGCGGGGCTGATCAAGCTCTCGAAGGGGCCGGCGAAGCTCTTGGCAACCGGCGAGGTGCCGGGTGCCTACACCGTGCGCGGCATCAAGGTCAGCGGCGGCGCGCGTGAGAAGATCGCCGCGGCCGGCGGCCGCATCGAGGAGTAAATGGCGCAGCCAAATCCCGCCCAGGCGCTCGCGAACATTCGCAACACGCCGGAGCTCTGGGAGAAGATTGTCTTCACCTTCGTCTGCCTCGCGCTCTATCGCGTGGGCACGCACGTCACGGTGCCGGGCGTCGACGTCATCGCCCTGACGGACTACTTCGCCAATCAGGGATCGGGTGGGCTCCTGGGGTTGTACGACCTCTTCGTCGGTGGCGGCCTTTCGCGCGCCACCGTCTTTGCCCTCGGCATCATGCCGTACATCTCGGCGAGCATCTTCATCCAGATCGCCGGCGCCGTGGTGCCGACGGTCGAGAAGATGCAGAAGGACGAGGAAGGGCGGAAAAAGCTGACGCAGTGGACGCGCTACGGTACCGTGGTTCTCGCGGTGGTGCAGGCGTGGGGCTTCGCCCTCTTCACTGAATCGTTAGGTGCGCAGGCGGTGGCCAATCCGGGCTTCGGCTTCAAGCTGCAGACCGCGTTGTTCCTCACCACCGGCGCTGTCTTCGTGATGTGGCTCGGTGAGCAGATCACCGAACGCGGACTCGGCAACGGCGCGTCGCTCCTCATCTTCTTCTCGATCGTCGAGCGCTTCTGGCCCGGCATCATCCAGACCTTCCGCTTCGTCGGCACCGGCGCTGTAGGGCCGTTCTCGCTGGCGATCCTCGGGCTGGTGATGGTCGGCGTCGTCGCTGGCGTCGTGGCGATGACGCTTGCTGCCCGTCGCGTCCTCATCCAGATCCCTCAGCGCACGATGGCTCGCGGGCGCATGCGAGAGGCAGCGCGGAACTTCATCCCGCTCCGCGTGAACTCGGCGGGCGTGATGCCGATCATCTTCGCGCAGTCGGTGATCGTCGTTCCGGGCGCCATCGCGCAGTTCTCGGGGAATCCGTTCGCGCAGCGCGTGGCGGAGCAGTTCCAGCCTGGAAGCTTCTGGTACGTGAGCGTGCTGGGCGTGCTCATCGTCTTCTTCACCTACTTCTACACCTCGATCATCTTCAACCCGATCGAGCTGGCGGAGAACCTGAAGAAGCAGGGCGGATTCATTCCTGGCGTGAAGCCGGGTGCCAAGACCGCGGAGTACATCGACCAGGTCGTTTCGCGCATCACGCTTCCAGGCTCGATCTTCCTCACCGTGATCGCGCTCCTGCCGATCATCATCGCGACGTGGATCAACGTCCCGTTCAACTTCGGCGGAACGTCGCTCCTCATCGTGGTCGGTGTGGCGCTCGACACGATGTCGCAGATGCAGCAGCACCTCCTGCTGCGGAAGTACGACGGCTTCATGAAGAAGGGGCGGGTGCGCTTCCGCGGTCGCCAGACGTCCGGCGGCTTCTGATCCGGCCGCGCGTGCCCGATGGGCGCGCGCGCCGGTTGTACATCGCTCGTTCCATCCGACTCGATGGCATGACCCGGCGGTGCTCGCGCATTGGCCGGGTCGTGCGTTCCGCGCCGACTCTGCTTCGTAGTTCGCTCCTCCGCAGTGCGGCGTCGTTCACTTCATCGTTCGAACTCTCATGATCATTGTCCTGCTGGGACCCCCGGGCGCCGGGAAAGGCACACAAGGCGAGCGACTCGCCGAGGAACTCGGCATCCCCAAGATTGCCACCGGCGATGTGCTCCGCGCCGCCGTGCGTGAGGGGACGCCGCTCGGACTGGCCGCCAAGGCCGCGATGGATCGCGGCGATCTCGTTCCCGACGACGTCATCCTCGGCATCATGAAAGAAGCGCTCGCCTCCCCCGCGACCGCTCGTGGTGCGATCCTCGACGGGGTGGTGCGCACGACGCCGCAGGCCGAGGGACTGGCCCGCGCGCTTTCCGAGCTTGGGCGCCCGCTCGACGCTGTGCTCGTCGTCGAAGTGCCCGACGAAGCGATCGTGGAGCGGCTCAGCGCGCGCACGGTTTGCGACGTGTGCCAGCGTCCCTTCACGGGACGTGCACCGGGAGAACGGTGCGATGTGGGGCATGAGCCGCCGGGAACGCTCGTGCGCCGCAAGGACGACGAGCCCGACGCGATCCGCAACCGCCTCGCCGTCTATCAGCGGCAGACGGCACCGGTGATCGAGTGGTATCGCTCGCACGGTGCGCCGCTCAAGTTTGTAGATGGTATCGGGACGCTGGACGAAGTCCTCGCCCGCATTCGCTCCTCCCTGGGACTGTAGGCCGTGGTACACCTCAAGTCGACGCGCGAAATCGAGATAATGGCGCGGGGAGGCCGCCTCCTCGCCGAGACGCTGGAGCTCCTGCGCCGGAGCGTGCGGCCGGGGGTGAGCACCAAGGAGCTCGACACCATCGCGGACGATTTCATCCGCACGCACGCAGGCGCGACGCCGGCGTTCAAGGGGCTGTACGGCTTCCCGGGATCGGTGTGCATCTCGATCAACGAGGAGATCGTGCACGGGATCCCGTCGGCCAAGCGCGTGCTCAAGGACGGCGACATCGTCACCGTCGACTTCGGCGTGAAGCTCGAGGGATACTACACCGACGCAGCGATCACCGTCCCGGTGGGGGACGTGAGCGAGACCGACCAGCGCCTCCTGCGTGTGACGCGTGAGGCGCTGGACGCCGGCGTCGCGGCCGCGCGTGTGGGGAACCACATCGGCGACATCGGCGCGGCGATTTCGGCGGTCGTGCGCGAGGCCGGGTTCACGACGGCCGACGACCTCGTCGGGCACTACGTGGGGACCAAGCCGCACGGCGACCCGCAGGTCCCCAACTTCGGAAAGCCGAAGCGCGGCGCACGGTTGCAGGCGGGGCTCACGATCGCCATCGAGCCGATGGTGAACGTCGGAGGGTCCCCGATCCGCACCTTGTCCGACCGCTGGACCGTGGTGACGGCCGACGGTTCGCGCTCAGCGCACTTCGAGCATACGGTGGCGGTCACGGACGAAGGACCGCGCGTGTTGACGGCGCTGGTGTAGGGCCACTAACCCGCGATTGCTGCTTCCACCAGCTGCGTGGTCGCATCGCTGTGCGCGCGGGCCTTCACGAGCAGCGCCTCCGCGTCGCGAACCAGGTCGGCGCCGAGCGAGCGGTCGCTCAGCGACGACACGTTGATGCGCACGTTGTAGACGGCGCCGCGACACGCGGCCTCGGCCAGGAGCGCGGCAACGCCGGCGTCGGAAGCGCAATTGCTGTTTCCCTTGCGGGCGACCTGCTCGGCGATCGCCGTCACGTCGGCGCAGGCGCGCGCCGTATCGAGCGGAACGGCGGCCGCACCGAGTAGCGCCTGGTCGACCGCGCGCGTGCGCTCGGCGAGCTGCTCGGGAGTGTCCTTGGGGAGCTTGTAAGCCTCCATCACCTGGGCATACGAGTCGGCGTCGCGTACGACGAGCCCACTGAGTGTGTTGCCGAGCGCGGTGGCCTCGAGGGCGAGCTGCTTCATCTCGTCTTCCACGGCGGCGTACTTCTTTCGGCCGATCGTGAGTCCGGTGACCATCTGCGCGAGCGCCGCGCCGAGTGCGCCGGCGTGCGCGGCGACCGATCCGCCGCCAGGTGCAGGGGTTGGAGCGGCGACGCGCGCGACGAAGCCGCTGAGCGATTCGCCGCCGGAGACGGCCTGCCGCACGCGCCGGTCGAGCACGAGATCTGGTGAGAAGTTGCGGAGTTGCAGGTGACGGGCAGCGGTTGCGAAGAGCGCCGACTCGGGGACGAGGCCGACGATCTCGCTCCACGTCGGCGAGACGCCCTGTGCCTGCGCCTCCATCTTCACCATGTCGAAGGCGCGGAAGAGCGGCGTCTTCTCGACGTCGACGAGATTCATGGAGACCTGCGCCTGTCCGTCGACTTCGAGGCCGAGTCCCTTGACGTAGCGGAGTCCACCTGAGGAATGCCGGAGCGCCTTGGCGACGTCCTTGGCGACCTGCAGGTTCTCGCGCCCGCCGAGGTAGACGTTGTAGGCGACGAGGAACGGGCGCGCGCCGACGGCGGTGGCGCCGGCGGTGGGGTGGATGCGCGGCTCGCCGAAGTCGGGGCGGCGGGCGGGGTTGGTGGCAATCTCGTCGCGCAATCCCTCGAACTCGCCGCGCCTCACGTCGGCGAGGTTCTCGCGCGCGGGGGTAGTGGCGGCGCGCTCGTAGAGGTAAACGGGGATGTGCAGCTCGGCGGCGGCGCGTTCGCCTAACGATCGGGCGAGGGCGATGCAGTCTTCCATCGTTGCCCCTTCGAGGGGGATGAACGGGACGACATCGGTCGCGCCCAAGCGGGGGTGCTCGCCCTCGTGGACGTTGAGGTCGATGTGGGCGGCGGCGGTGCGCATGCCGGCGAGCGCGGCTTGGACGACGACGTCGACCGGGGCGACGAAGGTGACGACGGTGCGATTGTGCGACGGGTCGCTCGAGACGTCGAGGATGGCGACGCCCTCGACCGCGGCGATGGCGTCACGAATGGCAGCGATGACCTCGGGACGGCGCCCCTCGGAGAAGTTCGGGACGCATTCGACGAGTTTCATGGGTCGGGAGCGGGTGCGGGAGTGAGGGGCGCGCCGATTCGTGTTTCGTGGCGCGCTGGAAACTGGGAGGGGCGGCGCGGTGGATGCGGGGGGCCCCCCCGCTTTGAAGATGCTTCGCGTGCGTTCGATCAGCATCATCATTTTCGCGTGCTTCGTACCGATTGCACGCGGGGGCGCATACGCGACTGGGGCCCCCCCCAAATGAAAAATGCCCCCGCGCCCGCCGGATCGCATCACCAAATCATCGCGACCCGTACCCATCCCTTCCACACTCGGCCGCGTCGCTCAGCCTCCGTCCTGCTCCACGCGCTCCACGCGCTCCACGCGCTCCACGCGCCCGACGCGCCCGACGCTTCCGACGCTTCCGACGCTTCCGACGCTTCCGACGCTTCCGACGCTTCCGACGCTTCCGACGCTTCCGACGCTTCCGACGCGCCCTCGCACCCGCGCGCCGATACACGTCACCGCTTCGAGCCTCCCCCGACCACCGCGCCGCCAAACGCGCACCCCACGCCGCACCGCTTCACCCCCGCAGCTGCTCCAACATCCACTCGTGCAGGATCCCGTTGCTCGCCACGATCGGCGTGTGCGTGACGGTTGCGTCGACACCCGCGAGATCGGTCACCCGTCCGCCGGCTTCGCGAATCAGCAGCACCCCGGCGGCGAGATCCCACGGCGCGAGCATCAGCTCCCAGAACGCATCGAGCGATCCGTACGCCACGGATGCCAGGTCAAGCGCCGCGGCACCAGCACGGCGCACGCCGGAGGTCTTCGCGGTGATGCGCGCCAGCTGCGGGAGGTACGGCTCCAACTGTCCGGCGTGCTTGAAGGGGAAACCTGTGCCGATGAGCGCGCGGATCGGTTCGTCGATCGTCGACACGCGCATCGGCGCGCCATCGCACGTCGCGCCGCGCCCGTCGACCGCCGAATACGTCACGTCGCGCGGCACGTCGATCACAACTCCTGCTGCCAGCTCCCCATCGACCAGCGCGCCAATCGATACCGCGTACACGGGAAAACCGTGCAGGAAGTTCGTCGTCCCGTCGAGCGGATCGACGACGAAGACGATCCCGTCCATCGCACCATCCGCCTCGGGCGCGAGTTCTTCACCGAGGACGCGCGCCCCCGCCACACGATCGCGCAGCACGGCGCTGATTCGCTCCTCGGCGCCGACGTCGACTTCGCTCACGAAGTCCGCGCGCGACTTCACCCGCCAGTCGATGGTGCCGAGGTCGCGCGTACGCGATCGGATGTACGCGGCCCCCTCGCGCGCGGCAGCGAGCGCCACGCGCAGCAAGGTGTCGTGAAGCGACGCGGTGTCTCGTTGCGACGGCAAAGCGGGCCCCCTTAAGTTGCGTGGATGCCAAGAATCTTTAGCGGGATCCAGCCGTCCGGGGAACTGCACATCGGGAATTATCTCGGTGCGGTCCGCAATTGGGTCGAACTGCAGCACCAGTTCGAGTCGTTCATCTGCGTCGTGAACTATCACGCGATCACGCAGCCGTTCGAGCCCGCCGAGCTGCGCCGTCGCACGCACGAGATGGCGGCCTCGCTCCTCGCCGCGGGGATCGATCCGAACGTCGCGACGCTCTTCGTGCAGTCCGACGTGCGCGAGCACACCGAACTCCAGTGGCTCTTCAACTCGGTCACGCCGATCGGTGAACTTGAGCGTCAGACGCAGTTCAAGGAGAAGTCGGCGCGCCAGGAGAGCGTGGTGGCGGGGATCTTCAACTACCCGATCCTGCAGGCCGCCGACATCCTCCTCTATCACGCCGACATCGTCCCGGTCGGCGAAGATCAGGTGCAACACCTGGAGCTGTCACGCGAGATCGCCCGCCGCTGGAACGCCCGCTTCGGCGAAGGCTACTTCCCGGAGCCGCAGGTCAAGCTCACGCCGACGCGTCGCATCATGGGACTCGACGGCAACGCGAAGATGTCCAAGTCGCTCGGCAACACGGTCGCCCTGCTCGAATCGCCGGAGCAGATCTGGGAGAAGTTGCGCCCGGCGGTGACCGATCCGGCGCGCGTGCGCAAGACGGACCCGGGGAATCCCGACGTCTGCAACATCTACCAGCTCCACAAGGCGTTCTCGCCTGCGGCGACGGTCGACCACGTGGCGGTGCAGTGCCGCAGCGCCGGCTGGGGGTGCATCGAGTGCAAGAAGGTGCTGGCGCAATCGATGGAGGTCGAGCTCGTCCCGATCCGCGCCCGCGCCGCCGAATTGGCCGCACACCCGGAGCGCGTCACCGAAGCGTTAGGCGACGGCGCCGCGCGTGCGCGTACGATCGCGCAGAAGACGATCGCCGAAGCCCGGGAGCGCATGGGGATCGCGTGAGGACGTCGTGAGCGCCCCGCGTCGCCTTCTCGTCGAGGTCAGCGCCCAGGCGCGCAACTGGTCGCTCCCGGTCATCGGTCTCGATCGCATCACCAGCGAGGCGCCGCCGGGGTGGGAGGTCGAGGTGCTGGACGAGACGATCCCCTTCGCCCCTGAGGCCGGGCACGTGCTCAGCGCTTCGGCACTCGCCGCCGCGCCGACCATGGAGGCTTACTTCGGCTGGGGGATCAACCAGGCGCTCTTCCGTGAGGCGGCAGAGCTCCGGTGGGTGCACTCCTGCGCCGCAGGTGTTGGCCGTTCGCTCTTTCCGGAGTTGGTCGCCAGTGATGTCGTGTTCACGAATTCGGCGGGGGTGATGGGCGAGACCATCGCCGAGCATGTGCTGGCCGGCGTGCTGCACTTCCTGCGCGGGTTCGACGTCGCCGTGAGGCAGCAGCGCGAGGCGCTCTGGGATAAGTCTCCCTTCACCGACCCGGGTACGCTGGTCCGCGAGATCTGCGAGTGTCGTGTGCTGGTTGTAGGGACGGGTGGGCTGGGAGACGCGATCGGGCGCCGCTTCCACACGCTGGGCGCAAAGCGGGTGACTGGTGTGCGGCGGCGCACACACCTGGGGCCGCCGTTGGGGTTCGATGCGGTTGTCGCCCTCGACGGGATCGATGCGGTACTCCCGGAGAGTGACGTGGTCGTGCTGGCGGCGCCGCTCACCGAGGAGACGCGGGGCTTCCTGACCGCCGCGAGGATGGATTGCCTCCCCCCGGGGGCGATCGTCGTCAACGTGGCGCGAGGTGCGTTGCTCGATGAGCCGGCGCTCGCGGATCGCCTCTCGACACGTCAGATTCGAGGAGCGGTGCTCGACGTCTTCTCCGAGGAACCGCTCCCGGTCACGAGCGAGCTGTGGAGACTGCCCAACGTGCTGCTCACGCCGCACGTCTCGTACGTTTCTCCTCGCCTGTTCTGGATGCGCGCGCTGGACCTGTTCCTCGATAACTGGTCGCGATACTCGCGCGGAGAGTCGCTGCGCAACGTGGTAGACAAACAGGCAGGGTACTGACCCGTGGAAAAGATCATCAAGGCGGCGGTGGACCGGGGAGCGTCGGACCTGCACATCAAGGCCGGCGACGTGTTTCGCGCGCGCATCGACGGCAAGCTGGTCGCGATGACCAAGCAGGCGCTCACCCCCGAGCAGACGCGCGCGATCGCGATGCGGCTGATCGCCAACGAGAAAGTGCGAGAGCGGATCGATTCGCTCCTCGACTACGACTGCTCGTGGGGGGCGCCGGGGATCGGGCGCTTCCGCGTGAACATCCTGCGTCAGCGATCGAGCTTCATGATCGTGATGCGGGTAATTCCCTTCAAGGTGCCGACGATCGGCGAGCTTGGGCTTCCCGCGGTGATCGAGCGCATCGCGCTCACCGAACGCGGGATGGTGCTGGTGACCGGCGTGACGGGGTCGGGGAAGTCCTCCTCGCTCGCCGGAATGATCTCGCACATCAACACCAACATCGAAAAGCATATCGTCACGCTCGAGGAACCGATCGAGTTCCTCCATCGCGACGTGCGCAGCTCGATCACGCAGCGCGAGATCGGGGTGGACACGGAGAACTTCCGTCAGGGGCTCAAGGCGGCGCTCAGACAGGACCCCGACGTGATCGTCCTCGGCGAGCTGCGCGACACGGAGACGATCGACACGGCGATGAAGGCCGCCGAGACGGGGCACTTGCTCCTGGCGACGGTCCATACCCCCGATGCGCAGTCGACGATCATGCGCATCGTCTCGATGTTTCCGCCCGAAGAGCAGGAAGTCGTGCGATTGCGGCTGGCGGAGTCGCTCGCCGCCGTCGTCTCGCAGCGCCTCCTCCCGCGACAGGACGGGAAGGGGCGCGCCGTCGCCTGCGAGATCCTGATCAACACGCCTACGATTCGCGACCTGATCCTGCAGAACAACGTTGGGGAGATCCGCGACTACATGGCCGACGGACGCGACCAGTACGGGATGCAGACGTTCGACCAGCATCTCGCCGAGATGGTGACGCAGGGCCTGGTGACGTTCGAGGTCGCGCTCGCGGCATCGACGCGCCCCGCCGACTTCGAGTTGCAGATGTCGGTCTTCAAGCAGAGTTCCCGTGACCTCAATACGCCGGCCGACAATTTCGGCGGCGACCTCAACCTCGGCTCCAACGGAGGAATGTGGCAGTGACGTCGTCGATCAAGGGAGTATTTGGTCCGGTCATCACGACCTTCGACCGCCGCGGCGAGCTCGATCTCGACGCCTTCGGTGCCAACATCTCGGCGCACCTCAATGCAGGACTCGACGGCATCGTGGTCACTGGCTCGACCGGTGAGGCCCCGCTCCTCGAGGAGTCGGAGCGACTTCGCCTCATCGAGATGGCGCGCTCGATCGTGCCCACGTCGCACCACCTGATCGTCGGGACAGGGGCCGAGTCGACCAAGGCGTGCTCCCGCCGCTGCCGCGAAGCGGCCGAGCGCGGGGCGAGCGCCTGCCTCGTCGTCGCGCCGCACTACTACTCGGCAGCGATGAACACCGCCGCGCTTCAGGGACACTACGAGCGCGTTGCCGACGAGTCG
Organism: Gemmatimonadaceae bacterium; assembly: GCA_044225935.1. GTDB lineage: Bacteria > Gemmatimonadota > Gemmatimonadetes > Gemmatimonadales > Gemmatimonadaceae > SCN-70-22. The sequence goes on from JBGAHX010000050.1 coordinate 13,806, forward strand.
CCGGTCCCGATCCTCCTGTACAACATCCCGAAGTTCATGCACTTCCGCCTGGAGCCCGAGCTCATCGCGCGCCTGGCGGAGCACGACAACATCATCGGGATGAAGGACTCGTCAGGCGACCTCGATACGCTCGCCAAGTACCTCATCGCCCAGTCGCCGACGTTCGGCGTGCTTACCGGGCACGCCGGGACGTGGCTAAAGGCGCTCAACATGGGCGTGGTCGGCGGGATCCTCGCCGTCGCGCTCTTCGCGCCTGAGCTCACGCTCGAGGTGGCGCGCTACGCGGCCATCCGTCGTGAGCCGGAGGCTTCCGAGGCACAGCGTCGACTCACGCCCTTGGCGATGGAAATCGTCGCGCGCCTCGGGATCCCCGCGGTGAAGGTGGCGATGCAGCGTGTGGGGCTTCATGGCGGGCCGGTTCGGATGCCGCTGCGCGACAGTACGCCGAACGAGATTGCGCAGATCGACGACGTGTTGCGTGAGGCGGCGATCGCGCCGGTGTCGTAACGAATCGAAGGAACGGGAAGCGCGCGAATCCCGCGTGAGGGGGATCGCGTAGTGGGGGCGCGGGGACGCACGTCGAACGACGTCGCGAGCCCACGCCCCCCTCTCGTCTCCGGAGCTGCCAACATCATGGCGGTGATCTTGCTCGGCGCATCGCTCGTGGCGTGCCTCTTTCTCATCCTGCTCGGTCTCCCCGGGCTCTGGCTGATGCTGGGCGCGGCGCTGGTCTACAACTGGCTTGCCGGTGCCACGTTCGGGACGGCGTCGCTGGTGACGGTGGGTGTGCTGGCCCTCATCGCCGAGGTCCTCGAGTTCACGCTCTCGGCGCGCTACACGCGGCGCTATGGCGGTTCACCGCGCGCCGGATGGGGGGCGATCATCGGCGGCTTTCTGGGCGCGATGGCGGGAATCCCCATTCCGATAATCGGGAGCGTGATCGGTGCACTGGCTGGCGCGTTCATCGGCGCACTGGTGCTGGAGTACTCGCGCGCCGAGGCGACGCGGGGGAGCGCGACGCGGGTGGCGTGGGGGGCGCTCGTCGGGCGGGTGGCCGCGGCGGGTGCGAAGACGGGGATCGGGTGCGCGATCGCGGCGATCCTGCTCGTCGTGGCGGTGGGTTCGTAGGCGAGAGACCGTGGGCCGGGCGACAAAAGTGCGCGCGGTGTAATCGTTCTCTCTTGACGGAAGAGCCGGTGTGCATGATTATGCGTCATGCACCGCCGCACCGATCTCAATTCGCGCCAGCCGATTTCCCTTTTTGCCAAGGTAAAGGCAGGAGGCGGGGTCGGCTGACGCGCATGCATAAGTAAACAGCGATGTCACCGAAGCCCGCTCGGAACCGAGCGGGCTTTTTCTCGGGCGTCACCTTCTCAAGTGACCCCTCTCTCACGCTTCGGAGCACTCATGGCCGACCACGGGCAGCGGATCCGCTCGGCAGTCTCCCCATCGCCTGCGCAAACGCCTCACCGCGCCGCGTCGGACGCCCTCACCGCCGACGCAAGACACGCTCGGCGCGGCTCGCCCGGCGACGAAAGCCTGGGGAGCCCGTGGCGCCCGCACGACGCCTGCGGCGTCGGCTTCATCGCGCGGCAGTCCGGGGAGCGCTCGCACGAGGTCACTCGCCTCGCGCTGGAGGCGGTGGCGCGCGTCGCGCACCGTGGCGCCTCGTCGAGCGATGGATCGGGGGATGGCGCCGGGCTCCTGACGCAGCTCCCGCACCGCCTCTTCCGGCGCGACGCCGAGCGATTCGGGATGGTGATCGAGCCGGGGGCGCCGTTTGCGGTCGGGATGTTCTTCCTTCCGGTCCCGCCGGCGGCGCGCGCCCGGGCGGTGGCGCATGTCGAAGCGGTACTTGCAGCTGACGGCATTCCGCTGATCGGCTGGCGCGACGTCCCGGTCGACCCGATGGCGTTAGGCGCAACGGCGCGGCGCTCGAGTCCGCACATCGCCCAGGTCCTGGTGGGGATGCCGTCGTACGTCGCCGACGACAACGCGTTCGAGCGCGCCCTCTTCCTCGCCCGACGGGAGATGGAACGCCGGGTGAGCGCCGAGGGGCTCGCCCCGTTCTATTGCAGCTCGTTCTCCTGCCGCACCATCGTCTACAAGGCGATGCTCACCGGCGGGCAGCTCCCCTCGTTCTACACCGACTTCAAGTATCCCGAGTTCGAGACGGCGCTCGCGGTCTTCCACGAACGCTACGCCACGAACACCAAGCCGAGCTGGGAGCTCACGCAGCCCTTTCGCATGCTGGCCCACAATGGCGAGATCAACACGCTGTGGGGAAATCGCAACGCGATGACGATGCGGCAGCCGATGCTGGCCAATCCGTTGTTTGGGGACAAGGCCGAGCGGGTGCGCGAGGTGATCGATCCGCGCGGGAGCGACTCGGCGAGCCTCGACAACGCGATGGAGCTGCTCGTGCGCGCCGATCGCAGCACGGTGCACGCGGCGATGATGCTCGTCCCGGCGGCATGGGAGAAGTATCCCGACATCGACCCGGACGTGAAGGCGTTCTACGAGTATCACCAGTGCGTGATTGAACCGTGGGACGGGCCGGCGGCGCTCGCCTTCAGCGACGGCATCACGGTGGCCGCGGCGCTCGATCGCAACGGGTTGCGCCCGTGCCGCTACAAGATTCGCGAGGACGGGATGGTCGCGTTAGGCTCCGAGGTCGGGCTCGTCGACTTCGATCCGCGCGAGGTCATCGAGTCGGGGAAGCTCGGCTCGGGGGAGACGTTCCTGGTCGACACGCAGCGCAACGTCATCCTGCGGAGCCTCGAGGCCAAGCGCGAGATCGCCACGCGCAAGCCGTACGCGCGCTGGGTGGCGCGCTACATGTCGACGCTGCCGCCGAGTGGTGGGAGCGAGCCGCTCGTTACCTCGACGAGCGCGCTCCTGCCGGTGCAGGTCGCCTTCGGCTTCGGCTTCGAGGACGTACGCCTGGGGCTCGAGGCAATGGGGGCGAGCGGGGCCGAGCCGGTGTGGAGCATGGGGGACGACACTCCAATCGCGCCGCTCTCGACCTTCCCGCACGGGATCTACGGCTACTTTCGCCAGCGTTTCGCGCAGGTGACGAATCCGCCGATCGATTCGTTGCGCGAGACGCAGGTGATGTCGCTGCGCATGCACCTGGGGCGCCGTGGTTCGCCGCTCGAGGAGCGCCCGTCGCACGCGCGCATGCTGCGGGTCGAGCATCCGGTGCTTCTCCCGGAGGAGATGCGCGCCCTGCGCGACTTCGCGCTCTTCGATATCCAGTCGCTCGACGTCACCTTTGCAGCTGACGAGGGAGAGGGGGCGCTCGCGTCGGCCCTCGACCGCCTGTCGCACGCCGCCGAGAGCGCGGTGCGCCGTGGCGCGCGCATCCTGATCCTGAGCGATCGCGCGGCATCCGCGTCGCGCGTTCCCGTCCCAATGCTCCTCGCGCTCGGTGCGGTGCGCCAGCACCTGATCGCGCGCGGGCTTCGCGCGCGCGTGGGGCTCGTGGTGGAGTGCGGCGACGCCTTCGATCCGCATCACATCGCGACGCTCGTGGGCTATGGCGCCGAAGCGGTGCACCCGTGGGTGGCGATGGAGACGGTCGCGGCGATCTACGCCGAGGCTCCCGAACACGGGCGCCGCGACGCGGACACCGAGCGCCCGCTCCCTGCCGACGCGCTCCTGCGCTACCGCTCGGCGGTCGAGAAGGGCTTGCTCAAGATCCTCGCGAAGATGGGGATCGCGACGCTCTCCTCGTTCTGCGGCGCTCAGATCTTCGAGGCGCTAGGGCTGGGTGGCGAGGTGATCGATCGCTGCTTCACGGGGACGGTCTCGCCGATCGGGGGCCTCGGCTTCGAAGAGTTGGAGGAAGATGTGCTCGCACGCCATGCGGCGGCGTGGCCCGCCGACGGCACTGTGCCGCACGCGCTCCCCGACCCGGGACGCGTGCGCTTTCGCAAGGACGGCGAAGACCACGGCTGGTCGCCCACAACCGTGGTGGCGCTGCAACGCGCGACGGGGAGTGCGAAGGGCGGCGGCGGCGAGAGCGAGGTCGCCTATCGCGACTTTGTCGCGAAGAACGCCGATCGTCGCGCGGCGGGGCCACGTGACCTGCTTCGCCTGAAGACCGCGGCGCCAATCCCGATCGACGAGGTGGAACCGGTCGAATCGATCCGGCAGCGCTTCGTGTCGTCGGCGATGTCGCTCGGCGCGCTCTCGCCCGAGGCGCATTCGACGATCACGATCGCGATGAACCGCATGGGGGCGCGCTCCAACTCGGGAGAGGGAGGAGAAGACCCGAGACACTACACGCTGCTTGCGAATGGCGACCGCGCTGACAATCGCATCAAGCAGGTCGCGTCGGGACGTTTCGGCGTCACGACCGAGTATCTGACGCGCGCTGAGGAACTCGAGATCAAGATCGTGCAGGGTGCGAAGCCTGGCGAAGGGGGGCAGCTCCCCGCGCACAAGGTCACCGAACTGATCGCGCGGCTACGACACGCCGTCCCTGGCGTGTCGCTGATCTCGCCGCCGCCACACCACGACATCTACTCGATCGAGGATCTGGCGCAGCTGGTGCATGACCTGAAGACGGTGAATCCGCGCGCGCGCATAGGCGTGAAACTCGTCGCCGAGGCGGGCGTGGGGACGGTTGCCGCCGGAGTGGCCAAGGCCTTCGCCGACTACGTGTTGATTGCCGGTCACAATGGAGGGACGGGCGCGTCGCCACTCTCGTCGATCAAGCACGCGGGTTCACCGTGGGAGTTGGGGCTGGCGGAAACGCAGCACGTGCTGGTGACAAATGGACTCCGCCATCGCATCGAGGTGCGGGTCGACGGCGGCTTCAAGACGGGACGCGACGTGGTCATTGCCGCAATCCTCGGCGCCGAGTCGTTCGGCTTCGGCACGGCGCCGTTGGTGGCGATCGGGTGCCTGATGGCCCGGCAGTGCCACAGCAACACCTGTCCCACCGGCGTGGCGACCCAGCGCGAAGACCTGCGCGCGAAGTTCCGCGGGACGCCGGAGCAGGTGGTGGCGTACTTCACGTACGTCGCGCAGGAAGTGCGCGAGTTGCTCGCGTCTCTCGGCGCGCGTTCCCTGCAGGAGATCATTGGACGTACCGAGCTGCTGGAGCGCGACGAGCGTCCCGAGCGTCCGCGCGCGGCGCTGCTCGATCTCTCGATGCTGTTCGTGCGTGCGACGCGGAGCGGCGAGCCGACGGTGCGCACGGTCGCACGCAACGTGCGCCCGGAGATTCCGTCGCTCGATACGCAGATCCTGCAGGACTCGGAGCCGTTCGTGGCGCACGGCCTTCCGTTCTCCGGACACTACCCGATTCGCAACCACCACCTCACCGTCGGCGCGCGGGTCGCCGGGACCATCGCCGAGCGGCATGGCGACGCCGGGCTGGCTGCGGAGATGATGCACCTTCGTTTCACCGGGAGTGCAGGGCAGAGCTTCGGGGCGTTCGCGCTCCCCGGGATGCACCTGGACCTCGAGGGGGAGGCGAACGATTACGTCGGGAAGGGACTCTGCGGCGGTGAACTGACGCTACGCCCGTTCCGCGAGGCTCGTTATGCACGCGAGAGTCATCAGCACCTGATCCTCGGCAACACCGCGCTCTACGGTGCGACGTCGGGACGGTTGTTCGCCGCCGGACAGGTGGGCGATCGTTTCGCGGTGCGAAATTCCGGGGCGACGGCCGTCGTGGAAGGAGCAGGCGACCACTGCTGCGAATACATGACCGGCGGAATCGTGGCCGTACTCGGGAAGACCGGGCGCAACTTCGGGGCGGGGATGTCGAACGGCGTGGCGTACGTGCTCGACGAGGGAGGGCTTCTCACCGGCCGGGTGAACCACGAGATGGTGATGCTGGGCGAGCCCGACGCGGAAGATCGCGAGCTGTTGCACGCGCTCATTCGCGAGCATCGCGACCGGACGATGAGCCTTCGCGCGCGCACGATCGTCGCCAAGTGGGATTGGTACGTCCCACTCTTCCGGAAGGTCGAACCGCGCGGTGCAGCGCCACATGCGGCGGCGATCCGTCGCGACTACCTCGAGCGCTTCGTGAGGAGCGACCGGCTGGCCGCGGAGATGGTGCGACGATCGGCGTGACGGCGCGCCGCGACGAGTGTGAGCGCCAGAGGCTCGGCGCTCACGCACGAGGTTACTTCTTGCAGAAGTGTTGTAGGGCGACGTCGGCGAAGTTGCCGGCGATCGCCGGTCCGAAGCCGGGAATCTTGTTGACCGTGCGCTGGAAGACGACGTTCTTGGCTTCGTCGATGTAGGTGGCGTTCTCCTTCGTGGCGAAGGTCATCTTCGCGCAGTCGAACATGGCGATGGCGCGTGAGGCAGTGAGATCCCCCTTGGGGGTCTTCACCGGCTTCACGTAGGTCACGCGAATGGTCGCGTTGACGATGCCGTCCTTACCCTTGTTCACGGTGCGCCGCTCGACGTAGACCGGATTTCCGGTCCGAGTCTTCCCGATCTCCTCCCAGCGCCCCTGTGCGCCAATCGGTGACGCCCAAGCGGACGCGCCAAGCGCGCACGCCCCGAGCGTGGCGCCGATGAGGAAGCGTCTGGCGAGCGGGAGCGCAAAGATCGGAGAGGGGAGAGCGTCCATCGGAATCCCGGAAGAGTTCAAGAGAGGTTCAACGCATCTGTGCGACGGTCGCTGGACGATACCCGCCGGAACGAGCGCGCGTAACGGGAGGAGATGTCGCGGTTGCCGCGGGGAGCTCCGCGTGCGATATACACTCCGCTGTTCTGCCGTTTCTCCAAGACTCGACCTCCCGCTGGAGTTTCTCGCCATGACTGCGCCGTCCCCCGCTACCCCTCCCGTCTCCCGCAAGATCGTCATCGCCCGATTCGGTACATCGGGGGGCGCGAAGGCGGGGCTCGACCAACTGAAGAATGCCGGCGCGCGTCTCGGGAACGGCGCGGTGATCGAGCGCGAGGCGGACGGCAAGGTCTCGTTCAAGGAGACGCAGGACTGGGGCGTCGGGAAGAGCGCCGCGGTGGGGGCGCTGGCCGCGATGATCCTCCCCGGGATCGGCGTGGTGATGGGGGCGCTCGCCGGCGGGCTCGCCGCCTACTTCATCGATGCCGGATTTCCCGATGACCTCCTGCGGCAGCTGGGGAACGGGCTCGATGTCGGGACGTCGATGCTCGTGGTCCTCGTGCGCGAGGAGGACATCTCCCACGCGGAGCAGGTCATCGGCGCCGCCGGCGGGATCGTCCTCGGGAGCGGCTTCGAGCCGGATCTCGCCGCGGCGATGGACCGCCTTCGTCCGGGCGGCGCCTAACCAGCGTTCGACCATCGGCGCGCGTCGTCGCCTACGCGAGGCGCGCGCCACCAGCCTGCAGGGCGCGGCAGCGCCCCCGGCAATTCAGGACTTGGACTCGGCGAGCTTCGCCTTGACGCGCTCGGTCACCATCGTCTCGAACGAGCCCGTGGAGCCGCACGCGACCGGCTCGGTCGACGATCCGGCCACGTCTTGCGCCCCTCCAACCATCGCCAGCCGCAACGTCGTGCTATCGGGACCATCTGCGTCGACAAAGGCGAGCGCGGTCACGTACACGCGCCAGTTGTCGGCATTGAGCCCGGTGAGCCCCGTTCCGCAGTTGAGGTAGCGCGAGAGACGCCCGACGCTGAAGGTGCGCATCTTCGGCACGCTCACCACCCCGACGATGCCGCGCGTGGAGTCGCGCGTGTCGATCGGTACCTTGAGCTCGGCCAGCACCTGCGCGACGGCATGAAACGTCTGCGCACGGGGGGCGGCGATCGTCACGGTCGTGGCGAGCGAGTCGATCGCCACCGGACCGGGATGTCCGATGATGCCGATGCGCACGCGCGAGGGTTGCGCGTGGAGCGTCGCCGCCGCGCAGAGCGAGAGGGTGAATACGAGAGCACCGCGCACGAGAAGACGCTCCAAGAAGGTGATGACGAGAGGTCATCGCACAAATAGTCGACGCCCTCCGGCCAGCGCTGGGCGCCGGCGCGTCCGGCGACCATTTGTGAGATGACGTGTAACGCAATCGTGCGCCGGTCGCGCGCGCAAGGGAGTCGCTCGAGCGACGCGCGCTTCCTATCGCGGTTCAACCTGGGCAAAGCCCAACTGCTGCAATCGGTCCTCGAGCTTCCGAATGCGGCCGAGCGTGTCGCGGTCGTTCTCCTGTACGGGGTGCGGCTCGCGCCCCAGTCGCGGGTTGCGCGCATCTTCCGGAGACATCAGCATCATGCGTCGCGTGTCACGAATTGTCGCGTCGAGCTCGAGCAGCACACCCGACGAAAGCGAATCTCCCGCCGCGTCGCGCGACAGACGGAGCGACAGTCGCACCTCGCCCTCTCCCATCCCTCCTTTTCGCACCACGAAGGTCGAAACGATCGTATTGCTTGTCACGTCCGGCGAGCCGTCGCGCGGCAGTCCTTCGCGTGTGATCGCCTCGCCGACGAGCGCTCGCGCACTGTCGAGCGGGAGCGCCGTGAGGAATCGATGCGGGAGTGGCGACGAGTACACGCGCCCCGCAGTCGCGCACGCAGCGCCAGTTACCGACAACAGCAGAAGTGCGCTCCGGCACATGCGAGCGGTCAGGCGATCATGGGCGGGCACGGTCACGCCGTGTCTCACCGGTCCGACACGGCGCCGGCGGCGATTGGCATCGCCATGATCCAGTCGTCCTGCACGTCCGTCCCGAGCACGAAGGTCGTCGTCCCGACCTGCCGATAGCCATAGCGCGAATAGAAGGCCTTGGCGCGTTCGTTCTGCGACCAGACGCTGAGCCAGATCGCGCGTGCGGAGCGCGATCGCGCAGCATCGGTCACCGCGCCCATCAGCTGCTGCGCGACCCCTCGACCGTGCCAGGGGCGATCGACATAGAAGCGCCAAAGCTCGATAGCCGGTCTCTCTGTCACGCACTCCGGCGCCGCAGCGGCGCGCAGCTGTGCGTAGCCGGCGAGGCTCGTTCCGTCTTCTGCGACCAACACGTCGATCGAGGCGTCTACGATCGCCTCGCGCTGCTGTTCCGTCGAGTAGGTGCTCGACAGGTGCAATGCCATGTCGTCTTCGGTACTCGAGTGCGCAAACGTCTCGGCAAACGTGCGCGCGGCGAACGACGCGAGCGCGTCGGCGTCGGAGGGAGTGGCACGTCGGATGGTGATCGTCATGCCAGCGGTTCGGAGGAGTGGTTGATTGAAGATCGCGCGAAACCTAGCGCGGCATCCGATGATCGCGCACGACGCTCTGCACCACGTCTTCGATCCGACCGGTGCTCTGGCACGCAATGGGATCGCCGAGTGGACCGCCGTACGCTTGTGCACCGGCGGCGACCGCGGTGCGCATGCTCGTGCCCCCAGCCGACGCCGGCAATACCGTGACAAGGAGCGCGAGATGCACACGGTACAGGTTGGCCGTCGGCCCGGTGTGCCCGACGCCGCAATCGACCCAGTACGACATCGCCTTCCCCGCCATGCGACGGGTGAGCTGCAGCTCGAGGTTTCCGACGACACCGGCCGACGAGTCGTGATACTGCTGCTCGATCCCGAGCGAGTCGAATGCGGCGCGCACCGACGCAAACACGACGCCGGCAGGTGCGGGAATCGACGCCGCAGTCCCCACGGTGTCCAGCTTCACAACCCCGCGAAAACCGGGAAGGATCACCGTGGCGGGCGTCGCCTGCGCGCGCACGGGCGTGCTGCCGAGGACGAGAAGGGCGGCGCCAAGCGCGAGGAGAACGAGCGGACGCGAGTCGAGCAGGGATCGCGTGAGCATACCGACGAGGGGAGGGGTGGTGACCAGGGCGACCGCGGACCGGCGTGATACCCGCGGTCGCTGCCGAAGTCCCGCTTCCCGTTCTGCTACTTGAAGCGCATCCCGTTCGGCGCGACGAAACCCTTTCCCGGGACGGGCGGCGGACTCGATGGCTTCGACGATCCGCTTCCAGGTCCGCTGCGACGCTGCTCCCCTCCCCGCCGGCCGTCTGCAGCGGGTCGGCGTTCATTCTCACGCCCCGCGCGCTCGGAGGAGGACTGCTCGTCCGTCGGGGCGCGTGGAGTCGTGCGCATGGTCAGCGCGATGCGCCCACGGGCGAGATCGACGGACTGCACCGTGACCTTCACCCGTTGTCCGACCTTCACCACATCGTTTGGGTCGCGCACGTAGCGGTCGGCCAGTTGGCTCACGTGGACGAGCCCGTCCTGGTGTACGCCGATATCGACAAAGCATCCGAAGGCGACGATGTTCGTCACGACTCCCTCGAGCACCATCCCTTCGAGGAGGTCGGACGGCTTCTGGATATCGTCGCGGAAGGCGGGGGGCTCGAACGCCTCGCGCGGATCGCGCCCGGGCTTGCGCAGTTCGTCGACGATGTCGCGGAGCGTCGGGAGCCCTACATCGCCAGAGGCGTAGCGGGGGAGGTCGATCGAGGCGAGGAGCGCCTCGTTCCCCACCAGCGTCGCCACATCGACGCCGAGGTCGGCGGCGATGCGCTCGACGAGGGCGTATCGCTCCGGATGCACCGCGCTCGCGTCGAGCGGATGCGCTCCGCCGCGCACGCGTAGGAAGCCGGCGGCCTGCTCGAACGCCTTGGCGCCGAGGCGCGGGACGTCGTGCAGTTCGTGCCGCGAGCGCAGCCCGCCGCGCTGGTCGCGCAACGCAACGATCGCCTGCGCCAGCGTCGGCCCGATGCCGGAGACGTAGGCGAGGAGCGGCGCCGACGCGGTGTTGACCTCGACTCCGACGCGGTTGACGCAGCTCGCCACGACTTCGTCGAGCCGCGACTTGAGCTTTGGCTGGTTCACGTCGTGCTGGTACTGTCCCACGCCGATCGACTTTGGGTCGATTTTCACCAGCTCGGCGAGCGGATCTTGCAGCCGGCGGGCGATGGAGACGGCGCCACGGAGCGAGACGTCGAGATCCGGGAACTCCGTGCGCGCGAGGTCCGACGCCGAGTAGACCGAGGCACCTGCTTCGTTGACCACGACCACCTGCGGACGAGGCGGATCGAGCTCGCGCAGTGCTGCCTTCACCAGCGTTTCGGTCTCGCGACTCGCCGTCCCGTTGCCGATGGCGATGAGCTCCGGCGTTAGGCGCGCGACGAGCGCGCGGATCGCGCCGGCGAAGCGATCTTCCTGGTGCAGGTAGAGCGTGTCGGTGTGCACGAGAGCGCCGGTCGCGGTGACGACGGCGACCTTTACGCCAGTTCGGAATCCCGGATCGAGCCCGACGACGCGCCGCTCCCCAGCCGGCGGCGCGAGGAGGAGCTGCTCGAGGTTCCGTCCGAAAATCGTGATCGCCTCGTCGTCGGCGCGCGTCTTGAGTTCCATGCGCAGCTCGACTTCGATGGCGACGGCGAGGAGACGCTTGTAGGCGTCGGCGGCCACGAGCGTGAGCTGCGTTGCTGCGTTGCGGCCGTCGAGCATCTCGCGCGTCAAGCGCGCGACGATCGCCTCGGCGGGGGCCTCGATGCGCCAGAGAAGCGCTCCCTCTGCCTCGCCGCGCCGGATCGCCAGCATGCGGTGACTGGGGATCGTGCCTAACGGCTCGTTGTAGTCGAAGTAGTCCTTGAACTTGGAGTCGTCGCGCGCCTCGCCGGGTTGCACCGAGCTTCGCACGACCCCCTGCGCGCGCGTCATCTCACGCGCCCAGCCGCGAATCGTGGCGTCTTCGGCGACCTGCTCGGCGAGGATGTCGCGCGCCCCCTGGAGCGCAGCATCGGTGGTCGGAACGTCGCGTGCGGCGTCCACGAACGACGCGGCGACGTCGGCAATGGCGGCGTCACTGCTCGCGCCACTCCAGATCTGCTCGGCGAGCGGACCGAGGCCGCGTTCGCGGGCAATCATCGCGCGCGTGCGACGCTTGGGCTTGTACGGGAGATAGAGGTCCTCGAGCGCCTGCTTGGTTTCCACCCCGGCGATCTGCGCGCGCAGCGCGTCGTCGAGCTTTCCTTGCTCCTCGATGCTCTTGAGGATCGCCGAGCGCCGCTCCTCGAGTTCGACCAGGTAGTCGGCGCGATCACGCACGTCGCGCAGCTGCACTTCGTCGAGGCCACCGGTCGCCTCCTTTCGATAGCGCGCGATGAAGGGAAGCGTGTTCCCCTCATCAAAGAGGGCGAGGGTGTGCTGCACCTGCGCCTGACCGAGGGAGAGTTCGGTGGCGACGCGGGCGACGATCGAAGCGTGCAGGGTGGGGGCGACGGGCTCTGGCATGCGGAGGCGAGCGGGAACGGGGAGCTTCTGGCGAGCGCGCAAAGTGACGGCGACACGCGCGCGAGGCAACGGCTTGACTTGACGTGCGAGCGCGCTGCCGCGTGCGAAATCCGGCGGTCGATCTGCGCCGCGCGTTCGCCGCGCGTTCGCCGCGCGTTCGCCGCGCGTTCGCCGGGATCGAGCGCCAATTCGGTGCCGGCGACGGGTCCTCCTTGACTGCTCGGTCTTGACCTTACAGTTTAACTGCATGGTTAAACCCTCTGGTGCACGACCGCGCGCTGCTGCCAAGCGCAGCGCCCCCGCCGAAGCCGACGCCGCGACGCGCGACCGCATCCTCGCCGCGGCGCATCGCGTCTTCCTGCGCCACGGGACCGCCAAGGCTCGCACGCAGGAGATCGCCGACGAGGCCGGCGTCAACAAGGCACTCATGCACTACTACTTCGGCACGAAGGACGCACTCGCCGACGCCGTTTTCGCCGCCGCCGCAGGGCAGCTCATGCCGCGCATCTTTGCGATCCTCGCCGATCCGGAGCTTTCGATCGAGGCGAAGGTGCGCGCCGTGGTGCGCGAGCAGGTCGACTTCCACGTTGCGCGTCCCTACCTCGCTGTCTACGTCGTCACCGAAGCGCACACGCAGCCGGAGCGCGTCAAGGCGATTCTTCGAACAGCGGGACAGCCCCCGATCGGCGCACTCCGCAAGCAACTCGCGGCAGCAGCGGCGGCCGGCGAGATCCGCCGCATTTCCGCCGAGCAGTTCGTCGTGAACCTCATCGGGCTGCTCGTCTTTCCCTTTGTAGTGCGCCCGGTGCTCGAGACGCTGCTTGGCCTCGACGCCGAGCGGTTCCCCGCCTTCATCGAGGCGCGCAAGCGCGAGCTCCCTGCCTTCTTCCTCGCCGGGCTGCGACCATGATCCCTCCTCGACTCGCCTGGGTCTTCTTCATCGCCTCGCTCGCCACCGTCCCGCTCGCGGCGCAGGACACGTTGCAGCTGGGAGCGCTGCAGGCGGCAGCACTTCGCCACGACCCGCGCGCAGCGCAGCGTGACCTGCTGCGCGAGCAGTCGACGCTCCGGGAAACGTCGCTCGACATGGAACGCCGCCCGCAACTGTCGCTGGGTGGCGTCGCGTCGCACCAGAGCGACGTCACCGCGGTGACACTCAATCTCCCCGGTGCATCCGTCCCCGCCCCTCCCAAGGATCGCTGGCAGGCGACGCTCGATGCGCAGCAGCTGCTCTACGACGGCGGCGCCGTTGCCGCGCGCCGCGAGCTCGAACGCGCGCGCCTTGCCGAGTCGTCGGCGCAGGTCGATGCGGCGCTCTACCGCGTGAGGGCGGAGGTCAATACCGCCTTCTTCAATGCGTACCTCCTCGGAGCCCGCACCCGCGAGCTCGATGCACTGCTCTCTGACCTCGACGCACGACTGACGGTCGCTCGCGCGCGTGTGGTCGCCGGCGCAGCGCTCCCGCGCGATACGTCGGCGATAGTCGCCGAACAGCTACGATCGTCGCTCGCTCGTGACGAAGCTGAGTCGGCGCGGACTGCCTCGCTTGCCGTGCTCGCCCGCCTAACGGGAGAGCAGGTCGATACCCGATCCGTCCTCCTCCTCCCCGATCTCGCCATGGACGTCGCACGCACGCACGAGGGAGGGAATCCCGCGTCGCTGCGACTTCGTCCCGAATTCGCGCAGTTCGACCGTACGCGCGCACGCCTCGACCGCGAGGCGGCGAACGCGCATCTCGAAAACCGTCCGCGGCTCGTCGCATTCGGGCAGGCCGGCGTGGGGCGCCCGGGACTTAACCAGTTCCGCACCGATCCCGACGAGTTCTGGCAGGCCGGGCTTCGCGTCGAGTGGCGCCCGTGGACCTGGCACAGCGCCGACCGCAACGCCGAGGTGCTACACACGCAACAGCGCATCATCTCGACCGAAGAGCGTGCGCTCGCCGAGCAGCTCGCCCGCGCGGTCGAGAGCGACGTGGCCGAGATGCAGCGCTTGCGTAGCGCGCTGGCGACCGATGAGCGCGTCGTCACGCTTCGCTCGGACATCGAACGCCAGGCATCGGCGCAGTTCACCGAAAGTGCGATCTCGGCGGCGGAGTATGTCGATGTTCGCACCGACGTTCTCGAGGCACGCCTCACGCTGGAGCGGCATCGTGCCGAGCTCGCGCAGGCGCAGGCGCGCTACCTCACCACGCTCGGCGCCGTCCCGCCAACGACGGGGAGCACGAATCCATGATCTCCATCAACTCGACGTGGTCGACGACGCAGTCGGTCGAGCGCGGACACCGGCTGTCATCGCATTTCCACCGCAGGCAAGTGCACACCATGACACACGTCACGCGCGCGATGGCAGTCGCCACCCTGCTACTGATCGTCGCCTGCACGAAGGACGGCGCAGATGCCTATGGCAACTTCGAGGCGACGGAGGTCACCGTCGCCTCCGAGGGAGCCGGGCGAGTTTTGCACCTGGCGGCCGAAGAGGGAGCTCGACTGGAGAAGGGGAGCGAAGTCGGATTGATCGACACGACAGCGCTGGCGTTGCAGCGCGATGAGCTCCTCGCCCGGCGCGGAACGGCGCGGGCGCGGATCCGGGAGGTACAGGCGAGTGCGGCCTTGGTCGAGAGCCAGCAGGGGATCGCCGATCGCGAGTTGGAGCGGGTGCGGCGACTGCTCGCGGCGCAGGCGGCGACGGCGCAGCAGGAGGATCGCGCGGAGCGCGACGTGCGCGTGCTGCGCGAGCAGCTGCAATCGGCGCGCGCCGCCCAGGTCACCGCCACGCGCGACGTCGCGTCGATCGACGCGCAGCTCGCCTCGCTCGACGAGCGGCTGCGGCGGAGCCACGTGGTCGCCCCGGAAACGGGGACAGTGCTCACGCGATACGTGGAGCCGGGAGAACTCGTACAGGTGGGGACCCCGCTCTTCAAGATGGCATCGCTGGATACGCTGATCCTGCGGGCCTACATCAGCGGAGCGCAGCTCACCCGTGTGTCGCTCGGGCAGTCGCTCACGGTGCGTGTAGATGCGGGTGGCGACTCGCTCCGCACGATCGAGGGGCGCGTGACCTGGATCTCGCCGACGGCCGAATTCACGCCGACGCCGATCCAGACGAGGGAGGAGCGGACGACGCAGGTGTACGCGGTGAAGCTCGCGGTGCCTAACGGCGACGGGCGGCTCCGCCTCGGAATGCCGGCCGAGGTGATGCTCGGCGCAGCGCGCGCGGGATCCTGAGCACGCGTCGATCGATGACTACCGGGGCGGCAGGCGAACGCGCGAACGCGGTGGAGGTTCGCGGCTTCACGAAGCGATTCGGCGACGTGCTCGCCGTCGACGACGTGAGTGTGGCGGTGGAGGGCGGCGAGCTGTTCGGCTTCATTGGCCCCGATGGCGCCGGGAAGACGACCCTCTTCCGCACGCTCGTCACGTTGCTGCTGCCGGATAGCGGGACCGTGCACGTGCTTGGGCAGGACGTGGTCGCCGATCTCTGGAAGCTGCGCACGCGCCTCGGCTACATGCCGGGACGATTCTCGCTGTATCCGGATCTCAGTGCGTTGGAGAACCTTCGATTCTTCGCCTCTGTCTTCGGGACGACGGTGGAGGAGGGGATGGGGATCATCGATCCGATCTGGCGGCAACTGGCGCCGTTCGCCAGCCGCCGGGCGGGGGCGTTGTCCGGGGGGATGAAGCAGAAGCTCGCGTTGTGCTGCGCCCTCGTGCACGCCCCAGACATCCTTTTCCTCGACGAGCCGACGACCGGCGTGGACGCGGTGTCGCGGCGCGAGTTCTGGGACCTGCTCGATCGTCTGCGGGAAGGGGGGCTGACGATCGTGGTGTCGACCCCCTACATGGACGAAGCAAGCCGCTGCGATCGCGTCGCGCTCATGCAGCAGGGGCGGCTCCTCCTGGTCGACACGCCGGCGGCGATCTGTGAGGCGTATCCGCATCCGTTGCTTGCCGTGCGTTCGCCCGATCGGTTGGGCCTCCTCGGCGCGCTGCGGCGATTCCCGCATGCTGCGTCCGTGTGGCCGTTCGGCGAGTCGGTGCACTACACCGACGCGCGCGTCGACGTCTCGGAGGACGACATCGCCCGTGAACTGCGCGCGTTTGGCGCGTCGGCCGGCGTCCAACTCGACGAGGTCAAGGCGATTCCCGCTGGTATCGAGGACGCCTTCATGTGGCACATGCGAGCGAGCGGAGCGGCCGATGCCTCAATGCAGCCACCGCGGCCCGAGGCGGGGGCATGAGCGCGCTCGCGATCGACGCGCGCGGGCTCACGCGTCGCTTCGGGGAGTTTGTCGCGGTGAACGACGTGACGTTTCACGTGGCACAAGGCGAGGTCTTCGGATTCCTCGGCGCCAACGGGGCGGGGAAGACGACCGCGATGCGCATGCTCATTGGGCTTCTCGCTCCCTCGTCAGGCTCGGCAACCGTCGCGGGACACGACGTCGAGAGCGATGCCGAAGGCGTGCGGCGGCGCATCGGCTACATGAGCCAGAAGTTCTCGCTCTACGACGACCTCACCGTGCAGGAGAACATCACGCTCTACGGCGGGATCTACGGGCTGTCCGACTCGCAGATCGCCGAGCGCATGCACGCCCTCCTCGGACGAATCGGTCTTGAGCACGCGCGTCGCGAACTCGTGCGCCGCCTCCCGCTAGGGTGGAAGCAGCAGCTCGCGCTGTCGGTCGCCTTGCTCCATGAGCCGGCCGTTGTCTTCCTCGATGAGCCGACCGGCGGCGTCGACCCGATCACCCGGCGACGCTTCTGGGAGCTGATCTACGAAACCGCCGCATCGAAGACCGCCGTCCTCGTCACCACGCACTACCTCGACGAAGCGGAGTACTGCGATCGCCTCTCGATCATGGTCGA
Organism: Gemmatimonadaceae bacterium; assembly: GCA_044225935.1. Classification (GTDB taxonomy): domain Bacteria; phylum Gemmatimonadota; class Gemmatimonadetes; order Gemmatimonadales; family Gemmatimonadaceae; genus SCN-70-22. The sequence goes on from JBGAHX010000050.1 coordinate 30,852, forward strand.
CGGCGCCATCGCCGCCATGGGGACACCGACCGAAGTGAAGGAGCGCTTTGGCGCGTCGACGCTCGATGAGGTCTTCCTTCGACTCACGCGCCCGGGGGAGTCATGAGTGCCTTCACGGGCTTCGTGCGGAAGGAGGCGTACCACATCCTCCGCGACCGGCAGACCTTCTGGGTCCTCCTGCTCATGCCGCTCGTTCAGGTGCTCCTGTTCGGGTACGCGGTGCGCACCGACGTCACCAACATTCGCATCGCGATCGTCGACCCGACGCCGAGCCCGGCGACGCGCGCACTCGCCCAGCGCATCGCGGCGTCCGACCGATTCAAGGTGGTGGACGTCTACCAGACTACGGCGCCCCTCGATGCCGGCTTCCGCTCGGGCGTCCTGCGCCAGGCGATCGTCTTGCCGCGCGACGCCGAGCGTACGATGGCAGGGCCGGAGCCGATCGCGTTGCAGCTGATCACCGATGCCGCCGATCCCAATACGGGGAGCGTCATGCAGGCGTATGCGTCGGCGATCATTCAGCGCTGGTTCGCTGAATCGACCGCGAGACCTGGCGGTGTGCGCTTCGACCTGGCCACGCGCATGCGCTACAACCCAACGCTCGAGAGCGTGAACCTCTTCGTTCCGGGACTCATCGCCCTCGTCCTCACCATCATCTCGGCGATGATGACTGCGATCTCGATCACGCGCGAGAAGGAAGTCGGGACGATGGAGATGCTCCTTGTCTCCCCGCTGCATCCGTGGGCGATTGTCGCAGGGAAGGTGGCGCCGTACGTGGTGATGGGATTCGCCAACGTTCTCCTCGTCCTTGGCGCGGCGCGCGTCGTCTTCGGGATGCCCCTGCGCGGCAACGTCGTCCTCCTCCTCGCCGAGTGCCTGCTCTACATCCTGACGGCGCTCGCGTTGGGGATCGTGATCTCCACGCGCGCCTCGACGCAACGCACGGCGATGATCGCCGCGCTCGCGGGATTGCTCCTCCCCACGCTGATGCTCTCGGGATTCATCTTCCCGCTCGAGTCGCTCCCGGCGCCGCTCCGCATCCTCACCAACATCGTCCCGGCGCGCTGGTTCCTCCTGATCGTGCGCGGGATCATGGTGAAGGGAGCGGGGCTGGCGACGCTGTGGCAGGAGAGCCTGATCCTGCTGGGGATCACCGTCCTGCTGCTGGTGATAGGAGCGCGTCGCCTCGCCATCCGCCTGGACTAGTCGATGCGGACCATCTTCTTCCTCATGCGGAAGGAATTCCTCCAGGTCTTCCGCGACAAGGCGACCGTCTTCCAGATCTTCTTCATCCCGGTCGTGCAGCTCCTCGTGCTGTCGAATGCGGCGACGTTCGACATCAAGCGCACGGCGCTGGCGGTCGTTGACGAGGATCGCACCACCGTGTCGGCCGGGCTCACGCAACGGCTCGAGGGGGGCGGGCGATTCCGCGTGGTGCGGGCGCAACCGACAGCCGAGGGAATCGAGCGTGCGCTCCTCGATCGTGAGGTCACCGCCGTGCTGCGCGTCCCGCACGGATTCGAGGAGGCGCTGGTGCGCGAGCGGCACGCCCCGTTGCAGCTGCAAGTGAACGCCGAGGAGGGAGCGGCCGCCGGCATCGTGCTCTCGTCGGCACAAGCCGTCATGGGCGACTACGCCCGCGAGCTGAACGCGCTCCCCGGCCAGGTGCAACTCGTCCGCGGGCCAGCGCTCGTCCTCGCAACGCGCGGCTGGTTCAATCCGTCGCGCAACTACAAGCACTACATGGTGCCGGCGATCCTCGTCTCGCTCACCACGATCATCGGTCTCCTCCTCACGGCGCAGAACATCGCCCGCGAGAAGGAACTCGGCACCCTCGACCAGCTCAACGTCACTCCGATCACCAAGGGGCAGTTCATCACCGCCAAGCTCCTCCCGTTCTGGATCCTTTCGCTCGTCATCTTCAGCATCGGGATGACGATCGGGAAGTTCGTGTTCGGGATCCCGACGCGCGGGAGCGTCCCGCTGGTCTTCTTCGCCGCGGCCGTCTACCTGATCGTGGCGCTGGGGATCGGACTCTGGATCTCGACGTTCACGAGCACACAGCAGCAGACGATGTTCGTCGCCTTCTTCATCATGCTCATCTACCTCCTGATGAGCGGGCTCTTCACGCCGGTGGACTCGATGCCGCGGTGGGCGCAGCTGGCCGCCGAGGTGAATCCGGTCAAGCACTTCGTCTTCATCATGCGGGCGGTGCTGGTGAAGGGGGCAGGATGGCGGACGGTCGCGCCTCCGTTGGCCGGGCTCGCGGTCGGCGGTGTGGTAGTACTGTCACTCGCGATCCGGCAGTACTCCAAGCAGGCGCACTAGCAGACGGGCTCGCGCGTCTGTTGACTCGCGCCCTGCGCGGCGTAGGTTTCGCCAACGCCCCTGCTTTGCTGCGGGGGCGTTTTTTTGTGTTCCGCGCCGTTCCGCACTCCGACAGGTCGTACCCATGTTCGATTCAAAGACGCGCACCGTGGTCGTCGTCGGCGCCCAGTGGGGCGACGAAGGGAAGGGGAAGCTGGTCGACGTCATCGCCGAGCGCGCCGATTGGGTGGTGCGGTATCAGGGCGGGGCGAACGCCGGGCATACCGTGCACATCGGCGACGACTCGTTCGTCCTGCACCAGATCCCGTCCGGCATCCTTCACCCCGGCGTGCGCTGCGCGATCGGGAATGGCGTCGTGCTCGATCCCGAGACGTTGTTCACCGAGATCGACGAGCTGGTGAAGGACGGGATCGATGTCGAGGGGCGCCTCTACGTCTCGGATCGCGCGCATCTAGTGATGCCGTACCACAAGCTGGTCGATGGCGAGAGCGCGGCGTCGAAAGCGATCGGGACGACGGGACGCGGCATCGGTCCGTGCTATGAGGACAAGGCGGGGCGCCGCGGCGTGCGTGTGGTCGACCTCAAGCACGTCGACCGGTTGCGTCCGCTCGTCGAGGCTGGGGTCGAGACGGCGAACATGCGTCTGGCGCGCAACGGCTCCTCGAAGCGCGCGTCGGTCGATGAAACCATGGCGCGCCTCGAGGGGCTCGCGCCGCGGCTCGCCGCGCTCTCCGAGGATCTCGGGCTCCTCATGCATCGTGCGATCAAGTCGGGAGCGGCGATCCTGCTCGAAGGGGCGCAGGGATCGCTCCTCGACGTCGATCACGGGACGTATCCGTTCGTCACCTCGAGCAACACGACCGTGGGCGGCGCGTCGACGGGGGCAGGGATCGCCCCCACCGCGCTGCACTCGGCGTTAGGCGTGGTGAAGGCCTACACGACGCGCGTCGGCAACGGTCCGCTTCCCACCGAGTTCGACGAGCCGCTCGGCTCGCACGTGCGCCAGCTCGGCAACGAGTTCGGCGCCACGACCGGGCGCCCGCGCCGCTGCGGATGGTTTGACGCTGTCGTCGTGCGGTACGCGGTCCGCGTGAATGGGCTCACGGGGCTTGCCGTCACCAAGCTCGACGTCCTCGACACGCTCGAGACGCTGGGGATCTGCACCGGGTATCGCGTGGGCGACACAGTGCACGAGGAGTTCCCCGCCGACATCTCGCTGCTCGACCAGATCGAGCCGGTGTACGAGTGGTTTCCCGGGTGGAAGCGCTCGACGGCCGATGCCCGCTCGCTCGACGATCTGCCGAGCGAGGCTCGCGCGTATCTCGACCGGATTCAGGCGCTCGTCGACGCGCCGATTCGCTTCGTATCGGTAGGGACGCGGCGCGACCAGATCATCGATACCGCCCCCCCCGCGGGCGATTGATCGATGGGCGTGGACGAACGCTCTCCCGACGTTGTCGTTGTCGGTGCTGGACCCTGTGGACTCGCGGCGGCGATCTCGCTCGATCGCGCCGGATTTCGCACCGTCGTCGTCGATGCCGACTGCGTGGTCAGCTCGATCACGCACTACCCGACCTACGCCACCTTCTTCTCGACGGCCGAGAAGCTCTCGCTCGGCGGGCTCCCGTTCGTCATCTCCGAGGCGAAGCCATCTCGCCGCGATGCGCTCACGTATTACCGCGCGGTGGTGAAGCACTTCGGGATCACCGTGCAGCAGTACGAGCGGGTCGAGGCGATCGAAGGGAGCTCTCCGGAGTTTGTCGTGCGTACGCGTCGTCGCAATGGGGGCGCAGGAGCGATCCCCTGCCGCGCAGTCGTGGTGGCAACCGGCTACTGGGGATCGCCCAACCTGCTGAACGTCCCGGGCGAGGATCTTCCGCACGTCACGCATGCGTATCGCGAGGGGCACATCGCCTTCCAGCAGACCGCGGTCGTCGTGGGTGGTGGCAACTCGGCAGCCGAGGCCGCACTCGATCTGTGGCGCGCCGGTGCGCAAGTAACGCTCGTGCACTTCGGCCCCGAGTTCGACAAGAAGATCAAGCCGTGGATCCTCCCCGATCTCAACAACCGCATTGCCGAAGGGGCGATCCAGGCGCAGTGGAACAGCCGCGTCACGGCGATCACCGGGGAGCGCGTGGAGTACGTCGATACCGCGGGGCAGGCGGGGAGCATTCCGGCGGAGCACGTCTTCCTCCTGACGGGATTCGCCCCCAACGTTGATCTGCTCCGCGCGGCCGGCGTCCCGATCGATCCGGTCACCGGTATCCCGCGCCACACCGCCGAGACGCTCGAGACGACTGTCCCCGGACTCTTCATCGCGGGTGTGGTGATCGCCGGATACGATGCGAACAAGGTCTTCATCGAGAACGGGCGCTTCCACGGCGACTTCATCGCCGCGCGACTGCTGGGCGAGGGACCGCCGCCGCCGCCGGTGCTGAGCCGGGAGTTGGACACGTAAACTGCGGACGGGAGACGGGGGACGGGGGACGGGAGACAGATCGGCCTAACGGGAGAGGATCGATGCGCGATGCTACTCGACGTGACTTCCTCAAAAGCGGCGCAACGTGCGCGGGGCACCTGGCGTTGGCGGCGGCGCTGGCTCCTTCCCTGGGGCGAGCGCTGTGGGCGCAGCAGCCGGCGGGGCGAATCGTCCGCACCGAACCGTTCGGGCGATTGGAACAGGTCGCCGATGGAGTCTGGGCGCTGATCTCCACGCCGCTCAATGGCGATCGAACCACGCTCTCCAACGGTGGGTTGATCGCCGGGCGTGACGGAGTACTGGCAATCGAAGGATTCATGACTCCGGAGGGGGCGCGGTGGCTCGCCGAGCAGTCGCGCACGCTCACGGGGAAGTGGCCCACACATGTCGTCCTCACCCACTATCACGCCGATCACAGCAACGGTGTCGCCGGCTACCTCGGCGATGGCGCGCACCCGAAGGTGCAGGTGACGCCGGAGACGGTGTCGTTGGTGCAGAAGGCTACACCAGCGCAGCGCACACCAGCCGACGATGCGCGACTCGAGGCGCTGGCCAATGCTGGCTCGCCCGGCATCGATCTCGATCTTGGCGGGCGTCGGGTGCGCTTCGTGCGTCGACAGGGACACACGGCGAGCGATGTCAGCATCGAACTCGAGGATCCATCGCTCGTGTTCACCGGTGACCTGGTCTGGAACGCGATGTTTCCGAACTACGTCGATGCCACGCCGACCGCGCTGGCGGCGTCGGTGAAGGCGCTGACGCGCGACCGTACCACCACCTATGTCCCCGGACACGGCTCCGTCGCCAACGCCGCCGACCTCGCGCGCTACACCGCGATGCTGGGTGAAGTCGAGCGCGCCGCGCGCGACGCGGTGGCGCGCGGACAGACGCCGGCCGAGGCGGCTGCCGGGTTCACGCTGTCGCCTTCGTTAGGCGAATGGCTCCTCTTCAACAAGGTCTTCTTCGAACGCGCCTTTGCGGCGTGGGCGAAGGAATTGAACCGGGGAGATGCCTAGCGGCGCGGGGCTGGCAAACCCCGACGTCGTCGTCATCGGCGGCGGGGTCGCCGGGTCCGCGGCGGCGCGTCTCCTGGCGAGCTGGGGACATCTCGTCGTCCAGGTGGAGCGTGAGGTCGCCCGCACTCCGCTCGCCGAATCGATCCCGCCGAGTTGCATTCCGCTGCTGGAGGTGACCGGCGTACGGGCGGCGGTCGACGCCGCCGGTTTCGTCCGCGGCGGGGGGAATACGGTGTGGTGGGGAGGGGCGCCCATGCGGGTCGAGCCGTTCGCCGGTGGGCGACTCGGATATCAGGTGCTCCGCGATCGCCTCGAGGAGGTGCTCGGCGCCGCAGCCGAAAGCGCGGGAGTCATTCGCCTCCGCCCGGCGACCGCGCGCAGCGTGACGAATCAAGGCGGGACACAGCGCGTCGACTTGACGCTCTCGACAGGTACGCTCGAAGTGCGCGCTCCATGGGTCCTGGACTGCAGCGGGCGCGCGGGCGTGCTTGCCCGCAGCGAGCGCATCGCGCCACCGGCAAGCGAACGCACGCTTGCGCTGGTTGGTGCGTGGGAGCGAGACGGCGGATGGGAGCTTCCAGACCCGACGCACACGCTGGTGGAGAGCGCCGAATGGGGGTGGGGGTGGTCGGTACCGGTCAGCACGAACAGACGCTTCTTCACCGCGATGCTCGACCCACGCGCGACGTCGCTCACCGGAGACAACGGCGTCGCCTCGCGCTACGACGAACTCCTTCACTCGCTCCCCGCGCTCGGTCCCTTGCTGCGAGACGCGCGCATGGCGGGGGCGCCGTGGGCCTGCGAGGCGACAACGTACAGCAGCCGAGAAGTCGCCGCGCACGGGACGCTCCTCGTGGGCGACGCGGCGAGCATGATCGATCCGCTTTCGTCGTTTGGAGTGAAGAAGGCGCTCGCTTCGGCGTGGCTTGCCGCGGTCGTGGTGCACACCGCTCGCGTTTCGCCCAAGCACATCGACCTCGCGCTCCAGTTCTATCGCGACCGGGAGGAGGCCTATGTGCGGAGTGCATCGCGCGAGCTTGGCGGGGTCTCGCGCGACGCCGACGGTACAGGCGCCATCCCCTTCTGGTCGGTGCGCGCCGATCGCGTGCTTCCCGGCGATGACCAAGGGGAGAGCGGAGAGCCGGACGTCGAAGCCCTTCGGCAGGATCCCGACGTCCTCGCCGTATTCGCCCAGCTGCGCGACCGGGAGGCGGTTCGCATCGAGGCGCGGGACGGGACGAATCGAGTACAACGCCCGGTCGTGCGCGGGAACGTCGTGGTGCCGGAGGAGCACCTCGTCCTCCAGGGCTTCGAGCGCGGGGTGCGCTACCTCCGCAGCGTCGACCTGCTCGAACTCCTGCGCATCGCCGACCGCCACGACGACGTCGGGCGCATGTACGCCGAGTACGCGCGCGCGCACGGTGCGATCCCCCTTCCGGACTTCCTCGGCGCGTTGAGCGTGGTCATCGCCAAGGGGGGAGCGCGGTTGCTTGACATCGACGCCATTCACCCGTAGAACAGTCCCAACGCGTCATCAGGGGAATCATGGCGAGGAGCTTCGTCCTCTCGGGAGTGGTCGGTTTGGCCGGTCTGCTCGCCATCGGGGCGACGCCGGTTGCTGCGCAGCGCCCCCAGGCCGACACCGGCGGCTACGTCATTGCCGATCCGTTGATCGTGAGCAAGTGCGCCAAGTGCCACGCGCGCGATTCGACCGGGCACATGAGCCGCCTGTCGTACCTCCGCAAGACGCCGGAAGGGTGGGAAGCGTCGGTGCGGCGGATGGCGACGCTCAACGACGTGGTGCTGCAGCCGGCCGAAGCGCGGGCGATCGTCAAGTACCTCGCCAATCATCAGGGACTTGCACCTGCCGAGGTCGAGCCGGGGCGCTTCGAGATCGAGCGTCGCGTCATCGACTATCGCTACACAGCCGATCCGAACACCGAGCGCACGTGCCGCGCCTGTCACAGCATCGGGCGCGTCCTATTGCAGCGACGGACGAAGAACGAGTGGGAGCTCCTGGTCGCCACACATCGCGGCTACTATCCGAACTCCGATTTTCAGGCGTTCCGCCGCAACGGTCCGTCGTCACCAGACTCGGCGCCGGCGCCGCAGCCGATGGACCAGGCGATCGCGCATCTCTCCAAGACCTTTCCGCTCAAGACGCCGGAGTGGACCGCGTGGTCGGCGCAGATGCGCCCGGCTCCGCTCGAGGGGACCTGGCTCCTGACGGGCTACGAAGTGGGGCGCGGTGCGCTCTACGGGCGTTGGACGGTGACGAAGGTCCCCGGTACCGATGATGAGTTCGCGACGCGTGCGACGTATCGCTTTGCATCTGGCGGACCGTCGATCGTGCGCGATGGAAAGGCGGTGGTCTACACCGGACATCAGTGGCGCGGGCGGTCGGCGAACGTCGGCGCACCTGCCGACAGTTCGTGGCGCGAGGTGATGTCGGTGACCGGTGGATGGCAGGAGATGAGCGGGCGTTGGTATCGCGGCGGCTACGACGAGTTCGGGATCGATGTCAAGGCGACGCGCCTCACGGGTGGTGCGACGGTCGCGGGCGTCTCGCCGCGCGGCCTCAAGCGGGGCGCGCGCGATGTCGAGGTGACGATCTTCGGGGCCAACCTCGCGCGTACGATCACCGCATCGAACGTCGATTTCGGACCGGGAATCTCCGTTGCCCGCGTCGTGCGCTCGACGGGCGACGAGGTCGTGGTGCGCGTGAATGTCGACAGCACCGCCACGATCGGGAATCGCGATCTCTTCGTCGGGGGCGCCGCGCTCAAATCGGCGGTGGCGGCGTACGACAAGGTCGACCGGATCCGGGTGGCGCCGCAGTCGAACATGGAGTCGCGCTCCCTCCTCATCGTCACCGTCCCGCTGTATATGCGCTGGGAACCGGCGAGGACCGCCCCCTGATGCTGCTTCGTCGCGGAGAATTCCACGCCTTCAGCGCCGACGGCGCGCCGCACGTCTACCTCGTCCCGTCAGCTGCAGTCTTCCGGCTCGATGGACCGTCGGCCGCAGTGCTCGACATGCTCGAGGGCGAAGACCTCGCGCCGCAGATGGTGACCGATCGGCTCGCCGATCGTTTCCCGGCCGCACTCGTCCGCGAGACGGTGCAGGAGCTGATTACGGCGCAGGCGATCCGTTCCGTCGCCGAGCCGCGCCCGGCGCCGAAGGCCGAAGGGCCGCGCCGACGCATTCCGCTCACGACGCTCGTGCTCAATGTCACGAGCAAGTGCAACCTGAGCTGCAAGTACTGCTACGAGTACGGCGAGGACCGGCTCAGCGAGCCCGCGACGAAGCCGCGCTTCATGAGCGAGGAGACGGCGCGCCAGAGCGTCGACTTCATGTTCGCCGAGTCGGGCAACCAGCCGCACGTGCACCTGACGTTCTTCGGCGGTGAGACACTCCTCAACTTCAAGGTGCTCCGCTACGCCCTGTCGTACGCCAAGGGGCGCGCCGCCGAGCTGGGGAAGACGGTCGACGCGTCGCTCACGACCAACGCGACGCTGCTGCGCGACGAGATCATCGACTGGATGGTCGACGAAGACGTCGGCGTCACCGTGTCGATGGACGGCGCCCGCGAGCAACAGGACCGGCTACGCGTCTTCTCCAACGGGGCGGGGAGCTACGATACCGTGCTCCCGCGGGTCAAGGCGCTCCTGAGCCGTCACAACCGTCGTCCGATCGGAGCTCGCGTCACGCTCACGCGCGACAACCTGCAGGTGCGCGAGATCTATCGGCACCTCAAGGACGAACTCGGCTTTTGGGAGGTAGGGTTCGCCCCGGTGACGACGAGTTGGAAGCGCGACTACGCCATCGAGGATGCCGGCTTCGAACAGATGCTCAGCGAGTTCCAGGAACTCGCCGCCGAGTATCTCGCGACGTCGCTCGAAGGGCGACACCACGGCTTCTCCAACGTGCGCGACACGCTCGAGGAGATCCACAAGGGAGTCGCCAAGGCCTATCCGTGTGGTGCAGGACTCGGCCTGCTCGGCGTTGCAACTGACGGAGACGTCGCGCTGTGCCACCGCTTCGCCGGATCGGATTCGCACAAGCTGGGAACGGTGCAGGGCGGCATCGACCACGATGCGCAGGACGACTACCTGCGCCGGCACCACATCGACAACAAGACCGATTGCCGCACCTGCTGGGCGCGCTCGCTGTGTGCCGGCGGGTGCTATCACGAAGCGCACACCCGCTACGGCTCGACCGAGCAGCCCAACCTGCACTACTGCAACTGGATCCGCCGCTGGAGCGCGAGCTGCCTCGAGGTCTACGCAACGCTTGCCGCGCGCCGCCCCGAGTTCCTGCGCCAGTTCGACGCCTGACGAGACGCTCCCCACCCTTCCGATTTCCATCGCGATGCGACACCTGAAGGCCGTGAACCGCAAGGCACGCCACA
>JBGAHX010000051.1:0-40723 GCA_044225935.1 Gemmatimonadaceae bacterium
CGAGCGGCGCGCTCACGATTCCTCGTCCTCCAGCACCTCCACCAACGCGGTGCTCGCCACGCGCTCGACCTCGAGGAGGATCTCGTCGGTATCGTGCGCGAGTGCTGCGAAGTTGTAGGGGCCGCGCTTGAAGAGGACCCCTTCCGATGCGGCGCGCACGAGGAAGCGCTGCTGGCGTCCGGCGTCGTCGAAGTCGATCGACCACATGGGATCGATCCCACTGACCGAGACGCCGGGGAGCCCGCTGGCTTCCACGGCTGCCGCGACGCTCTCGCGCATCTGCTTGCCGACGCGCCACAGCGTCTCGCAGACGTTCATTTCGGCGTAGATGTCGAGGACGGCCGAGGTGGCGGCGAGCCCCACGCCTTCGCCGGCGAGGGTGCTCGAAATCCATGTCGCGTTGGCCGCATCCATGACCGGAGCGCGCCCAACGACCGCGGCGATCGGGAAGCCGTTGGCCATCGCCTTGCCGAAGACGGCGAGATCGGGCTCGACCTGCGCGTATTCCTGGTATCCGCCGGGGGCGAGGCGGAAGCCCGTTTTCATTTCATCGAAGATGAGGATCGCGCCGGCGTCGTCACACAAGCGACGGGCAACGACACACCACTCGGGCGACGGGAGTCGGTTGACGACCGGCTCGAGGATGATCGCCGCCAGACCGCTCCCGGCGGCGGCTGCGGCACGCTCCAGCTCGGGGACATCGTCGAACGGGACCTCGACGAAATCGGTGCTGGCGCCAGCGGGAATCCCTGCCCCCTTGTTCCACCAATCCTGCCACCCGAAGTAGCCGCACCCGATGACCGTCGCGCGCTCGGTCGCGGCGCGCGCAATGCGCACCGCTGCGGCGACGGCTTCTCCTCCCGACTTGAGGAAGCGTACTTGCTCGGCGCAGGGGATCATGTCGCACAACCGCTCGGCAACCTCCACCTCGGCGGTGCTGGCGAGCCCGCAGGTGTTGCCGCTGGCGACGGCGACGAGCACCGCGCGATTGATCGCCTCGTCGCCATACCCGATCGCCACCGAGCCTAACGCCATGGTGCAATCGACCAGTGAGCGCCCCGATGCGGTAACGACGCTGCACCCCTGCGCCGACGTGAAGTGTGCGGGGCCCACGTGCCCGTCGGGGCCGTAGAGCGCCTCGGGGCGCTTGCTCCCGGTCGAGGTACCGCCGGGGATTACGGTCGCGGCGCGGTCGCACCAGTCCCGATCGACGGCATCGGCGTCGAGTTCACTCTCCGGAGCCTCGGTCGACTCGTCGTCGTCGACCTCTTCGGTTTCGGTCTCGGGCTCGGGTTGCTCCGGTTCGTCGGAATCGCGTCCGAACAATCGCTTGAAGGGCATGGTGGTGTGGTCAGGAATTTCGGGTCACACGGGCGCGCAACAAGATCATGCCTCGCCCCGCGTGAGGCCATCATCGTTCGAGCGATCCTGTGGCAAATTCTTGCTCGCGTCCGAATCCGCGAGGGTGGGACTCGACGGTGCGGGATCGGAGGTGCTGCCCCCGTCACTCCCTGCCGCCAGGGCGTCGCGCTCGGCGAGCGCCTGCACGCGCACGCGCTCCATGGTACGGACCACCTCGATGTGCATGGCGCGCAGGAGGTCGGCTTCGCGCGCGTCGGGGGCGGCGCGGTAGTACAGCGAGCGGACGCTCCGCATGATGTGGTCGCGGTAGCGCGTCTTGAAGAAGTCGATGGCCGAGAGCGAGCGTTCGACGTCCTGGAAGAGGCGTTCGAACTGTTCGCTCGTCGCGGGGGGCGCGTCGTGGCGCGGCGGGGCGACGACGCGCGTCGCGTCACCCGCCGCCAGGTGCAATTCGTAGAGGGCGACGAGCACCGCCTGCGCGAGGTTGATCGACGCGTGATTCGTGGTGGGAATCGTCACAAGGGTGTGGGCGCGATCGGACGCCTCATTGGGGAGGCCGTGATCCTCGCGCCCGAACAGGATGGCCACCGTTCCTTCGTTCGCGCGTTCGAGCAGGCGCTCGGACATTTCCCGCGGCGTGGAGAGGTCCCACTTGTGGCGCCGGCGTCTCGCGGTGAAGGCGGCGACATGCACGCAATCGGCGAGCGCCTCGTCGAGAGTCTCGACGTTCCGAATCCGCTCGATGATGTCGAGCGTGTCGTGGGCGATTCCTTCGAGCCGGTACGCCGTGTACTCGACCGGGCGCACGAGGACGAGGTCGCGGACGCCCATGTTCTTCATCGCGCGCACGGTGGCGGCGATGTTCACCGGGTCCTGCGGTTCGAACAGCACCACGCGCACGCGGTGCAGGAGGCTTTCAGTCATTCGACAGGTGAAACGGGAGGGCGCGCGCGGCATCCTGGCGATCGCCGCGCAGATAGATCCACTCGTCGCGCCCGCCACTCAGGACGAGCTGTCCCCGGCGGCGTTCGCGATCGGCGGTAATCTCGTTGACGATGAGGTCGAGCGTAAAGTCGGTCGCCCCTTGCGGGAGCAGGGAGTGGCGTGGGACCGTGGCGCGCAGGACCCATCCACGCGTCGTTAGGTGGGCAGTCACCGAGAGCGGGAGCGGGGCGCCGAAGGCCGCTGTCGGCGTGACCCGAGCGGTTCCATCGGGCTGCGGAACAAGGATCCACGCATGGTAGCGCCCCCCTCCCACTCCCCCTGCAGCGCCGAGGTAGAGTTGCACACCGTCGGAGTTGGTGTCGGGGTGCTCGTTGTCGAGCGGGTTCTCCGGGCGCGCCGCAGCGAAGACGGGGGACGCGTTGCGCACGGTGACTTCCACGACGAGTTCGCCCGGCGTCGCCAGCACGCCCACCGCCGCCACCGGCGAGCCTGCCTCGCGCCACGTGCATTCGGAGCGTCGATAGTTCGCCTCGCCGAGGTGAAACCGGCGCACGGGCTGGGGCACGTCATGTCGTTGCTCATCTGGCTGCGCGATCGCTGTCGCGCTCGCGTCGTCAGGGTCACCCGAGATTTCGCCAAGCGGCGGTAGCTCGGCGGTGCTGGTGGCGAGCTCGATTCGAGCGGACGCCTCGCTTGCAGTGGGCGGCGGGACGACCGCGTCCGGCGATGCATCCAGTGCGACGTCCGGCGTGGTGGCGGTGCCGTCGGCAGAGCGTCCGCCGAGCACCACATGGCTCTCCTGCGTGCGCCGATAGCGTGTCACGTGCCACGCAGCCTCGACGCGCTCGTGCTCGTGTCGTTCCCAAACACCGCGCTGCACCGTGGTGCGCGCGGCGTCAAAGGAGCACAGCGTGACGAGCCCCCCCCAACTCCAGACGCTCCGAATGCACCCGCTACGCGCCCGGGCACGGAGGAGGAGAAATCGTCGCCTCGGCTTACCCGGTGGACCGGGAGCCAGACACCGCCACCATTCGTGCGGCGCGTCGCAATCCACCCACCCTCGTACGGCGACGTCGTCGACCTGCGCCTGAAAGGAGAGTCCCTTCACGCCCGGGATGTGCTCGCTCGCGGCGATGAAGTCGAAACCGTCTTCCAACCCGCGCCCGCCGGCGAGCGTCGCCGGCGCCCAGCGTCCTTCGCTCGAGAAGTCGCCTTCCATGTGATACGGAAGGTCGAACGTGACGACACGCTGTGCGGTCCAGCGCACCTCGTCGACGAGGTAGTCGCCCATGACGACGATCGAGCGCTCGACATTCACACCCGGCGCGATCGAGGCGCGCGCGCTGACCAGCCCCGCGTTCTCCTCGGGGCGCTCGTCGTACTCGGTGAGGACGCCGTCGGCGCGCCACTGCGACCGCCCGTCGGCGAGCGGTGCGTTGTGCGCAAGCGTGCTGCGATACCAGTGGAGCGTGGGATCGACATACGAACCGGTTCCCACGTCCTCCAGCACGCGCGCATCGCCGACGACGAGCCAGAGATTCAGCCGGTCGGGATGCCCGTGGCCACCGCCGGATTCGCCGTAATCGAGGGCGACGTACGTATGGGCATCGTTCCGGCGAAGCACGGCGAGCCCCTGCCCCGCCAGGTGCACGGAGGACGGGCGGCGCGTCTCGAGTGGCGGGAGCGCCTCGCGGGCGAAGAGGAGCGACTTCCACCCTAACGAGGCACGCGAGAGACGCACCGGTGGGACGTTGCGCTCCGCCTCGGCAGTCGAGCGCGCGCGCCCCGAGTCGCCCACGGGCGCATTCGGCGCGTAGAGGGTGGCGAGCGCCGCACCAAGCCGGGGATCGTCGCCCGCGGCGAGGCCGAGTTCGCAGCTCTCGGCGATACGCCACTGCCGGAGCGAGACCTGGTATTGCGAATCGCGACGCGATGGGAAGGTGAAGTCGGGGAGTGCGGTGGCGAACGGCGTGGCAAAGGCCTCGCGAAAGCGGCGCCGCCCCTGCTCTGGAAGCACACGCCCCTGCGCCTCGGCGATGGTGACGCCGTACCAGAGTCCGCGGTGGGCGAAGAGGTGGTAGTTCTCCCCCTCGTACCACGTCCCGTCGCGCAGGAGTCCGGTCTCGAGATGGGATTCGAGCCCCGACGGGCCGTCGACCGCACGTGCGACCAGCGCCGGCTCGCCGAGGAGTGCACCGGCGGCGGCCATCGCTGCGTTGTTGTAGACCTGACGGTTGGACCGCCCTTCGTCGTACGAGGCGATGAGCGAGACGCTGGGCGCGACGACCTTCTCGCGAACAGTGTCGCCCATCGGCGAGCGACCATCGCGCGCCTCGAGGAGGTCGAGCGCCACCGTAAGCTGCAGGAGCCAGATCGACTCGAGGTAGGTCGAGAAGAAGAGGCGCGTGGGGCCGAGGACGTTGTCGCGGTTGGGATAGTGCGCGTAGCGCTCGGCGTAGCCTGCGAGGATCGATTCAGCCAGTCGACGACACGGTTCGTCGCCAGTAAGTGCGTAGAGTGTGGCCGCGTGCACTGACCGCTCAGCGAGCCAGAGCTGGTAGTTCATGATCCACCAGCGGTAGTGCTCGGGCTCGTGGTACACGACGCCGCACTCGGGGCAGCGATGGGCGTGCGGCGACCAGGGATCGAACTCGAGGAGGGCGCCATGCGCCGGGCAGCGCCCCCCGAGGCGCGTCATTCGCGCCTTTTCCTCGGGAATCCATGGCGTGCCGGCATCCAGCAGTTGGACCAGGTCGTCGCGTAATGAGCCGGCGAGGGGGGCGAGCGCCGCGTGCGACAGGGATCGCCTCGCCTCCAGCGCTTCCGGGGTGATGAGGACTGTCACCGGTGCGAGGAGTCGCCCACGGTCCATCTGGCGAGCGTGGCGAGTTCGCCGCGGAGGTCCATCTGCACGCCGTGCAAACGGCGTCTCATCCCCTGCACGCCGCGCGCGTGGTAGAGCCAGGCGACCGGAAGGGCGTCATCGAGGTCGCGCTGGATCGCGCGCCACGCCGCGCGCGCCGCGTCGTCACTGGGCGCTGCGCGCACCGCGGCAAACGCCGAGTCGAGCTTCGCGTCATGATAACCGGAATAGTCGAGCGCCCCTCCCTTCTGGAGTCCATCGAACATCCCGGCAAGGTGGGCGAGCGAGAGGTCGCCGGGAATCCCCGTCACCAGCGCATCGAATCGTTTCGGCGTCGCCCGTGCCTCGGCGAGAAAGGCGCCGAACTCCATCGTCCGAATCTCCATCCCGATTCCCACCCGCCGGAGGTCGGCCTGGATGAGTTGCTCGAGCGCATTGTCTCCGCTCCCGACGGTGAGCAAGGTGAAGCGGAGCGGCGTTCCTCCCTTGGCACGCATTCCGTCGGCACCGCGCGTCCACCCGGCAGCGTCAAGCTCGCGCGCGGCGGCCGAGTCGTCGCGCGCACCGGAATTTCTGATTCCGCCAGCTGCAAATGGGTGCTCCGGTGGGACCGGACCGCGCGCGGGCGTTCCGAAGCCGGCGAGGGCGACGCGCACGATGCGCGCCCGATCGATTGCCGCGCTCACCGCGTGGCGCACGCGCACGTCGTCGAACGGGGGGCGCGCGACGTTGAAGACGAGCCCGAAGGAGAAGCTCACCGGGTACGAGACGACTTCGAGGGTCGGATCGCGGGCGACGAGCGTCGTCATCGTGGGCGAAATCCCCGCGACATCGAGGTCGCCGCTCACCAAGCCGGCGAACTTCGTCGTAGGCTCGTCGACGACCGCGACGATGAAGCGCCCGAGGTGCGGCGGGCCTCCCATCGAGGGGGGAAAGGCGTCGTTTCGATCGAAGATCCACCGCTCGCCGGCGCGCCGCTCGCGAAAGACAAACGGGCCGTTACCGAGCGGCGCGGTGGCGAAGGCATTGCGTCGAAAGTCGGTTCGTGGCACGGCGCGCAGCAGGTGCTCAGGGACGATCGGGAGTTCGCAGAGGATGTTCGGGATCGCGGCGAGCGGGCGCTTGGCGACGAGCGTGATGGTGGTGTCGTCGCGCACGTCGACGCGTTCCAGCCACGAGAGTTCGCTCGCGCGCGGCGATCCGGTGGCCGCGTCGCGCGCGGCATCGAGCGTGAAGGCAACGTCGCGCGCCGTGGTCGGCGTTCCATCGTGCCACCGAAGTCCCGGCTCGAGCGCGAAGGTTACGGCGCGCCGGTCGGGCGACCAACTCCAGCGTTGCGCGTAGTACGGCGCGGCACGGAGCGAATCGTCGTAGCGCACCAGCGTGACGAAGAGCGCGAAGCGTTGCACCTGGCGCGCGAGCGGGTGCACGGTCACGAGCGGATTCGCCGACTCGAGGTCCGCCCCCGATGCCATCACCACGACTCCCCCATCCGGCGCAGCGGGCGTCGCCGACGCGCGTTCGCACCCGGCGACCGATACAACGAGGAGCGCCGTCGCGATCGCGAGGTTTGCAGCACGGTGCAAAGCGGGGGGCGAGGACGGCGGGATGGTCTTGGACGGGAGCGGGTGGAAGGGCATTATGTCGTCGTGCGCGTGCTCATCCAACGCGGCGCCGAGTCGCTCGTGCGCTTCTGGCTCGTCGTGTCGCTCACCTTCCTCCTCGCCCACCTCGCCCCCGGGGACGCGGCCGAACTCCTCGTCTCTCCCTCGGCGTCGGCCGATGAGGTGGCGAGCATGCGACGTACGCTTGGGCTCGACGCCTCGTTCCCGGAGCAATATGCACGCTGGGTCGGAGGCGTGCTGCGCGGCGACCTGGGCGAGTCGTTCGCGCAGCGGGAACCGGTGGCGACCGTCATCGCACGCGCGCTCCCGGTCTCCCTCGCGCTCGGGATCACCTCCCTGCTGCTCACCTTTGCGATCGGCGTGGGAGTGGGGCTGTATCAGGGAGCGCGGCGTGGACGATGGAGCGACCGCGTGCTCACCGCGGCCGGAATCGCCGTCTTTGCGGCGCCGAGCTACTGGCTCGCGCTGGCGCTTGTCGCGCTCTTCACGACCGGAGCGGCGGCGTGGGGCTTTCCCGAGTGGCTGCGACTCCCCGCGTTCGGGATCCGGAGCCCAGCGTCGACAGCGACGGGGTGGAGCGCGCTCCTCGAGGTCGTGCGACACGCGCTCCTCCCGGTCACCGTGCTCACCGCGATCGGCGCCGCGGGGATCGCTCGTTATGCACGCGCGGCGTCGCTCGACCTCGTGGGAAGCGACTGGGTGCGCACGGCACGGGCCAAGGGTGTTACCGAGCGCGGCGTGCACGGACGACATGTGCTGGCGAATGCTGTCGCGCCGCTCGTGACGCTGTTTGCGCTGTCGATCCCTGGTGTCGTGGCCGGTTCGGTCTTCGTGGAGGGGATTTTCGCCTGGCCGGGAATGGGGCGACTCCTCCTCGGCGCCATCTCGGCGCGCGACTATCCGGTGGTGATGGGGGTGACGGTGGTGTACGCGGGACTGGTGATCGTGGCGAACGCGCTCGCCGACGTCGCGCTCTACGCCCTCGATCCGAGGCGACGATGAGTGGGGAACGTCGCGCACTCGCGCGGGAGAAGGCGCGATGAATCGTTCCGCACGCTGGGCGCTCGGCGCTCTTCTCGCGCTCACGGTACTGGCCGTCCTTGTGCCGGCGATGTCTCCCGTCGATCCGCTGGCAATCGACGACGTGCTCGGCGCGCGGCTGGTGGCGCCGTTCGCCCGTGATGCGCACGGCGCCTGGCACGCGTTAGGCACCGACCGGTTCGGGCGCGACATCCTCGTGCGCATGCTGCTCGCGGCGCGCATCTCGCTCGCCGTCGGCGTCGGCGGTTCGCTTCTCGCGACGGCGATCGGCGTTATCATCGGCGCGGCGAGCGGGTGGTGGCGCGGCGTTGCCGACCGAGTGGCGATGGGGATCGCCGATGCGCTGCTCGCGATTCCGCGGCTCATCCTGCTGCTCCTTTGTGCTGCGCTCTGGCGCCCGGGGGCGACCACGGTCGTGCTGGTGCTGGCGGTGACGGGGTGGATGAGCGTGGCGCGCCTCGTACGCGCCGAAGTACTCCTTCTTGGGACGCGACCGTTTGTCGAATCGGCGCGCATCAGCGGGGTGAGCGAATGGCGCACACTCTGGCGTCACGTCATCCCCAATGCGCTCGGCCCGGCAATCGTCGCGCTCACGCTCGGCGTGGGGAACGCAATTCTCCTCGAGAGCGGGCTCGCCTTTCTCGGTCTCGGCGTCCAGCCGCCGACGCCGAGCTGGGGGAACATGATCGCCGGGGGGCGTGACCTGATCGTGACGGCGCCGTGGGTCGCGCTTGCGCCGGGGGTGATCCTGATTGCCACCGTACTGGCGTGCACCGTGCTCGGGGACGCGCTGCGCGACCGGCTGGCCGGCGAGCGGGTGGCGACGCTCGCCGAGCGCGCCTAACGAGGACATCCCGAATCCAGAATTCTGTGCAGTCCTTGCGGCGACGTCGGAGCATCGCATTGTTCTCTGGTGCCGCGCGACGTCTCGCGCCGGCATGCGAAGTCAGCCGCTGATCGGCGGATGGCGCCGGTTCGGTTGCAGCTGACCAGAGGTCGTCTCACGAATAGTCGACGCCCTCCGGCCGGCGCTGGACGCCGGCGTGACCGGCGACTATTGCGCGACGACTTTCACTTCAAGGAGTGACACCATGGCTTCCCTGCTCGACGGTCTCATGCAACAAATGGGGGGCGACACGATGCGGCAGCTCAGCCACCAGCTGGGCACCGACCAGACGACGACCGCGAGCGCGGTGAGTGCCGCCCTCCCTGCCCTTGTCGCGGCGCTGGCGCGCAACGCACAGACGCCCCAAGGCGCGGGGGCGCTGGCGAACGCGCTCGACAAGGACCACGACGGAAGCATCCTCCAGAATCTTCCGGCGATGCTCGGCTCCGGCGGCGTGTCCGGGGGCGCGGGGATCCTCAAGCACATCTTCGGCGGAAACCAGGAAGTCGTCGCGCAAGGCGTCGGGACGACCACCGGGATGGGGACAGCGCAGTCGCAACAGCTGCTGGCGATGCTCGCCCCGATCGTGATGGGAATGCTGGGATCGGCAAAACGCTCGGGGGGACTCGATGCCGGCGGGCTGGCATCGATGCTCGGTCAGGAGCGCCAGGCGATGGGGCAGCAGAGCGGCGGGGCGCTCGGCTCGCTGATGCAGATGATCGACCGCGACGGCGACGGGTCGGTGGTCGACGACATCGGCGGCATGCTCGGGAAGATGATGGGGCGTTAGCGCCTCAGGAGAATCGTCACGGTGGCGCGCGGCGGCGCGGTGAAGTGCACCGCGTCGCCCTGCACCGGGAGCACTCCGAGGGGCGATTCGTCGAGTCGTGCGAGCCAGGCCTCGCGCACGCCCGCCAGCTGCCACGCACCGCTAGCCGGCGCGTCGCTCGCGTTCGTGCACCTGACGAGGAGCGATGCGCCGTCTTCGCTCTCCTTGCAGGCCTCGAAGGCGAGCGTGCTCCCCGTCAGGCGCAACCCGGGCGTGCGCGTTGGGGGATCGATCGCGGAGCTCCAGGTCGCCCCCGTGAGCGGGAGAAGAAAGTCCTCGGCGGCTTCGCGCACGCGCGCGCGGACGGCATCACTGGGTGCCGCGTGCGCGATGAGCGCAAAGCGAGCCTCGAATGGCCCGTGCGACTGCGCGCCGGGAGTCGCGACGGGCCATCCGGCAAAGCCCGGTCGCTCGGGAAGGTCCCCACGAGAGAGTTCTCCCACGGCGCGCACGAGTGTGAGGGCGAGCATCCCGTCGGCCATCGCTTCGTACTCGGCGAGTCCGTCGGAAAGAAGGGTCACGCCACGCGCCGCGTCGGAGAGGGTGACGTAACGATGCAGCGGGGCAGTCCGCAGCTCGGCTTCCTGCGCGGAACCCATCGGTGACGGGACATCGCTGGTCACGCGTCCGCGATCGACGTCGCCGAACGCCGCATCGGCCGTGACCTGCGGAGTGGCGACGCCGCTGCGGATCAGTAGGCGCACGCGGCAATCGTCGGCGCGGTGATCACCCTGCACCGCGAGTGCGATGTGCGATGCTCCCGCATCGAGCGAGGCATCGACGTGCACGACGACCGGCGCTGCGCGCAGGCGACGCACGATGCCGGCAGCGGTGCGGAGCGTGCGCGCCGGTATGGTGGCTCGCATCGTCAGGCGCAACGTTCCGCGGAGGGGGCCACGCTGGAGGAGGCGATGCGCAGTGATGCGACCGATCGCCGCGGTACCAGGAATCGGGGAGTGCGTGTAGAGGTCACCCCGATCACCCACGACCTCCAGCGCGAGAAGGTCGGGGAGTGTGCGTCCGTTCGGCGTGGTGAACGAAAGGGCGCCCGACGCGTCGATCGCGAGGCGGCAGATCCCGTTGTCGAGGGTGCGATCGGTGGCGACGACTGCATCTGGCGTCGACGCTGGCGTGGCGCGAGCGGTCGACGAAGCGCGAACGCGCGACCGGCGCGCCGGCTCGAGCGGGACGACGTCGAGCGCGAGCCCCTCGACGGGCGGCATCCACGCGAGCACCCGGCGACGATCGACGAGCGTGTTGCGCGGATAGTGGCGCGGCGACTCGTGGCGGACGAAGGTCCGTTCCCGCGACAGCTCCTGCACGACGAAGGATCCGCCCGCCAGCTGCAATGACCGCGAAATAGCTGGCGTGCTCCGCCCCCCGCTCCCCGGCCCCACCGGCACCTGCGCCACCGGCGTATCGATCTCCAACTCCACGATGCCGCCGCGTGGGCGCGGAAGGTCGTTGCGCACGACGACGACCGGGCTCCACTCGTCCGCGCGTTCACGGGCGGCGACCGGATCGTCGCCCAATCGCGCGCGCTCGGCACGCTCGCCCGCGAAGACGCCGGCCCGCAGGACTTCACCGAGGCGCTGGTCCATCGCCTCGGCGACCGCGTCGATCGAGCATCCGCACAGCGTGTCGTGGGGATGGCAGGCAAGGAGCGTGCGCCAGAGCGCTCCGACTCATGGCGGCGCGAGTGTCCATCATGCCACCAGGCGAGCGCGCATTGCGGTTCGACGCGATGCACGAGGAGGCACTCGGCGATCGCGTTGCGTCGCTTCTGCGCGGCGCGCGATCCAAAGGTCCCCTGCAGCGACCAGGCGTAGTTCGGCGACGAGCGCAACTCTCCGGTCACCACGGGAAGCGAACACCCTGCGGCAGCGGAGGTGAGCGTCTCGGCAAGCGACTGCAGCCCACCCTCCACCACCTGCACTGGTGCCGCCGCAGTGGCAAGCGCAGCTATCGCGGCAGCACGCTCGCGCTGCACCGCATGGTGGTCGGCTCCATTCGGGAGGTAGGCAACGCCGAGCGTTGCGCGCGGCTCGAGGATCGCGCGCAATCGTTGCCAGTTTCGGTGTGCCTTCGCCGGATCCGCCGGGAGGTTGGCGCCGAGCTCGTAGCCGTCAGGCGCAAGGTGATGGAGGAGTACCTGGCTCCCGTCGCGATCGCGCCACCGCGCGCTGTCGCCCGAGGGCCATGGCGCGCCGCCGTAACCGCGCCAGACGACACACACCGTCGCGCCGAACCCGACCGCGAGCCGCGGGAGCGCTGCCGGATGTCCGAACGAGTCAGGACAATAGAGGACGCGGGGAGCGATCCCCCCAAACTCACCGAGGACGGCGCGTCCAGCGAGCAGGTTGCGGATGAGCGCTTCGCCGCCCACGAGGAGGTTGTCGCCGAGGACGTACCACGGCCCCGCCTCGATGCGCCGATGCTCGAGCGCCACGCGCACGCTCGAGGCGCGTTCGGGGCGCAGCGCGAGATAATCGCTCAGGACGATCGCCTGTCCGTCGAGGAGGAACTGCTTGCCTCCCGCACCGTCCAGGACTTCGTCGACCAGGGCGACCAGGGCGAGCCGAAACTCCTCGGCGGAGCGGTACCACTCGCGATCCCAATGCGTGTGGGTCGTGACGTGCACGACGCGCAGGGGCGGTCTCGAATCGTCCATGGTGCGGCAGTCTGGAAACCGGCGCGAGGGGAAGCAAGGGCGAGCGCCGGTTTCTCGTGCAGGTGTCTCCTGCAGGTGTCTCGTGCCGGTGTCTCGCGCGTGTCTCTACCACTTTCGGGCGCTTCACACTCCCCTCTCCGTTCGTTTACTTGGAAGTGTGTACTGCCGCTCCGCACTCGAACTTCCAGGAGACTGATCGAAATGGCACATACCCTGGCCGCGCTCCCCTACGCCTTCGACGCGCTCGAGCCCCACATCGACGCGCAGACGATGCAGATCCACCACGACAAGCACCATCAGGCCTACGTCACCAACCTCAACACGGCGCTCGACAAGCACGCCGGCTTGCAGGACAAGTCGCTCGAGTCGCTGCTCGGCAACCTCTCCGGCGTTCCCGACGACGTTCGTACCGCCGTGCGAAACAACGGCGGCGGGCACTGGAACCACTCGCTCTTCTGGGAGCTGATGGGACCTGGGGCCGGTGGCGAGCCGGGTGGCGCGTTGGCCGACGCGATCAAGTCCTCGTTCGGCGACTTCGCCGCCTTCAAGGCACAGTTTGCAGCTGCCGGCATGGGACGCTTCGGCTCCGGGTGGGCCTGGCTGGTCAAGGACGGGAGCAAGCTCACGATCTCGTCGACGCCCAACCAGGACAACCCGCTGATGGACGGGACGCCTGCGTCGAACGTCCTGCTCGGTGTCGACGTGTGGGAGCACGCCTACTACCTCAAGTACCAGAACCGGCGCGCCGACTACCTCGGCGCCTGGTGGAACGTGGTGAACTGGGCGACGGTCGCCACGCGCTTCGGCTCCTGACGGTCCGCGAGGGTTGCCCTAAAGCGAAACGACGGCCACGCCGCTTGGGTGTGGCCGTCGTTCTTCGTTTGAGCGATGCGGATCGACGCGTTACCGCGCCGCTTCGCCCTCCAGGTACGTGTAGCCTTCGAGCCCCGCGACGTACTCGGCGATGAAGGTGTTCGCCTCCTGCCGAGTGATCTCGCGCGAGGCGCCGACCTTCCGGCGGAAGGTTGCGAGCAGATGAGCCGCCGAGAACTGCACGTAGTTGAGCACTTCGGTGACGGTGTCGCCGTGCACCAGGTCGGTGAGTTCGTATCCGCCGTCGGTGAGGCGGATGTGCACGGCGTTCGTATCCCCAAAGAGATTGTGCAGGTCGCCGAGGATCTCCTGGTACGCGCCGGTGAGGAAGATCCCGAGGATGTAGTCCTCGCCGTCGCGGAAGGCGTGCAGCTCGAGGCTCGGGCGCCCATCACGCCCGCCCACGAAGCGGTCGATCTTCCCGTCCGAGTCGCACGTCACGTCCTGCAGCGTCCCGCGACGCTCCGGCTTCTCGTTCAGCCGATGGATCGGCATGATCGGGAAGAGCTGGTTGATGGCCCAGCTGTCGGGGAGCGACTGGAAGAGCGAGAAGTTACAGAAGTAGCGGTCGACGAGCGTCGCGTCGACTTCCTTGAGGATTTCTTCGTACGCCTCGCGGTTGTCGGCGATGACGGTGGCGATGCGATTGATGGTCGCGAAGTAGGTCGTTTCGGCGATCGCCCGTTCGCGGAGCGAGAGGACGCCGGAGTTGAAGAGCTGCTGCGCGCGGTCCTTGTCGAACGACGCGTCGTGGAAGATTTCCACGATCTTGCGCCGCGGGAGCTTCTTCTTGCCTAACGTGTTGTAGTCCTCCACCATCTCGTGCAGGAGGACGTGATCCTCGGGGAGAAGCTCGGGGAGCCCGGGGCTGGCCAGCGACTCGACGTCGATGACGCGCAGCAACAGGAGCGCGTGGTGCGCGGTGAGCGCGCGCCCCGACTCGCTCACGATGTGCGGCATCGGGAGCGACGCCTCACGGCACGTCTCGGCGAGCCCGTAGATCACGTCGCTCGCATACTCCTGCAGCGTGTAGTTGACCGAGGCGTTGTTGACGGAGTTGGTGCCGTCGTAATCCACGCCGAGCCCGCCGCCGACGTCCACGTGCGTGATCCCCACGCCGAGCTTGTGCAGCTCCGCGTAGTAGCGCGAGATCTCCTGCAACCCCGCCTTGATGAAGCGGATGTCGGTGATCTGGCTCCCGAGGTGGAAGTGCACGAGGCGCAGGATGTCGAGTCGCCCGAGGTCCTGGAGGCGGTTGATGAGCTTCATCAGTTCGGCACTGTTGAGCCCGAACTTGCTCTTCTCGCCACCGCTCTGCGCCCACCGCCCGGCCCCTTCCGACGCGAGCTTGATGCGCACGCCCGCACGCGGCGTGACGCCGAGGTCGTTGGCCGCCTGCAAGAGCACATCGAGCTCGCTCAACTGCTCGAGGACGATGAAGACGTTGTGTCCCAGCTTCTGCCCCATGAGGGCGAGGCGCATGAACTCCTCGTCCTTGTAGCCGTTGCAGATGATGATGTGCTCGGTGCTTTCGGAAAGCCCTAGCACCGCCTGCAATTCCGGCTTGGAGCCGCACTCGAGCCCAACGCCGTGCTTGCGACCGAAGGCGACGATCTCCTCGACGACGTGCCGCTGCTGGTTGACCTTGATCGGGTAGACGGTCGTGTATCCGCCGGTGTAGTCGAACTCGCGAATGGCGGCGGCGAACGACTCGCTCAGGAGCTCGATGCGGCGCTTGAGGATGTCGGAGAAGCGCAGCAACACGGGGAGCGGCACGCCCTGCGCTTCGAGGTCGACGGCGATCTCGAACAAGTCGAGCGTGCGCTCGGGCGCATCGGGGTCGGGGCGCACGATCACGTGGCCGGCTTCGTTCACGTCGAAGAAGCCCGCACCCCACCCGTCGATGTTGTACAGATCCTTCGCGTCCTCGAGGTGCCAGGGTGTTGGCGCAGCGACGGGGACAGCGGGGAGCGAGGAAGCCGGAGGGGTCGCGGCCGAATGGCGGGTGCTCGTCATGGCGGAAAAACGTAGGGCATTGGGGGCGGTGACGGTACCGGGCGGGGCGTGAAGTTGCTGAACCGAGTCCAGCCGCACGTTTGGTAGTTCCCCGAGGTGACAGAATTTCCCGTCGCTCGCAGGTTGCCTCCGTCACACGAGGCGCGGGCGTTATCGGCCCGGACGCGCTCGGCTCCGGTCCCCCGGCCCGCCGGTCGCTCCGCCGGCCCTCCTCCTCTTCCCCGCCCGGGTGACGCGTGCGGCGACCGGCAACCCCGTCGCCTAACGACCACGCGCCGCGAGTGCGGCGCGCGGTATCAACCCCCGACGGCGCGCTGTCGGCCCCGCACATCCGGGAGCGAACTCCCGGCGCGGCGGGCGCGTCGTCCACGATTGGAGGAGACTTCCATGAATATCCGGACTGGAATCCGCCCCATCCTGGCGCTCGGCGCGCTGCTGCTCGCCGCCTGCTCCGACAAGAAGTACGAGCCCACGTCCCCAGACGTCGCGCCCTCGCTGGCGCAGGCCGAGGCGGCCCGCACGCACGACTACATCGTCGTGCTCAAGGAAGGAGATCGCGCCGGCGTCTCGGCGATGAACGCGTCGCTCGCCGCCAGCGTGAACGCGCGCATCAAGAGCGAGTGGCAGGATGCGCTGCAGGGCTTCGTTGCGACGATGAGCGACGACGCCGCCGCGCAGCTGCGCCGTCGCCCGGAAGTGCAGATCGTCGAGCAGGATGCGCCCGTGCAGGCCTCGGCCACGCAGATCAACGCACCGTCGTGGGGACTCCGTCGCATCGACGATCGCTTCCTCCCCAACGATGCGAACTACACGTACAACAAGACGGGTGCCGGCGTGCACGTCTACATCATCGACACCGGCCTGCGCACGACGCATAACGACTTCGTAGGCCGCGTCGGTGCCGGCGTGTCGTTCATCGCCGGCGGCGTCGCCGACTGCATCGGTCACGGGACGCACGTTGCCGGGACCGCGGCCGGAACTCGTTATGGCGTCGCCAAGCTGGCGATCGTGCATCCGGTGCGCGTGCTCGACTGCGCGGGTTCGGGGACGATCGCGGGTGTGATCAACGGGGTGAACTGGGTGCGTGCGTTCCGCATCCAGCCGGCGGTGGCCAACCTGAGCCTGGGCGGCGGCTTCTCGGCGGCGCTCAACCTGGCGGTGAACAACCTCGTCACCCTCGGCAACGTCGCAACGGCAGTCGCTGCCGGCAACAGCGGTGCGAACGCATGCGGCAGCTCGCCCTCGAGCGCGGCGAACGCGCTGACAGTTGGCGCGACACAGAGCAACGACGTGCGTCCAGCCTGGTCGAACTTCGGTCCGTGCCTGGACCTCTTCGCGCCGGGCGTGAGCATCACCAGCGACTGGTTCACCAGCAACGCGGCGACGGCGGTGCTCAGCGGAACCTCGATGGCTTCGCCGCATGTTGCCGGCACGCTGGCGTTGGTGCGGCAGTGGGCGCCGGCGGCGAGCGCGATTGCGGTGCAGAACAACGTGGTCTTGAATTCGACGCCAGGCATCGTGATCGGCCCGGGCGCCGGCTCGCCGAACCGCCTCCTGTACATGGGATACATCCCCTGATTTGAGGTAGTCGCGACATAGCGACTCTCTGTGACCTCCGTGTCCTCTCTGTTGAACTGTATTTACCACGGAGGTCACGGAGGGAAGCGGGAATTCGGGTAACTCCGCGGATCCTGTAGAAAGAGCTTTGAACCGCGGAGTCCGCGGAGAACGCGGAGGGGACTCGTCGCGCTGTGAGAGGAATGTCGTTTCGAGGCGTTAGGCACGGGGAGAAGCAGATGCAGAGCGCTGTGGCCTCTGTGCTCTCAGTGGCCTCTGTGGCCTCTGTGGCCTCTGTGGCGAATAGCTCTTGAACCACGAAGGTCAACCAGAAAAGCAGGCGTCAACCCACTCCGCGAACTCCGCGAACTCCGCGGTTCAAGTTTCTTGATCGCCCGGTACGCGGCGCGATGAACGTATAGATGAAGCACAGCAGGAAGCACGGGCCGGGGCGTTCGGGGACGCTTCGGCCCGTGGTGCGTCCGGCAGCTGAACGGGGCGATTCGATACGTCAGGAGAGCGCGCGCCGCCCCGTTTGCGATCGGCGCGCCCCCTCCCTCGGCCGGGCGCCTCCGGTACCTTTCGCGCTGGCGAATGCGTGCCGCGGCATGTCAGGCGCCGTCGAACGGAACCAGGAGAACATTCTTGTGCTGATCAAGCGCTTTTATCACGATGGTCTCGCGCAGGCGAGCTTCCTCCTCGGCTGCCAGGCGACCGGCGAGGGGCTCGTCATCGACGCGAATCGGGACGTCTCGCAGTACATCGCCGCGGCAGAGGCCGAAGGGATCCGCATCACGCACGTCACCGAGACGCACATCCACGCCGACTTCCTCTCGGGGAGCCGCGAGTTGGCGCAGCGTACCGGGGCGCGCCTCCTCCTGTCCGCCGAGGGGGGGACCGACTGGCAGTACGGATTCGCCGCCGAAGCGGGGGCGACGCTCCTGCACGGCGGTGATCGCTTCATGATCGGTCGTGTGCAGATCGACGTGGTGCACACCCCTGGGCACACTCCCGAGCACCTGGTCTTCGTCGTGACCGATACGCCGGCGTCGCCCCATCCCGTTGGCGCATTCACTGGCGACTTCCTCTTCGTGGGCGATGTTGGGCGCCCCGACCTGCTCGAGCGCGCCGCCCATGTGGAAGGGACGATGCGCGCAGGCGCGTCGCAGCTGTTCGACTCGTTGCAGCGCTTCGTGGCGCGCTTCCCGGTGCACTTGCAGATCTGGCCCGGGCACGGATCGGGCTCGGCGTGCGGCAAGGCGCTCGGCGCCGTCCCACAGACGACGCTCGGGTACGAACGGCTGGCTAACTGGGCGTTGCAGGTCGAGGATCGTGACGAGTTCATCGAGTCGGTTCTCGAGGGGCAGCCCGACCCGCCCCCCTACTTCGCTCGCATGAAGCGACTCAATCGCGCCGGGCCGGCGATTCTCGGTGCACTCCCCACACCGCCGCGACTCGCTGCAGACGCGCTGCCGTCGCGCATCGATGCTGGCGCGACGATCGTCGACATTCGGCGTGCCGAGTCGGTGGCCGAGCGCTTCGTCGAAGGGACGCTCAACATCCCGCTCAACAAGTCGTTCGTGGGCTGGGCCGGTTGGCTGCTCGACGCCGACGACGAGATCCTCCTCCTGACCGACGCGACCGATGAGCGAGACGTGCGAGCCGCGGCGGCGGAGTTGGCGATGATCGGGATCGATCGCGTCGGCGGGTGGTTCGGGAGTGATGCCTTTGCCAGTTGGGGAGAATCGGGGCGTTCGTTCGGTGCAGTGGAGCAGGTCGACGCCGCGGGAGTTGCGGCGTCGATGGCTAGCGACGATGTCGTGGTGGTCGACGTCCGCGCAGTCGACGAGTGGAACGCGGGGCACCTTCCCGGTGCCGTGCACGCCCCGCTCGGGCGGTTGCGCGAGGCGCTCGCGCATCTTCCCCCTGACGCGCGCCTCGTGATGCAGTGCCAGGGAGGAGGCCGCTCGGCCATCGCGGCGAGCCTGGCGCGATTGTCGGGGCGGAAAGTCGTCGCCAACCTGCGCGGGGGGATGGACGCGTGGAAGGCGCAGGATCTTCCGGTCGAGTCGCCCGCCGACGCGGTGTCTCGTTAGGTGAAGCCGAAGACTGCAGCCCAGGGGCTCGCCCGCCGCCTCCTCACCTACTTCCTGCGCGGCGTCGTCTTTCTCACGCCGGTGGGGATCACGGCGTATATCTGCGTCGTTGTCTTCAAGGCGATCGACGGCTGGCTGGGGCTCTCGATTCCGGGCGCAGGCTTCGCGATCTCGCTCGGCGTGATCACGCTGTTCGGCTTCCTCGCCTCGAGCTTCATCACGCGGAGCCTGATCGGCGCGCTCGACGACCTCCTCGAACGGTTGCCGTTCGTGCGCTTGCTCTACTCATCGACGCGCGACCTGGTGAACGCGTTTGTCGGCGAGAAGCGGCGATTCGACAAGCCAGTGATCGTCGAACTCTTTCCCGGCGGCAATCCTCGCGCGCTCGGCTTCGTGACGCAGGAGGCGCTCGGGGAACTTGGGACGGAAGGATACGTCTCCGTCTACATGCCGCACTCCTACAATTTCTCGGGCCAGATGTACCTCTTTCCGACGTCGGCGGTGCAGCGCATCGACGCCAACAGCTCCGACATGATGGCGTTCATCGTCTCCGGTGGCGTGACGGGAATTCCTTCCGTGAACACGCCTCCCGTTCGCCTTCCCGATGCCGGCGACTCCGCACACACTCCGCCGACTCCCTGACGACGCACGTCAACACCGCCACTCCACCCTCACCACGGACTCATGCCGCTGTCTCCCACCTCGTCGCGCACCGCGCTCCGCACCTTCGCCCTCGCGACAGCCGTCGCGGCATCGCTCGTCGTTCCCGGCACTTCCCTGTTAGGGCAGGGACGAAGGGGAGCAGCGGCAACGGCGGCGCCGCCGACGCTCCTGCGCCCAGCGCGCGTCTGGGACGGCGAGAGTGACACGTCGCGCGAGGGGTACGTGGTGCTGGTCGTGGGCGACAAGGTACAGGCGATCGGGCCCGCGGCGAGCGTCACGGCGCCGGCCGGGACGAAGGTCGTCGACCTTCCGGGGCTCACCCTCACGCCGGGGATGATCGAGGCACACTCGCACGTGCTGCTCCACCCCTACAACGAAGCAACATGGGATGACCAGGTATTGAAGGAGCCGACGGCGCTCCGCGTCGCTCGCGCGACGAACCATGTACGCGCGACGCTGATGGCCGGCTTCACCCTCATTCGCGACCTCGGGACCGAAGGGGCAGGCTACGCCGATGTGGGGATCAAGCAGGCGATCGAGCAAGGGATCATCCCGGGACCGCGGATGCTCGTGACGACGCGGGCGATCGTTGGGCGCGGAAGCTACGGCCCTCGTTCCTTCGCCAACGACGTCGACATTCCCCAGGGAGCGCAGGAAGCGGGGAACCTCGAGGAGCTGGTGTGGGTCGTGCGCGACCAGATCAAGCACGGTGCCGACTGGATCAAGGTGTACGCAGACTATCGTTGGGGGCCGGACGGCGAGACGCGTCCCGGCTTCACCGAGGCGGAGTTGCGTGCCGCGGTCGAAATCGCCGAGTCGAGCGGGCGGCACGTCGTCGCGCATTCGTCGTCGCCCGAGGGGATGCGACGCGCCACGATGGCCGGGGTGACGAACATCGAGCACGGCGACGGCGGCACGGCCGAAGTCTTTTCCTTGATGGCGTCGAAGGGCGTGCCGCTCTGCCCGACGCTCGCAGCTGGCGACGCCACCTCGCAGTACGCCGGATGGAAGAAGGGAGTCGAGCCGGAGCCGGCGCGGATCAAGGCCAAGCGCGAGAGCTTCGCGCTCGCGCGCAAGCAAGGCGTGACCATCTGCAACGGAAGCGATGTCGGCGTGTTCACGCACGGCGAGAACGCCCGCGAGTTGCAGCTGCTGGTGGACTACGGGATGACGCCGCTCGAGGCGATGCGCACCGCCACCGCGACGACGGCGCACATGCTCCACATGGACGACCGGCTCGGGCGCGTGAAGCCGGGGTTGTGGGCCGACCTCGTCGCGATGGACGGCGACCCTACGCGCGATATCAACGCCACGACGCGCGTGCGCTTCGTAATGAAGGGAGGCGTGGTCTTCCGCAACGATGGAGCGAGCGGGAATGCAGCGAATCACTAGACACGCCTGGACGTTGCGAGCGCCAAGCGCCGGTCGATTGACGCCCGAGCGCTCCCGCCCGCACATTCCTTCGATGACGCTCCCTCACCCCCGTCGCCGCACCACGCGCGTCGTCGCACTCGCGCTTGCCACGGTCGTCGCCGCGTGCGCCTCCAACGAGGCAGCGCCAAGCGCCGCGACGCTGGTCGAGCTCGCGTCGCCCGCTCCGGCACCGAGCGGCGAGCCGTACCTGTCGACCGACCATCACGGCATCGTCCACCTCTCATGGCTCGCACC
Source organism: Gemmatimonadaceae bacterium (assembly GCA_044225935.1). Taxonomy (GTDB): domain Bacteria; phylum Gemmatimonadota; class Gemmatimonadetes; order Gemmatimonadales; family Gemmatimonadaceae; genus SCN-70-22. Next base: position 21,096 of record JBGAHX010000051.1, read on the forward strand.
GACGGCAGATTCGTCGGTCGCGCTGCGCTACGCCTCGCTGAGCGGCGACACGTGGACTCCCGCGACGACCATCGCCGAGCGCAAGGACTTCTTCGTGAATTGGGCCGATTTTCCCTCAGTGCAGGCGACGCAGGACGGCGCGCTCGTCGCTCACTGGCTGCAGCGGAGCGCTGGAGGGAAGTACAGCTACGACGTGGTGCTCTCGCACTCGGCGGACTCGGGGCGCAGCTGGTCGCCCGGTGTGTTGCTCAATAAGGACGGCGTCGCGGCCGAGCACGGATTCGTGGCGATCTGGACGCCGCCGAGTGGAGGAGCAGAAGCTGCATGGCTCGACGGGCGCGGCACGGCATCGGGTGACAGCGCCGCGCGCGCGATGGCCGTCTACACGACGACCATCGGTGCCGATGGCGCCCTCGGCGCCGAGCTGGCGCTCGACCGCCGTACGTGCGACTGCTGCCAGGTGGCGGCGACACTCACCGCGTCGGGACCGGTAGTCGCGTATCGCGACCGTAGTGCCGACGAAGTGCGCGACATCGCGGTCGTGCGACGCGTCGGCGATGCCTGGAGCGAACCGGCGCTCGTGCACGCCGACAACTGGCAGATCGCCGCGTGCCCGGTGAACGGACCGGCGCTCGCGTCGCGAGGCGACACGGTGGCGATCGCCTGGTTCACCGGGGCGCAGGACACCGCGCGCGTCCGCGTGGCCTACAGCACCGATGCCGGCGCGCACTTCGCGGCGCCAGTGCGCGTCGACGGCGGGCTCCCGGCCGGGCGTGTCGACATCGAGACGCTCGACGACGGGAGCGCCGCCGTCTCGTGGCTCGAGCGCACCGACAGCGCCTCGGCCGAAGTGCGCATGCGGCGCGTGCGCCGTGATGGGACGATGGGGGCGCCGATCGTCGTTGCGCGTTCGGTCGGGGCGCGGGCGAGCGGGTTTCCGAAGATCGCGCGACAGGGCGACGCACTGATCGTCGCGTGGACCGATGTGGGTGAGGCGCCACACGTGCGCGTCGCCAAGTTGCCGCTGGCGGCACTGCCATGAGTCGGCGAGCATCCACGACTGCCAGGCTGCTCGCGCTCGGCGCTTTCGCAATTGGTGTAGTGGGGTGTGGCGACGCCGGCGCGGCCTCGAAGGTGGCGGAGCTGGGAAAGGTCGCTCCACCCTACAGCGCGAATGTCCTCGGGGGAGGGATCGACTCGCTGGTCGCGTTGCGCGGCAAGGTCGTCCTGCTCAACGTCTGGGCAACGTGGTGCGACCCGTGTCGCGAGGAGATCCCGTACCTCCAGTCGTTGCACGTGGCGGACGAAAAGCGCGGCCTTCAGGTCGTGGGCGTGAGCGTCGATGCGGCCGGTTCGGAGAAGACCATCACCGAGTTCACCTCGGACTTCGGGATGACGTATCCGATTTGGCTCGACCCCAACGAGCGTGTGCAGACGCTCTTCCTCGCGCTCGGCGTCCCGGCGTCGTACATCATTGACCGCGAGGGAGTCGTGCGATGGAAGCACCTCGGGGTGATCCGGGCGAGCGACTCGACGTTCACGCGGGCGCTCGAGTCGGCGTTAGGCGCGGCGCCGTGAGCGACTGTTCCTCGACGCCCGTGGCGCGGGGGACGCGATGACCGTACCGACGCCACTCCACGGCGCCGCGACGTTCCGGCGCCGGAGCGTCGGCATCGTCATGTTCGACGAGGTCGAGGTACTCGACTTCGCCGGACCGTTCGAGGTCTTCTCCGTCTGCGGTCGACGCGCGCAACTCGATCCGTTCGACGTGTACACGCTCTCCGAGCGCGGGCAGACCGTTCGCGCGCGCAACGGGCTGATCGTCACCCCCCTGCATTCCTTCCAAAGTGCTCCCACGCCGGACATCCTGCTCGTCCCCGGCGGCTTTGGAACGCGGCGGGAGATGAAGAACCCGGTGATGCTCGAGTACGTCGCACGCACCGCGAAACGAAGCGAGTACCTACTGTCGGTCTGCACGGGGGCGCTGATCCTCGGCTGCGCGGGGCTCCTCGATGGACTCGCGGCGACCACGCATCACCTCGCGTTCCCGGAGTTGCGTGCGGTCGCGCCGCGCACCGAGATCCGTGAGGGCGAGCGCATCGTCGACAACGGTCGAGTCATTCTCAGTTCCGGTGTGAGCGCGGGGATCGACATGTCGCTGCACGTCGTGTCGCGCCTGCTCGGCGACGACCTCGCGCGCGAGACGGCGCGCTACATGGAGTACGAAGGGAACTGGCAGCGCGCGTGACGCACGACTGAGACGCCCGCGTGACTCGCCTGGGGCGCGCGCACGAGCACTGTTGGGATCACAAATTCACCGCACCGTGGCGCTCGACAGGGGGGTGCGAGGACGATAGCCTATGCGCGTCGCCCTTCACCCTCCCAAGATGTCCCCTGCCTCCCTCCACTCCACTTCACGCAATCGCGCGCTCTCGCATCGTGCCGAGCGCGTCGCGCGCCGCCTCCCTTCGTGCGGCGTGCGCCTCGCGGCGTGCGCGGCGCTCCTTGCCTTCGCGCTGCCGACTGTCGGCGAGGCACAATCCGACGACGAGTTTTCCGCGCTACGAGCCCGCAACATCGGCCCGGCGAACATGAGCGGACGCATCGTCGACGTGGCGGTGAACGAATCCAATCCGTTCGAGTTCTACGCCGCGAGCGCGACTGGGGGCATCTGGAAGACGACCGACAACGGCGTGACGTGGACCGCGCTCTTTGGCGCGCAGTCCGTTCACTCGATCGGGGCGATCACCGTCGACCAGCTGAACCCGCGCACCGTCTGGGTAGGGACTGGCGAAGCGACGAATCGCCAGAGTTCGAGCTGGGGCGACGGGATCTACAAGTCCACAGATGGCGGCGCGACGTGGAGCAACATGGGGCTCCGCGAGAGCCGGCACATCGCGCGCATCGCCCTCGACCCGAGCAACTCGAACGTCGTGTACGCCGCCGTCCCCGGGCACCTCTGGGGACCGAGCAAGGAGCGCGGGCTCTATCGCAGCGCCGACGGTGGCGCGACGTGGACGCTCGTCCTCTCGCGCGACGAGGACACCGGCGCCGTCGACGTGGCGATCGACCCGACCGACCCCAACATCGTGTATGCCGCGCTCTACCAGCGTCGTCGCGCGCCGTTCGGCTTCGTGGGCGGAGGACCGGGGAGCGGCTTGTACAAGAGCAGCGATGCCGGGCAGACCTGGAAGCGCCTGACGACGGGACTTCCCGAAGGAATCGTGGGGCGCATCGGGATCTCGATCTATCGGCGCGATCCGCGCGTGGTCTACATCTCGCTCGAGCAGGGGGAGCGCTACACCTCGTCGATCTCCTACGGCAAGCGACTCGGCGGCGTGTTCCGCTCGGAAGACAAGGGCGAGACCTGGCGCAAGATGGGAGACTGGAACCCCCGCCCGGCGTATTCGTCGCAGATTCGCGTCGACCCTAACGACCAGAGCCGAATCTACGAGGTGCAGTACTCCGTCTCCGACGACAGCGGGAAGACCTTCGTGGAGCCGCGCCAGTCGCTGCACGGCGACGACCGTGTCGTCTGGGTCGATCCGCGCGATTCGCGCCACCTCATCAAGGGAGACGACGGCGGTCTCGGGATCAGCTACGATCGCGGCGTGAAGTGGCTCTACGTCGCCTCGCTCCCCGTGTCGCAGTTCTATCACGTCTCGGCGAGTACCTCCTCCCCGTACTTCGTCTGCGGCGGGCTGCAGGACAACGGGAGCTGGTGCGGCCCGAGCGAGACGTTCTCCACGCAGGGAATCCTCAACGACGACTGGTACCGCGTGGGCGGCGGCGACGGCTTCAACAACGTCATCGACACGACCGACAATCGCACCGTCTACTCGTCGTCACAGTACCTCGGGATCACCCGCGTCGACGTCGAGACGCGCGAGGCGAAGAACATCCGCCCGACCGTGAAGGAAGGCGAGGGTCCAAAGCTCGGCAACTGGGGGGCGCCCGACCCGCTGGTGGGAAAGAAGATCCCGCCGGCCGGCTGGAATTCCCCCTTCCTCATCTCGGCGCACGATCCCAGGACGGTGTATGCCGGGATGGCGGTGCTCTGGACGAGCAACGACCGCGGTGACACCTGGCGTTCGTTAGGCAATCCCACCACCGGCGTCGATCGCCGCACGCTGCGCATCATGGGGCAGGATCCCGACGCCAATACCCTCTCGCTCGACGATGGCGTCTCGTACTACCCGACGATCTCGGCGCTCGCCGAGTCGCCACGCGCGCGCGGGACGCTCTATGTGGGGACCGACGACGGCAACGTGCAGCGCACGCGCGATGATGGGCGCAGCTGGACCAACCTCACCGGGAACGTCACCGGCGTGCCAAAGGGGACGTGGGTTGCCGCACTCGCCGCGTCGCGCTTCAACACCGGCACGGTGTACGCCGCGTTCGACGGTCACCAGGCGGACGACTACACCAACTATCTCCTGCGAAGCACCGACTTCGGCGCGACATGGACGTCGATCGTCGGCGATCTTCCGGCCGAACGTGCGATCCACGCGATCGTCGAGGACACGAAGAATCCGCAGGTGCTCTACCTCGGCACCGAGTTCGGCTTGTACGTCACCCTCGACGGCGGCGCGCACTGGCGCGCTCTGCGCAACGGCATGCCGACGGTTCCGGTCAACGACCTGGTGATCCAGCCACGCGAGAACGATCTCGTGCTCGCAACGCACGGGCGCGGCGTCTGGATCATCGACCAGATCGGAGCGCTTCAGGAGTTGACGCCAGCGGTTCGCGACGAGCCGGGACACATCTTCACGATCGGCGCGGCAACGATGGCGCGGCGATCGAGCACCAAGGCGCATGCGGGCGACATGATCTTTCGCGGGACGAATCCGCCGGTGGGTGCGGTGATCGACGTCTGGGCGAAGGATGGAATTCCCGACGGAACTTCGGTCGCGATCCACGACGCGTCGGGCGCCGAAGTTGCGCGTGTTCCGCTGCCGGCGTCATCGCGCGCCGGCGTCACGCGTGCAGTGTGGAACCTGCGCCTCCCGAATCTCCCGCGCGCGGGGGCGGGCGACGACGAGGATGGCGGTGGCAACAGCATGGCTGGGCGCCTCGTTGCGCCGGGGCGTTACGAGGCGCGCGTGACGTTAGGCGGGCGCGAGTCGCGTCGCGAGTTCGACGTGCGGGAGGATCCGCGCGTCCGCCTGACGACGGTCGCGCGGCGCCAATGGAACGCGTCGCTCGACCGCATCGCGGCGATGTACCGCGAGGCGGTCGCACTCGCCGACTCCTCGAGCGCAGAGGTGAAACGTCTGGAAGGGACGACACCGCGCGACGAGCGGGTGCTGGGCGAAGCGCGCACAATCGCAGCGACCGCAGGTGAGCTCGTGCAGCGCATCGCCGCGCTCTACGGCAACACCGTGCGCGTTTCCGAGCCACCAACCGCCGATCAGCGGTCGCAGATGGGATACTTCCCGACCGTCCTGACTTCACTCAAGGCGCGCTGGCACGCGCTGGGCACCCGCTCCTGAACGCCTCCTCGATGCGTGGCGCGTCGCTCGAGGGCGCGCCGCTGAGTCGCCCGTCGCTACCCGCCGCGTCGGCGGTTCGCGCGTGGACCCGTGGCGCGCTGCCCAGCCGAGCGCTTCGGCGTGGCGCGTCGCGATGGAGCGCCCTGTTCGCGTTGTTGCTGACGGCGCTGGCCTGCGCGCCGTCGGGGCAAGGCGATCCCACGAGACGCGCCGCGAGAGGAGTGCTGCGGTGGGGGGGCGACGCCGAAGGCGGCGCACCGTTCGTCGAGGCCGATCCGGCGCACCCCGACAGCATGCGCGGCTTCGACGTCGAGATCGCCGACATGATCGCCGCGGGGCTCGCGCGCACGCCAGAGTTTGTGCAAGTGGCGTACGCCTCGATCCCTGCCTCGGTCGAACGTGGCGACTTTGCCGTGGGACTCTCGGGAGTGGAGGATCGCCCCGACTTGCGCGCCCGGCACGCGCTCTCGCTCCCCTACTTCGAGTTTCGCGAGGTCCTCGCCGTTCGCCTCGCCGACAGCACCCGCTACCGCTCCCTCGCCGACCTGTCGGGGAAGCGGGTGGGGACGCTCGGGGCGACGACCGCGTACGACATGATCCTCGAAGCACAGCAGACGAGCGGCGTCATCCCGATTTCGTACGACGACGACGTACACCCCTACTCCGACCTCGTCGACGGGCGGCTCGACGCGGTCCTGCTCGATCACGTAATCGCCGAGCGTGCCCTCAGGCGGCAGGGAGGGTTCTACATCGTCCCCGAAGCGCTCGCCCGCGGATACTACGTCGCGGTTTTCGCGCGCGCCGATAGCGCCCTGCGCGATTCGGCCAACACGATCCTGCGTGCGCGCATGCGCGATGGCGCGCTGGAGGCAACCTTCCGCCGCTGGAACGTGTGGGACGAACAGCAGCGCGCTCACTTTGCCCGCGTCGTCGCCGAGGAAGGGAGCGGCGCTGTGGCCGCTGCCAAGCGTGACAACGGGAGCCTGGGTCGCTACTTCCCCGCCCTCCTGCGCGGCGCCGGGCTCACGCTCGTGCTTTCCTGCCTGGCGATGTCGATCGCGGTGATGCTGGGCGTGCTCGTCGCCGCCGGCCGCGTGTACGGTCACCCGATCGTGCGCGCCGTGCTGACTGTGTACGTCGAGGTCATGCGCGGGACGCCCGTCCTGCTGCAGCTCTTTGTGCTGTACTACGGTTTGTCGAGCGTCGTGCGCCTTCCGGCGTTCATGGCGGCAGTCGTCGGGCTCGGACTCAACTACGCCGCCTACGAGTCGGAGATCTACCGCTCGGCGCTGATGGCGATCGCCCCGTTGCAGCTGGAAGCCGCTCGCACACTCGGACTCTCCGAGCTGCAGATCCTCCGCCTGGTGCGTGCGCCGCAGGCCTTCCGCCTCGCGCTCGCGCCGATGACCAACGACTTCGTCGCCCTCCTCAAGGACTCGTCGCTGGTGTCGGTCATCACGGTCGTCGAGCTCACCAAGCAGACGGCGATCTATGCCACCAACATCGGGAGCTGGTTCGTTCCCGGGGTGGTCTGCGCACTCCTCTATCTCGCCCTCTCGCTTCCGTTGTCGCGCGCGGCGATCGCGCTCGAGCGGCGCTGGAGCCACCCATGAGCGCGCCGCTCACGGTGCGCGGGCTCACGGTCACGCGCGGCGGGCAATCGGTGTTGCGCGGGGTGGACCTCGACGTCGCACCCGGCGAGGTGTGCGCGCTGATGGGAGTGTCGGGTGCGGGGAAGACGACAGTGCTGCGCGCGATCGCCGCGCTCCAACCATTTACTGCAGGCTCGGTGCGCGTCGGCGACGTGTCGCTCGAGCCAGGGCGTCTTCCTCCAGAGTCGCGCCTGCGCACGTGGCGGCGGTCGGTCGGGATGGTATTCCAGGCGAACGCGCTGTTCGAGCACCTCTGTGTCCTCGACAACGTCACGCTCGCGCCGATCCACGCGTTAGGCTGGTCAACCGACAGGGCCGAGTCGGTGGCGCGGTCGCTTCTCGATTCGCTCGGCGTGCTCCCGCGGGCGGCGGCACTTCCGCGAGAGTTGTCGGGAGGAGAGGCGCAGCGGGTGGCGATCGCCCGCGCGCTCGCCCCCGACCCCCCGCTCCTCCTCATGGACGAACCCACGTCGGCGCTCGATCCCGCACGGCGCGGTTCGTTAGGCGAGGTCCTTCGCACGCTGGCCTCTACCGGACGGGCACTGATCATCTCCACGCACGACGTGGACTTCGCGCGCGCTTATGCCGACCGCGTGGCGGTCCTGTCGCAGGGAGTCCTCGCCGAGTTCGGGAGCGCGGCCGACATCCTGTCGGCGCCGCGTCACGCGGCTACGCGAGCGCTGCTCACCCTCCCCAAGTCCAACGACTAGCAGCGCTCCCTCGCCGATTGGTGAAGGGAGCACGCCAGCCTTTGATCGGCCGCTTGAAAGCTCGCGCCAGGCGGTCATTCAGCGCATCGGCTGCACGCGCCCCCCATTGCGCAGTCGCTCGTCGGGACGCAGGACGATCGAGTCGCCTGCGGCGAGACCGCCGGTGACCTCGGCATCTCGCGCCCCGCGCGCGCCAATGCCGACAGGGCGCTGCGCTGCGCGTCCGTCACGCACGGCGTAGACGCTCCATCCGGAGTCGAGTGGGACGAGCGCCGCCGCGGGGACGCGCAGCACGCGTGGACGCTCCCACACGACGATGCTCACGTCGACTTCGAAGGCGTCGCCGAGCCCCGTCGTTGGCGCATCGAAGCGCCCGATGACGTTGACCCGCTGCTCGTCCACGCCTAGCGCCGAACGCGCAGTGAAGGCGGCGGGCTCCACACGGTCGACGTGGGCACGCACCGGTGTCGGTTGGCCGGCGCGCCGCACCTCCATCGGCATTCCGATCGCAATGCGCGAGGCATCGCGCGAGAGGACGTCGACGACGATCTCCAGCTGCGAGGGATCCCCGACTTCGACGAGTGGTGTTCCCGCCGCGACGACACGGTCGTGCGATTCGAAGATGCGGAGGATTCGCCCGGCGATGGGACTCACAAGCGGCACCGGCACGCCTCGGCCTCCGCGGGTCGCGTCGGCCCCCATCAGCGATGCGCGCGAGGCGCGAATCCCGTCCTGCGCCGCCGCGAGGCGCGCGGCGGCCGCCACCGAGTCCTGCAGCCTAACGCGGAGCTCGGCGCCGGACCGCTCGCGGTCTCGGGTCGGGATCGCCCCGGCCGTGGCGAGGCGGAGCGTACGCGCATCGTCGCGTCGCGCCTCCCCAAGTGCCACCTCCGCCTGTTGCAGCTGCGCGCGTGCTTCGGCAGCGCGCGCGGTCGCCTGCGCCAGCATCGCCTCCGCCTCGGCACGAGCACGCGGATCGAGCGGCGCCGGTGAGAGTCGTGCGAGGACTTCCCCGCGCCGCACCGTATCCCCCACGTCGAAGGCGATCTCCGCGAGGCGGCCGGTAACCGGTGCGGCGATCTCCACGTGATGCCGCACCCGCGTCTTCGCCGTCTGGTCGAGCGTGACGCGCAGTGGGCCGTCGCTCGCAGTCGTGACCTCCACCTCGAGGGGCGAGGGGCGCAGCCAGGCATATCCGCCGATGGCGATCGCAGCGGCGCCAACTATCCAGAGCATATGGCTTCGTCGTGTCGACATGTGCGTCACTCCCGTGTCTTGAGCACGGCGATGAGATCGAGCCGTGCGATGCGCTGGCGCACGATCCACGCCGATGCGACCGCAGCGATCGTGACCGCCACCGTTCCCAACAGGTACGAGGTCGGCACGACGACGACAGGGATGCGAAAGAGTGCCGATTCGAATCGTACCGTGATGAGCCAGCCGAGGAGGTAGGCGATGGCGAAGGCGACCGGGAACGAGATCACGGTCAGCACCACCTGCTCGCCAAGCAGCATCGACGCCACCTCCCGCCGGGTGAAGCCAAGCACGCGCAGGGACGCCAGCTCGCGACCGCGCTCCGAGAGCGCCACGCGCGCCCCGTTATAGACGATTCCCGCGGCGATGACACAGGCGAAGCCCAACGTGACAACCAGCGCAATGCCGAAGCTCTCCTCGATCGTGCGCTGGAAGCCTTCGAGTGCGACGGCGCGAATCGATACGCCGCTCACCTCGGGGAGCGACTTGAGCTCGCGGAAGAGAAGGTCGCGATGGCGCGCGTCGACCCGAAGCGATGCGCCCGAAAAGAGCTCCACGCTCCCCTCGAGCGCGTCGAGGGCGCTCGGTGCGATGTACGCGGCGGATCCCAGGAGGTCGTCCGTGACGCCGACCACGGTGAGCGTCACGACGCGCCGGCGCCCCTCGAGGAGGTGCACGTCGATCTCGTCCCCGGTCGTCGCACCGATCCGCTCGGCCAGCGACGAGGCGAGAAGGACTCCACTCTCCGGCGCCTCTCGCGCGACCTGGTCGCTCCCCACGAGTCGGCGCAATGCCCCACCCGGGGAGAGAGCGAAGAGAACGCTCCGTCGATCGCTGGCATGGTGCCGCACGCGAATGGGAACGGCGCGAAATCCCTCGACTTCGAGCACGCCCGGCTGTCGCGCGAGCGCGCGGAGCGCGGCGATTCGCGCGGGTTCGCGAAACGTCACGGTCACGTCGCCGCGATCGACGACGAAGAACTGTTGCTCCAAGATCGCGTCGATGGCGTCGTACATCGACAGGGTGGCGATCACCAACCCGCCGGCCAGCGCGAGCCCAACGATCGAGAGCAGCGTCTTCGACGGCTTGCGCTCGAGATTTCGGACGATGACGAAGGAGCGCACCGATGTCGTCAGGCGCCGCATCACTCCGTCAAAGGCGGCGTGCCGAAAGCGGCGCGGCGCCTCCGGGCGCATCGCCTCGGCTGGACGCAGTCGCACGCCGCGCGCGACCGCCCCCAGCGCCCCGACGATCCCCGCCCCTCCACCCACCACGACCGCCGCGACGGCGATCCCTCCCTGCAGAACGTAGGGCGCCGCCGGAAACTGGTAGAATCGCGCATAGACCTCGGCCAGTCCGCTCGCCAGCCAGGCGCCGAGCACGACACCGATCGCGCTCCCGCCCAGCACCGGGATCAGTGCCAACAGGAGATAGTGGCGTGCGATCGCTGCATGCGTGTAGCCGAACGCCTTGAGCGTGGCGATCTGCTCGCGCTGCATGCTGACCAACCGCGAGAGCACGACGTGCACGAGGAAGGCCGTGACGCCGAGGAAGATCGCAGGGAGGAGGACGGCGGTAACCTTCGTCTCGTCGATCTCACCGGTGAGAAACTGGTGCGAGACCTGCTCGTCGCGCGCGTACGCACCACGCGCGCCGAAGGGAGCCAGCAGCGTGTCGACCGCTTCGATGACTGCCTGCGTATCGCGTACGGCAACGATCGACAGCGTCATGTCGTTGAAGGCGCCGTCGAGGTCGAGCGCCGTCTCCAACGCGGCGCGCCCGATCCAGACGACGCCGAAGTGGCGATTGTCGGGGAAGACGCCGGCGTCGGCGATCTCGTAGACGTACTCCGGTGAGATCCCCGCTCCAACGATGTGCAGCCAGCGCCAGCGTCCGTTGAGCACCACGCCGATCGAATCGCCGAGGGTGAGTGCATTGGCGGTGAGAAAAGCGCGTGATGCGATCACTTCGCCGTCGTTCCCCTCGCTGGGCCATCGCCCCATCGCCAGGTGCACGCGGTTGAGCATCGGTGCGGCCGGCACGGGGATCGAGACGAGTCGCACCGTCGCCGGCTCCGGGAGCCCCGGTACGTCGGCGACCACTTCCGTTACGATGCGCGGATCGGCCGACACGACTCCCTTGATCTCCGCCGCCTCACGCGCCACCCGAAGCGGGGCACGCCGCACCGAGACGAAGAGGTCGGCGAATCGCGCCGAGCCATAGTACGCGTCGCGCGACGAGCGGAGATAGCCGTTCATGCTGCGTAGCGAGACAAACAGGGCGATGCCACACACGACCACGGCCGCGATCGCACCGAGCTGGCCGCGATAGTGCCAGGCGTCGCGCAGCAGCTTGCGGTCGAGAGCGGAGAGTCCACGCAGCGCCAGCATCGCTCACCACTCCAGCCCGCTGGGCGGCCGACGCGTCTCGTTGACCGTCTCGCTCGCGATGCGCCCGCTGCGCATGCGCAGGACGCGGTCGGCCATCTGCGCGATGATGGCGTTGTGCGTGATCACCACGGTCGCCGTTCCCAGTGACCGGTTGATCTCCGCCAGCGCCTCGAGGACGATCGTCCCGGTCTCGGCGTCGAGCGCACCCGTCGGTTCGTCGCAGAGGAGCACGTCGGGGCGCTTGGCGATCGCGCGGGCAATCGCCACGCGCTGCTGCTCTCCGCCCGAGAGCTGCGACGGAAAGTGGTCGAGACGCTCTCCCAACCCAACGCGCGCGAGTGCCTCGTCAGGCGGCATCGCGTTGCTGGCGATCTCGGTCACCAGCGCGACGTTCTCCCGCGCTGTGAGACTCGGGATGAGGTTGTAGAACTGGAAGACGAAGCCGACGTGCTCCCGGCGGTAGCGCGTGAGCTCCGCGTCCCTGGCGTTCACCAGGTCGTGGTCGCGAAAGTGCACCTCGCCTGTGGTCGGCGCGTCGAGCCCGCCGAGGATGTTCAACAGCGTCGACTTTCCGCTCCCCGACGGGCCGAGGATGACCACGAGCTCACCGGAGCGGATATCGAGGTCGACGCCCTGCAGCGCGTGCACCTCGACCTCGCCCATGCGATACACCTTGCCGAGCCCGCGCGCCCGAAAGATCGGCGTCGCCGGCGCAACGGTCGTCGTTAGCGCGTTGGTTGCAGCGGTCACGGAGCACTCCTCCTGCTCGCTGCTTCACGTTACGCCAACGTGTCGGGAGTGTCTGCCCTTCCCTCCCTTCTCCTGTGTAGGGGGGATTCCCCTACACGCCGGTCGCGCAATGCGTGAGGAGAGTGGGAGGATGACGCAGCGAGGGCGACCCTGTGGGGTCGCCCTCGTTGGTACCGTCGTGACGCGCCGTAGGAGACGCCTCCTACGTTGCCGTGCCTCGCCGCATCAGGCCCAGCGGAAGCCGCTCTTGGACAGCGGAAGCGAACGCACACGCTTGCCAGTCGCGGCGTAGAGCGCGTTGCAGAGCGCAGGGACGACGGGCGGGAGCGCCGGCTCGCCCATCCCCGTGGGGGCGAAGTCGGTGATGTGGAAGTGCACTTCGACCGGCGGCGCCTGGCGCATCCGCAGGAGCTGGTACTGGTTGAAGTTCGCCTGCTCGGTGCGCCCCCCCTTGATGGTGATCTCCTGCGTCATCGCCTCGCTCAATCCATCGAGCACCGAGCCTTGCACCTGCTGCTCTGCGCCGCTTGGGTTGATGATCTGGTTCCCCACGTCGCCGGCCACCCAGACCTTGTTCACCTTGACGGCGCCATTCGACGCCACTGATGCCTCGACGACCTCGGCGAAGTAGCCGCGATGCGAGAAGTGGAAGGCGACGCCGCGCCCAGTTCCCTTGGGGAGCGACACCTTTCCCCAGTTGGACTTCTCGGCCACCATCTCGAGGACGCCGCGCATGCGCGCCGCATCGTACGCCGCGCTCCCATCGGCATTGGCCACGACGCGTGGATCGCCGAGGAGGGTGAGGCGGAACTCGACCGGATCCTTCCCCGCCGCCTCGGCCAGTTCGTCGATGAACGAATGGAAGACGAAGGCGATCGCGTTGCTCCCCGGCGCGCGCAGCGGACCGGTCGGGACCCCCGACGGAATCAGCGACGAATCGAGCTGGAAGTTTGGAATGAAGCGCGCAGGGAATTCGACCGGCGAGATGCTGGCGCTCGGGCCGAAGCGCTCTCCTTCGCCGAACGAAACGAAGTGGTTCTTCCAGGCGACGATCTTCCCGGCAGCGTCGACGCCGCCGGTGAGGTTGTGCCAGCCGGCTGGACGATAGAAATCGTGCCGCATGTCGTCCTCGCGCGACCAGAGGAGCTTGACCGGCACTCCCGCCTGGCGCGCGATCCACGCCGCTTCGACCATGTAGTCGTTGTTGAGACGCCGGCCGAAGCCGCCGCCGCAACGCGTCATGTGGATGACGACGTCCTTCTCCTCGATGCCGAGCGTCTTGGCGACGAGCTGCCGCCCGGGCTGCGGATTCTGCGACGGCGCCCAGATCTCGACGGTGTTCCCCTTCGCGGCGGCCGTGCAATTCTGCGGCTCCAGCGTTGCATGCGAGATGTAGGGGTAGTAGTACGACGCCGAGACGACCTTGGCGGCTCCCTTGAGGGCCGCGTCGACGTCGCCGTCTTTCTGTAGCGTCTTCGAAGGCGCCCCCTTGGCGAGTTCGGCAGCGCGAGCAGCGTCGCTGTCGCTCCCCTGACTCGCGGTCGCCCCTTCATCCCACGCGACGACGAGTCCCTGACGCGCCTTCTGCGCGTGCCACCAGGTATCGGCGATGATGGCCACACCGCCGAGGAGGCCGTTGAGCGCAGTCCCGCCCTCGACGACGAAGGCGTTGCGCACGCCTGGCATCGCCTTGATCGCGTCGAGGTTGGCCGACTTCACCTTGCCGCCGAAGACCGGGCACTTCTCGAAGACGGCGTACTTCATCCCCGGCACCGTCACGTCGATCCCAAACAGCGGCTTGCCGGTGATGATGCGGGTATTGTCGACCCCCTTGACGCGCGTCCCGATGATACGGAAGTCCTTCGGATCCTTGAGCGTGACGGTCTTGAGATCCGGGGGCGTGAGCGCCGACGCGGCGGCGACCAATTCACCGTACTTCTTCGTGCGCCCGGTCGGCGTGTGCGTCACGACGCCCGAACGCGTCGTGCACTCCGACGGCGAGACGCCCCACCCCTGCGCAGCAGCCGCGATGAGCATCTGGCGCCCGGCGGCGCCGACGCGGCGCTGGCCGTCCCAGTTCATCGGCGTCCCCGTGCTCCCGCCCGCGAACTGCGAGCCGTACTTCTCCGGATCGCTGTCGCCCTGCACGACCGTCACGTCGCTCCAGTCGACATCCAGCTCATCGGCGATGAGCATCGGGAGCATGGTGCGAATCCCCTGCCCGACCTCGGGATTCTTCCCGATGATCGTCACCTTGCCATCGGTCGTCAGGCGGATGAAGACATTGGGGATGAAGGCGTCGGCCGCGGCGGGCGACCAGCTGGCGGCAGTTTGGGCGAGCGCCTCGGCCGGGCGAACGTACGAGGCGAGCAGGAGCCCGCCGCCGGCGAGCGCCGAGGCGCGGAGAAACTCGCGCCGGTCGACCCGATTCGCGCGCGGAGTCGTGGTGGAATCCATGGCGCCTCCTTATGCGTTGGCGTCGCCCGGCCGCGAGGCCGGCGAGGTTGCGTTAGGCAGCGAGCCGGCGGCGGTGTGGATCGCCTGGCGGATGCGCAGGTACGTGGCGCAGCGACAGATGTTGCCGTTCATCGCCGCGTCGATCTGGTCGTCGGTCGGCTTGGGCGTCCGGGTGAGGAGCGCCGTCGCCGCCATCAGCTGCCCGGCCTGGCAGTAGCCGCACTGCGGGACATCGAGCTCGTCCCAGGCCTGCTGCAGCGCCGTAAGCGTGGTGCCATCGGGAGAGATTCCCTCGATGGTCGTGATCTCGGCGCCTGCCGCCGCGGCGACCGTGGTGCGGCAGGAGCGCGTCGGCGCGCCGTCGCGGTGCACCGTGCACGCACCGCACTGTCCGATACCGCATCCGAACTTGGTCCCCTTGAGATCGAGGACGTCTCGAAGAACCCACAGGAGCGGCATGTCGGCCGGGACATCGACCGTGTGGGATTTCCCGTTGACCTTGAGGGTGTACGCCATGGCGGGACGGGGCTGAATGGGGAGGCGCTGCGCGTCGCAGCCGAGCCTATCGGACATCACACGGATCGTCGGCGACCGCCGGCCGGCGCTCTGCGTCGGCGCGTCCGGAGACGTTTCGTGCGATGACCAGTAATTCTACGCAAAGATCCGCGACCGTGCTGGATCGAGCGGGGTGGGCGCGAGCTATCGCGGGGCGTGATGCACCTCGCTAGGGCGAAGGCGCCCCTCGCACGACCGCGATGAAGGCCTCGCCGTAGCGCGAGGCCTTGGCCGCGCCAATCCCGTGAATCCCCTCGAGGTCGCTCAGCGTCCGCGGGCGCACCTCGGCGAGTTCGTGTAGCGTGCGATCGCTGGCCACGACGTATGGGGGGACGCGCTCCGACCGGGCGAGTTCGAGGCGTCGAGCGCGAAGCGCCTGGAAGAGCGCGGCATCGGCTGGGGAGAGCGCGCTGGGATCGGGACGCGCGCGTCCCGCCCCCTTTCCCGCTGCGGCCCGCGAGCGCTCGCGACTGCGCGGCGCGTCGCTGGGGAGGAGGAGCCGCACCGGCCCATGTCCGAAGAGCACCGCCTTTCCCGCGTGCGTCAGTGCGACCATGGGACGATCGCCACCGGTAAAGTCGACCCAGCCTGCCGTCACACAGCGTCGCAAGAGTGCCGTGATCCACTCCTCGCTTCGCCCGCGGAGCGCGCCAAAGGTGCGGGTGCCGGCGAGCCCCGAACGCTCCAGTCGCGGATCGGGGAGTCCGGCGAGGAGCTTGACCGCCGCCACGAGTCCAAACCGGCAATGCGTGCGGGCAACCGCGCTCAGCGCCTTGCGCACGGCGATCGCCGTCTCTTCGGCATCGCCTTCGTCCGGAGACTCGAGCGCCGTGCAGTTGTCGCACTTGCCGCACCCCGACAGCGTCTCATCCTCGTCCCCGAAATAGCGGAGGATTGCGTCGTGGCGGCAGCTCCCCCCTTCGGCCCACCGCATCAGTTCGAGAAAGAGCGACCAGCGATGCTGCACGCGCGTTTCGTCGACCTCACCGAACTCGTTGGGCATCTCGAGGAGGCGTCGTCGCATCGGGAGGTCGCCAGGTGCAATGCACAGCACGCCGATCGCGTCGTCGCCGTCGCGTCCGGCGCGTCCCACTTCCTGGTAGTAGGCCTCGAGGGAGCCTGGAGCCGACAGGTGCAACACTCCCCGCACGTCGGCGCGGTCGATCCCCATCCCGAAGGCATTCGTGGCGACGATGACATCGAGCTCCCCGTCGCGGAACTGTTGCGACGCGCGTTCGCGCACCTCGCCGCCAAGCCCCGCGTGATAGGAGGCACACCGCCACCCCGCCTTCGCGAGGCGTGCCGCTTCGTCTTCCGTCTTCCGGCGTGTGGGTGCATAGACGATCACGGCACCGCGTGCCGCGCGCGGCGTGCCGATCGCCTCGCGGAGCGCAGCATCGACGACGCGCGCCGTATCCGCACCGGATCGCACCTCGTGAACACGCAACCCCAGGTTTGGGCGCGCAAAACCGCGCACGAGTTGCGGCGTGTCGGCGCCGAGGCCAAGCCGCGCGAGAATCTCGTCGCGCACGATAGGCGTCGCGGTCGCCGTGCAGGCCATCACGCGTGCGTCGGCCATGTCGGCGACGAGGTCACCCAGCTGCAGATAGTCGGGGCGGAAGTCGTGACCCCACTCCGAAATGCAATGCGCCTCGTCGATGGCCACGAGCGGGCAGGAAACGTCGCGCAACAACGATCGGAAGCCCGGCACGGCGAGTCGCTCCGGCGCGACGTAGGCGATCTGGTACTCGCCGCGCGCCAGCCCCGACATGCGCCGACGCATCTCGTCACCGTCGAGGGTCGAGGCGAGGAACGTCGCCGAGACACCGCGCGCGGTCAGCGACGCCACCTGATCGTGCATCAGCGAGACGAGCGGCGAGACCACCAGCGTCGTCCCCGGGAGAAGCGTCGCCGGGAGCTGGTAGATCAGCGACTTCCCTCCCCCGGTTGGCGCCACGAGGAGAAGGCGCCGCTGCTCGAGGATCGTCTCGATCGCTTCGCGCTGACCGGGACGGAAGGACGAGTAGCCGAGCCGATCGAGCGCGCGATCGATGTCGAGGTGCGAGGGAACAGAACGGTCGGCCATTTGTGCAACTTCACGGATCGTCATCGCCTCCCGCAACCGCCCCTGCGCGCAGGCGTACCAAAACTTGCTCGAGCCACCCTGCCGAAGGCATTGCGACCTCGCTGGGAACGAGCGCGCCACTTCACCGGCGCGCGAGAACGGTGATGGTCTGAGTGCATTGCCGTGATCGTGCGCCTCTTCGCGTTTCCTGAATCACGTGCGGGTCCCTGCTGACTGGCGCGGGGGCGTGACAGGGCGTCAGACTTCGCGTTTCCTTCAACCCGCATTCGTACCATGCGCTCGCCGTCCACATTCGTCTCCGTTCCACTCGCCCTCCTGCTCGCCGTCGCGCCGGCCTCCGCGCAACGCAAGGCGACGCTCAACGAATTCGGCAACCCGGAGCGCATGTCGCCCGTGCCGACGACGAGTGCAATCACGGCGCGCGACCTGCAGGTTCGCCTCTACCAGTTCGCCGACGACTCGATGCAGGGGCGGCAGGTGGGGCGCGCCGGCAACATGAAGGGAACAGCCTACATCGCCGCAGAGCTCAAGCGGCTCGGGCTCATCCCGGCTGGTGACAACGGCACCTACTTCCAGGTGCTGCCGTATCATCTGCGCCGCTTCACCGACCACTCGCGCCTCACCGTCAGCGGCAATCCGCTCCAGTGGAACAGCGACTGGGTGGCGATCCCGGGGACGCACGCGCCTCGCCCGATCGCGAACGCCGAGGTGGTGTACGGCGGCGTCGCCGGTGACACGACCAAACAGATCTCTGCCGCCGACGCCAACGGGAAGTTCGTGGTTCTCCTGCCGGGCGCTCCCGACGCGACGCCGCGCAACTTCCGCCGATTTGGCCCGCCGCCGCCGACCCGCTTCGACGGCGCCGTGGCCGTCGCGACCGTCGATCTCGACGCACTCTCGATGACGCAGCGCCGTGCGCTCAACGAACCGACCATCGCCACACAATCCGCCGGTGGACGTGGACGCCCCGGCGCCCCGGGAGCTGCAACGGACTCGCTCACCCTTCTCCGCCAGCAACTCGAGCAGCTCGCGCCGCAGGCGACGCTGCGTCTCACGCGCGACGCGGCGGCGCGCCTCTTCGGCGTGCGGTCGGTCGAATCGCTGGCGCTGGGGAGTCGCGGCGGGACGGTCACCGCTTCGCTTGACTATGTGGAACTCCCAAGCGACTACGCGCGGAATGTCGTCGCCATCATCCCCGGAAGCGATCCAACGCTCAAGGGCGAGTACGTGGCGATCGGCGCGCATAACGATCACGTCGGGATCACTACCCCGGTCGACAAGGACTCCATCAAGGCATTCAACAACGAGCGCAACAAGCGCCTCCTCGCCAACCAGATGAAGGCGCTCACGCCGGAGCAGCTGGGCGAGATCCGCGTCAACATGGACAGCATCCGCAAGCTCTTTCCGCAGCCGCGCCTCGACTCGATCAACAACGGCGCCGACGACGATGGCTCGGGATCGATGGGGGTCCTCGAGATCGCCGAGTACATCCAGGCGATGAAGGTCAAGCCGAAGCGCTCCACGCTGTTTGTCTGGCACACCGGCGAGGAGGCGGGGCTGGTGGGGTCGGCCTTCTTCACCCGCAACCCGACGGTCCCGATGGACTCGGTCGTCGCACAGCTCAACATCGACATGATCGGGCGCGGGCGCGAAGGCGATCTCCCCGGGGGCTCGAGCGACTACCTCGGCGTCGTCGGCTCGTTCTTCGACTCGAAAGACCTCGGCGAGACGGTCGCCGCGGTCAACAAGAAGCAGTCGCGCGCGCTCTCGCTCGACTACCAGTACGACTCGACGATGACCTGGACCGGCTACAACAACATCTACGGGCGGAGCGATCACTACAACTACGCGCTGCAGGGCGTCCCGATCGCCTTCTTCTTCACCGGGCTTCACGGCGACTATCACCAGCGAAGCGATGAGGCGCAGTACATCGACTACCCGCACTACGCCCGCATCACCAACTACATCCGCGACATTACGGTGGAAGTCGGGAACGGTCCGCGCCCGCGCATGAACGGGACGAAGCCCGCGCGCCCGGTGCGCCCCACGGTCCCGTGAAGCGTTGCTGAGGTCCGGAATGGGAGAGCGGCAGGGGGCGCAGGATGCACTCCCTGCCGCTCTTCGCATCACGATTGATCGTCTCAGTCGTAGTTTCTGCCCAGCGATAGGCGCCTCACCGCGATCTACCAGCTCACCTCGGCGGTCGCGAAGATCGAGCGCGCCGGGAGGACGAAGTAGCGCACCGTCCCCGACCCCGACACGGAGCCGCTGCCGTAGCGCTG